>JAYUBN010000109.1:0-1501 GCA_043740855.1 Sphingomonadales bacterium | reverse complement strand
TGGGAATGTCGAGGATGGATTTCACCCCGGCGCAGATCACCGCGGTTGGGGTGCGGCCCAATTCGACCAGATCGGCCGAAATATCGAAGCTGGCTTCGGCGCCGCGATGCACCCCGCCAACGCCGCCGGTGGCGAAGATTGCGATGCCGGCGCGCTCGGCGATGACCATGGTCGCGGATACCGTGGTGCCAGCGCTGCCGCCGCGCGCCATGGCGACCGCGAGGTCTCGGCTGGCGGCTTTCACCACCCCGGGATCGCGGCCCAACCGCTCCAGGTCGGCGTCATTCAACCCCGCCCGCAGCACCCCGTTGATCACCGCGATGGTGGCGGGCACAGCGCCGCCGGCGCGAATTTCGGCTTCGATCAGCCGCGCGGTTTCCGCGTTCTGCGGCCAGGGCATGCCGTGGGAAATGATGGTGGATTCGAGCGCCACCACCGGGCGATTTTCCGCGACGGCTGCGGCAACTTCAGCCGATAATGTGATCATGACGCTTCCTTTCTGGTCCGCGGCGCGCGGTCGAGCATGTCAGCCGACAAAGTTGGCAGCACGGTTGCCTCACTCGCCACGGTCAACGCGGCGAGGCGCGCCCCGACCTTGGCGGCAGCAGCGAGTTTCTCGCCGGCCAGCAGCCGGTACAAGGTGCCGGCGATCAGTGCATCGCCGGCGCCGGTGACATCGCGGGCGACGATGCGGGGTGGCAGGACGCGGGTGATGCCGCTCGCCTCGGCGACCAGGCAGCCGGCGCGGCCCAGGGTCAGCACGACTTTCGCCGCCCCCCGTTCGCGGAGCGCCAGGGCCGCCGCTTCGGGGTCCATAGCGCGGCCGAGCATGCCGGCTGCCTCATCCCGATTGGTGAACAGGATATCCACCCCGGTAAGGTCATGGGGCAGCCGGGCGGGTTTCGATGTGGATGTGGTATCCACCGCCATCATGCAATTGGCGGTTCGGGCGCGGGTGATCAGCGCGGCGAGGATTTCGGCCGGCAAATTGCAGTCGGTGAAAACAATCGCGGCGGACGCCAGATGCGGCCAGGCGCGCTCGAACTGCGCCACGCTGAACTGGTCGAACACCCCCATGTTGGCAATGCCGAGGGCAAGATCGTTGGCGGGATCGAGGATTGCGACATATTCCGCTGTCGGGGCGGTCGCACTGGTGGCGATCAGGCCAGTATCGACGCCGAGGTCGCGCAACTGCCGCAGAATTTCGCGGCCCGCTTCATCGTCGCCGATGATGGTGACCAGGCTGGTGGCGACGCCGAGGCGGGCGAGGTTTTCGATCACGTTGCGCGCGACACCACCGAAACTGCGCGATCCGGTCGCGGGGTTGGACGTGCCGGCGACCAAGGGGGCCGCCGCATGGTATTTGCGGTCGATCGCCGCGGCTCCAAGCGCGACAATGCGCTGGGCAACCGGCAGCATGTAGCCGCGCCCGAGCAGATGGCCCTTGCGCACCAGTGCCATGATGTGGGCGGCGATGGTTGGGCGGGCAACGCCGAGGCTT
>JAYUBN010000108.1:0-5233 GCA_043740855.1 Sphingomonadales bacterium | reverse complement strand
CGGTCAGGTTCCAACCGTTTTGCACATAGGTTTTCTGCCGTGGGTCAGACAGATATTTGCATCCGGTTGGGCCACGCACCGCGAGGCGACCTGATGTGCCATCGGGAAGCTGATTGCCAGCCGGATCGACCACTCGCGCTTCGTAGCCCGGCACCACCTGCCCGGTGGCGCCGCCACGGGCCTGATCTTCAGGGGACGCAATGAAGATGTGGAACATTTCGGTGGAGCCGATGCCGTCGAGCAGGCGAAGGCCGCTCGCTGCCAGCCACGCATCAAAAGTAGCTTTCGGCAAGGTTTCCCCGGCTGACACGCATTTGCGCAACGTCGAAAAATCATTGCCCGCGAGCTTGCCGAGCATGGCGCGATAGGCAGTCGGCGCGGAGACGCAAATCGTTGCCTGGTACTGGGGAATTGCTGTCAAAAGGTCATCCGGCCCGGCGCGTTCAAGCAACACCGTGCTGGCACCGCAATGCAGCGCAAACAGCAGCATGCCGCCCATGCCGAAAGTGAAGCCCAAAGGCGGGGATCCGATGAAGCGATCGGACGCAGTTGGCCGTAACACATTCGCCGAATAGGCATCGCAGGCGGCCAGCAGATCGCGATGAAAATGCATCGCCCCTTTGGGTTGGCCGGTGGTGCCCGAGGTGAAGCCGATCAGGCAGACATCATCGATCGCGGTATCGACGGCGGTGAACGCATCCGACGCGCCGGCGAGCAATGTGGCAAACTCATCGGTTCCGAAATAAAGCACCGGACCAGGCACCATCGCGCGCGCGCCGACCATGTCGTCGCGCAGGCGAATATCGCAGATCGCCAAGGCAATTTCGGATTTTTCCATCGGATAGACCAGTTCGCGCGCGCGCAGCATCGGCATGGTTGGCACTGCGATGGCGCCGGCCTTGATCACCGCCAGCATGCACGCCGCCAGCATCGGTGAGTTCGGCGCGCGCAGCAGCACCCGCATGCCTGGTGCGATGCCGAACTGATCGACCAGGATATTGGCAATCCGGTTCACCCGTGCCTGGGCTTCGGCGTAGTTCAGTCGCTCGGCAGTGCCGATCAGGCAAGGCGCCGCGCCGTGGCCACGCGCGACCCAATCATCGAGCAGGCGCGCCACACAATTGAGCCGCGCCGGGTACTGCAATGCCGGCAAAGTGAAAATCATATCGGGCAAGTCAGCCGCATCGGGCAGATGGTCGCGGGCAAAATGGTCAATCACACTCATGGCTCCCCTTCGCGCGTCGGCGTGCCGGTTTCGCCTTGGTGGTGACTGTATCATCGGTGAGGAAACGCGCCACCGACCGTTCGGTGGCCAGCAGATGCGCGTCCATCAAGGCTGGTGCGCGGTCGAGATCACGCGCCAGCACCGCGTCGGCCAGCGCACGATGTTCGCCGGCCAGATCGCGCACTTCGGCCACGGCATCACGATGATGCAGCAGCCGGATTTTGCGGTAACGTGCGGAATGATCGGCCAACTGGTTCCAGAAATGACGCAGCCAGTCCGACCCGCAGGCGGCGACCAGGGCGGCGTGGAAGCGACGGTGCAGAACTTCCCAGGACGCGGCGGTAACGCGGTCTTGGGTGGTCTCGGGCAACGCGGCACGGACGAGCAAATGCTGGGCGGTGATGATCTCGGCCTCCCACGCCGCATCGCCGAGGCGCATGGCCTGCACCAGGCAGTGCCGTTCGATCACTCGTCGTGTCGCCATCAGATCGGCGAAACCTGCGGCTGACGCATCGGACACCCGCGCGCCCCGATGGGTTTCGGCTTCCACCAGGCCTTCATTAGCCAAACGCATCAACGCCTCGCGGATCGGGGTCAGTCCCAGTTGAAAGCGATCCTGCAAGCCCGATGCGCGCAGCCGTTCGCCCGGCATCAGCGCGCCATGCAGGATTTCGTCGCGCAGGCGATCATAGGCGAGCCCGGTTTGGGTGGCTGTGTGAATTTCCGGCATATTTCAGGATTTCATATTGACTCGTAGATTTTATAAAATCATTCTGCGCCAACCACAAGCCCGAGGAACCCACAACATGGCCGCAAAAGACTGGTCGCTCGCCACCATTGCCAGCCCAGCGGGCGCCGTCGCCTGTATCGAGATGGGCGACAAACTCTATGCGCTGGCGCCGAGTTTGGCGCGGGTGGGCATGCCTGGGGTTGCCGGGGTGATCGATTTGTTTGCCGATTGGGGAGCGTCATTGGCCGCGCTGGATCGGGCAACCGGGCAGCTTTCGGCCGCCGATAGTGTCGCCGGTGGGCGCCTGTCGCCGCTGCTTTACCCCGGCAAGGTGATATGCGCCGGTGCCAATTATTTCGACCACCTCGCCGAAATGGGCATGCCGGGAGCTAAGAAGGAAGATCAGCGCCTGTTCTTCTTCATGAAGCCGGCGCGCAATGCGGTGGTGGGCGAAGGCGATACGGTCTGCATGCCGATCGCAACGCAGGCGTTTGACTGGGAAATCGAGCTCGCTGCCGTGATCGGCAAGCGCGCGCGCAACGTATCGGTCGAAGACGCGATGTCGCACGTCGCCGGCTACACGGTTGCGATTGATTTTTCCGCGCGCGATCACAACCGTGCCGCCGAAACGTTTTACAAGCTGGATTGGGTGGCCGGCAAAGCCAATGACACCTGCTGCCCGTTGGGGCCACGCCTGGTCCCGGCGCGCGCGATCGCCAACCCGCAGGATATCGGGCTGAAATTGTCGGTAAATGGCGCGGTCAAGCAGGATGGGCGTTCGACCGACATGATTTTTTCGATCGCCGAACAGATTTCGATCGCGTCACGGATCATGACGCTTGATCCGGGTGATGTGGTGCTGACCGGGACGCCGGCGGGGGTCGGCGCGCCGAAGGGCACGTTCCTGTCGGTCGGTGACAAGGTTGTGGCCAGCATTGAAGGCATTGGCACGCTCGCGGTGCGCATCCAACCGGCCAATGGCTGAACCCATCAGGAGAACTTCGATGATCAAACGTCGCCATCTGACTATCGGACTGGCCGCCAGCCTGCTTGCCACCAGCGCCCGCGCCCAGACGCCGGCATTGCTGCGGGTTTCGACCGCCGCCCCTCCGGGTGATTTTCTGTCGAAAAGCCTGGAGGGGTTCAAAGCCGCGGTTGACGGCGCCAATGCTGGGGTGAAGGTCGAGGTCTATCCGGCCTCGACCTTGTTCCGCCAGGGCGCCGAAGTGCAGGCCTTGCAGCGCGGCAATCTCGAGATGAGCACGATGACGACGTTCGAAGTCGCGCAGCAATTGCCCGAGCATGGCTACTTCAACCGCGCCTATTTGTTTCGCGACTATACCCATATGCGCCATGTTTTCGATGGCCCGATCGGCGCCGAATATCGCGCCATCGTTGCGGCGAAAATGGGCATTGAAATCCTGGCGACCGCTTATCTCGGCACCCGCCATGTCGCGCTGGGCAAGCGCCGGCCGGTGAAAGCGCCGGCAGATCTGGCCGGGCTGAAGCTACGCATGCCGGCTGGGCCGGAATGGCTTTTGCTCGGCAAAACGCTTGGGGTCAGCCCGGTGCCGATGGGGATGCCGGATGTGTATCTCGGCCTCAAGACCGGTACCATCGATGGGCAGGAAAACCCGCTGTCGATCTTCAACTTTGCCAAATTGTACGAAGTCAGCGAGCAGGTCATTCTGACCGCGCATATGTTGCAACCGGTCTTCACCAGCGTGGCCAAGCCAGCCTGGGACAAATTGACGTCGGCGCAGCAGAAAATCGTCCGCGATGCCGCGTTGGCGGCGGCGAAGGTGAATGACGATGCGCGGCTGGCCGATGAGGCAATTGTTGCCGAGGCGATCAAAGCCAAAGGCGTCACTGTCGACAAGATCGATCTGGCGCCCTTCCGCGCTGCCGCGGATGCCGCCTATGGGCCGGGCGATGTTACTGCCGCCTGGGACAGGGCGTGGCTGAAGCGCGTGCTCGAAACCGCCTGATCCCGATGCGCCGTATCGCGCGGATTATCGCGTCGGTCCTGTTTGCCGGGGTGTTTCTGGTGTTCTGCTACAAAATTGTCATGCGCTATGCCGCGCATGACGCGGTGGCGTGGGCGGATGAAATTTGCGTGGTGCTGTTTATCTGGATCGTGTTCTGGGCCAACGCGTTCCTGGTGCCAGATGCGGCACAAATTCGTTTCGACTTGCTGTATCGGACTTTCGGCCCCGCCGGCCAACGCTGGATTGCGGTGTTCCGCGCGTTGCTGATTGGCGGATTGCTGGCAGCTTCCTTGCCGGGGGTGATCGACTACTTGATGTTTCTGTGGCGCGAGCGCACGCCGGTGCTCGGGCTAAGGCTTGACTATGTCTATGCCTGCTTCGGGCTGTTCGTTGCGGCATCGGTGGTGCGGGCGGGCTACCAGCTATGGCAGTTGCTCGGCCGCAATTGGCGGGCGGCGCTATGATCCTGTCCGGGCTGGCGGTGCTGCTTGGAGTGTTCCTGCTCGGCGCGGTGCTGGGCGCGCCGATGGGATTGTCGATGCTGGCCGCCGGCTTCGCCTATTTGCTGGCGACGCATCAGGATGTCGGGCTGGTGGTCGATCAGACCATGAACGGATTGTACAATTCCTATCTGTTGATCGCGGTGCCGCTGTTCATTTTCGTCGCCAACGTGATGAATGCGTCGGGCGTGATCGAACGATTGCTGAATTTCGGCTCGGCCATGGTCGGGCGCTTTCCCGGCGGCCTGGCGCAGGTCAACGTGGTGTCCAACCTGGTGTTTTCTGGCATGTCGGGCAGCGCGGTGGCCGACGCCGCCGGGCCCGGTCTGATCGTTGCCCGGATGATGACCAAGGGTGGGCGCTACCCGGCGGGATTTGCGGCGGCAACGTCGGCCGCATCCGCCACCATCGGGCCGCTGGTGCCACCGTCGATCCCGATGATTTTCTACGCGCTGATCGCCAATGTATCGGTCGGCGCGATGTTCCTCGGCGGCCTGGTGCCGGCCGGCTTGATGGCGCTGTCCCTGATGGGCGCGATCTGGGTGATGGCAAAGCGCCGCAACTTCCCGCGCGAAACATCGGTGCCGTGGTCTGCGATGCCGCGGATTTTCGTCCGTGCGATTCTGCCGCTGGCACTGCCCGGCATTCTGCTCGGCATTATTTATTCCGGTATCGCAACCCCAACCGAGGCGGCCGCGATTGCCGCCGCCTACGCGCTCGCCCTCGCCTTCATCGTCTATCGCAGCATGAGTTTCGCGCAGTTGGCCGCTGCCATCGCCGAAACGGTGCG
>JAYUBN010000107.1:0-16082 GCA_043740855.1 Sphingomonadales bacterium | reverse complement strand
CCACGACATCGCGCTGCTGCCCCCGCTGGCCGATGACGCAGCCATGCTCGACCGTATCATTTATGACGAATTGCTGCTGGGCAATGCCACCCGCCAGTCCGAGCGCGAGGTCAAGTCGATCATCGTCCATTTCGAGAAGGCGGGCGCGCAGGCGATCGTGCTGGGTTGTACCGAGCTGGAAATGATCGTCGATGTCGATGCCAATGTGCTGCCGATCTACGATTGCACCCGCATCCATGCCGAAGCTGCGGCACGATGGATTCTGGGCGAGACCTGAGTCATTTACGCACCGTTATCCCCGCTGGCCAGCGATCCGGCGCGCACTCGCGGGCGTGAATTTGCGCTGGAGGGTGCATTGGCGCGCGGTCCGCGCAGCGCTTATCAGCGCGATCGCGACCGGATCATTCATTCGATCGCGTTTCGTCGGCTGCGCCACAAGACTCAGGTGTTCATCGCGCCTGACGGCGATCATTACCGGGTGCGCCTGACGCACAGTCTGGAAGTCGCGCAGATCGGCCGCGTCATCGCCCGGGCACTGGGGCTTGACGAGGATTTGACCGAGGCACTGTGTCTGGCTCATGATATTGGTCATCCACCGTTCGGCCATTCCGGCGAGGACGCGCTGAACGCGGCCATGAAAGCGCACGGCGGGTTCGATCATAATGCGCATTGCCTGCGCATTATGATGCGTCTCGAATCGCCCTATTGCGAGCATGACGGGCTGAACCTGACCTGGGAATTGCTCGAAGGGTTGGCCAAGCACAACGGCCCGGTAGCCCGGCCGAATTGGGCGCTGGCCGAACTGGACGCGGCCTTTCCGTTGGCACTGCGCGAATATTCCTGTCTCGAAGCGCAAGTCGCAGCGATTGCCGACGATATTGCCTATGACAATCACGACATCGATGACGGGTTACGTGCCGGGTTTCTGACCCTCGACGATTTGCTGACAGAACCGTTCGTGGCCGAGCAATGGCGCGCAGTGGAGCGTCGATTTCACGGCGCGCCGCGGGATCGGCAGTTGCGTGAGCTGGTGCGCAGCCAGATCGGGCTGATGGTCAATGACGTCATTGACGAAACCCGGCGGCGCACCGGCGCTATGAGCAGCCAGGCTGAGGTTCGCATGGCGGGCCACGCCTGCGCCGGATTTTCGGTCGGGATTGCGACCGAAGAGCGCAGGCTCAAGCGCTTCATGTATGACCGGCTTTATTACCATCCAGACCAACTGGGGACAGCAGCCAAGGCGCGCGACCTTACCGCCCGGTTGTTTACGGCCTTTGCGGACCAACCCGCGCTGATGAGCGAGCGTTGGTTCTCCACTTTACCCGTGTCCGAACCGGACCGCAGCCGACATATCGCAGATTATATCGCCGGCATGACCGACCGCTTCGCCATTGCCGCTTACGCCCGTATTTTTGGCTATACACCCGAAGGGCTGAGCAGCGTCTGAGGTTAAGCTGCTTATTCTCCTTTGACTTTTGCACCGCAACATAGGAGATGGGCGCAGTCGCTGATCGCGCGGGAGAGCTCCTGCGATTCGTGCCTGGTATACTTTGTACCAGCCACGGTTCGCAGGGCGCCGAAGGAGCAACCGCCCCGGAAACTCTCAGGCAAATGGACCGCGTGGGTCGATAGCGATGCTCTGGAAAGAGTCCCCACCTGTAAAGGCAGGGGGCCGCCGAAGGGGTAAGCCCGGTGTCTGGCCCAGCATGGGTCGATAACGGGTGAAACTCTCAGGTTCCGTGACAGAGGGGGCACCGATGAGGTGTCCCACTGTGCGGAAGGCGTTCCTGTGACTGATCTGGATAATCTGGCGATTGACGATGAAGGTGAGGCGCAGGCTACGCTTCCGCTCCCGCTTGACGCGTGGCACCGCGCGCGCGGTGCCCGCATCGTCGAGTTTGCCGGCTATTGGATGCCGGTCCAGTATGATGGCATCATGGCCGAACATCTGTGGACGCGCAGCCGTGCCGGCCTGTTCGATGTCAGCCACATGGGGCAACTGGTCGTCTCGGGTGCAGATGGTGATATGGCCGCCGCCGAGGCCGCGCTGGAGGCGCTGCTGCCCGCCGATCTCGCATCATTAAAGCTGGGCGGTCTGCGTTACTCGCTGCTGCTCGATGAGAATGGCGGGATTCTGGACGATCTGATCGTTGCGCGCTGGCGTGATGCCTTTCAGTTAGTGGTCAACGGCGCAACCAAATGGGACGACATCGCCCATCTGCGCGAGCATTTGCCCGATGAAATCACGCTCTCGCATCGCGACGAGCAGGCGCTGCTGGCATTGCAGGGGCCAGCGGCGGTTGCGGCATTGGCTGTGCTCGGCGCCGAGCCGGCAATGCCCGGTACCGTGCCAGTCGAGGCGCTGAGCTTCATGCAGACCGGGGCATATCTATGGCAGGGCCGACCGCTCGGGATCAGCCGTTCAGGCTATACCGGGGAGGACGGGTTCGAGATTTCGGTGCGCAACGAAGATGCCGTGGCGCTGGCAGATGCGCTTGTCGCGCTGCCGCAAGTGAAACCCATCGGCCTGGGCGCGCGCGATTCGCTGCGGCTGGAGGCGGGGTTGCCGCTCTACGGCCATGATTTGAGCGCCGAGATCGATCCAGTCAGTGCCGGGCTGGGCTTTGCTATAAACAAGCGCCGTCGCAACGACGGCAGCTTTCCGGGCGAGAGCCGAATTCTCTCCTTACTTGCGGACGGAGCGCCAATCCGGCGCGTCGGCCTGGCGCTCCACGGCCGCATGGCGGCACGCGAAGGTGCGCATATTTTTGTCGAAAATCAGTTAGTTGGCCATGTAACCTCTGGTGGATTCTCGCCCAGCCTCAATCATCCGATCGCCATGGGCTATGTCGCCGCCGCGCAGGCTGCACCCGGTACCGTGCTGGAGATCGACATGCGTGGCAAGCGACTTGCGGCGCAGGTGGTTGCGTTGCCATTCGTTCCTCACAATTATTATCGCACAGGAGCAGCATGATGAGCCGCTATTTCACCAAGGAACATGAATGGATCGAGATCGCAGGCGATGTCGGTACCGTTGGCATCAGCGATTACGCGCAGCAGCAATTGGGTGACATCACTTTCGTCGAACTGCCCGTCGTGGGCGCCCAGTTCAAGCAGGGCGATGCGGTGGCGGTGGTCGATTCGGTCAAGGCCGCCTCGGACGTTTATGTCCCGGTTTCCGGCAGCGTCACCGAAATTAACAAGGCGCTCGAAGAAGAGCCCGAACTGGTCAACACCGACCCCGATGCGGGTGGCTGGCTATTTCGCATCAAGCTGGCCGACTTGGCCCAATTGTCCGACCTGATGGATGAGACAACTTATAAAGTCTATATTTCGGAGCTCTGAAAATATGCGCTATCTGCCGCTTACTGCCGCCGACCGGCAGGCCATGTTGTCCGTGATCGGCGTCGATTCCGTCGATGATTTGTTCCGCGACGTGCCCGACGATGCCCTGCTGGACGGACCGATCGCCGGACTGCCTGGCCATGCCAGTGAAATGGCGGTCGAGCGCCATATGGCTGCGCTGGCGGCGAAAAACCTGTCGGCAGGTGCAGCGCCATTCTTTTTGGGTGCCGGGGCCTATCGCCATCACATTCCCGCCTCGGTCGATCACCTCATCCAACGCGGTGAGTTCCTGACCGCCTACACGCCGTACCAGCCCGAAATCGCGCAAGGCACGCTGCAAGTGCTGTTCGAATTCCAGACGCAGGTGGCGCGGCTGCTGGGTACCGATATCGCCAATGCCTCGATGTATGATGGCTCGACGGCGTGTTGGGAGGCCATCGCCATGGCCGGCCGCATCACCCGGCGCAAGCAGGCGGTGCTGTCGGGTGGGCTTCACCCGCATTACAGCGAAACGGTCAAGACCATGGCGCGCTTCACCGGAGATGCTATCGACGCGCGGGTGCCAGTGCTGACGGTACAGCCTGACGATGGCGATGTGATTGCTGCGATCAACGCGGCAACCTCTTGCGTCGTCGTGCAATATCCCGACGTGCTTGGCCGTATTCCTGATCTGGCGCTGATTGCCGAGGCCGCACATGCGCAGGGTGCATTGCTGGTGGTAGTGGTGACCGAGCCGGTTGCTCTGGGGCTCTTGGAAGCACCCGGAAAGCTGGGCGCCGATATTGTCGTGGGCGAAGGGCAGGCGCTTGGGGTTGGGCTGCAATTCGGTGGGCCTTACCTGGGCTTGTTCGGCTGCAACGAGAAGTTTGTGCGCCAGATGCCGGGGCGGTTGTGCGGCCAAACCGTTGACGCGGACGGGCGGCGCGGCTTCGTGCTGACGCTCTCTACCCGCGAGCAGCATATTCGCCGCGAAAAAGCGACGAGCAATATCTGCACTAATTCAGGCTTATGTGCCCTGGCTTTCAGTATCCACATGACGCTGCTAGGTGGCGAGGGGTTGGCAACGTTGGCCCAGATCAATCATGCCAATGCCCAACGGACCGTTGCAGCGTTATCGGCAGTGCCGGGGGTTTCAGTGCTCAACTCGGTATATTTCAACGAGTTTACCGTGCTTCTGCCGCGCGATGGGCAAGAAGTTGTGCGGGCGCTAGCCGACCGGGGCGTGCTGGGCGGCGTTTCGCTGGTCCGGCTTTATCCTCATGCTCCGGAACTGGCACAGGCCATGCTGGTCACGGCCACGGAATGTGTGACCGATAACGATATTGCGGCGCTGGTGGCCGCTTTGCAAGGAGTATTGGCATGAATGCCCCCAACCGCGCCGGTTGGCGTCCGGAGCTCGGCTCCAGCGCACCCGAAAACGCCGTTCCATACACCGCTAGTGGTGATCGCGGACTGGCGCTGGAGGAACCGCTCATTTTCGAACTGGGCGCTGCCGGCAAATGTGGGGTCGATTTCGCTGCACCGACTGCGGCGCTGCCCCCCACGTCGGAATTGCCCGGACTGGCCAAATTTCTCCGCGCGGCGCCCATTGCGCTGCCGGGGCTGAGCGAGCCAGAAACCATGCGGCACTACACCCGGCTGTCGCGGCAGAACTACGCCATCGATCTCGGGCCGTTCCCGTTGGGTAGTTGCACGATGAAACACAACCCGCGCCTGAATGAGAAAGTGGCGCGGATGCCCGGCTTTGGCGACATTCACCCGCTGCAACCGCGTCAGACGGTGACCGGCGCATTCGAAGCCATTGCGCAATTGGCGGATTGGCTGCTGGCGCTGACCGGCATGAATTCGGTGGCCCTGACGCCAAAGGCTGGCGCGCATGGCGAATTATGCGGGCTACTGTGCATTCGCGCGGCGCTGGAGGCACGTGGCGATGCACGCGCCGTGGTGCTGGTGCCTGAAAGCGCGCATGGTACCAACCCGGCCACCGCTGCCTTTGCCGGCTATCGGGTCGAAAACATTCCTGCCACCCCGCAGGGTCGCGTTGATCTGACGGCTTTGAAGGCCCGACTCGGACCCGATGTCGCTGCGGTGATGATTACCAACCCCAACACTTGTGGCCTGTTCGAGCCGGATATGAAGGCTATCTCGCAAGTCGTTCACGAAGCTGGCGGATTTGTCTATTGCGATGGCGCCAATTTCAACGCCATCGTTGGCCGGGTACGTCCCGGCGATTTGGGCATCGATGCCATGCACATCAACCTGCACAAGACGTTTTCCACTCCGCATGGCGGCGGCGGGCCGGGCTCTGGTCCCGTGGTGCTGTCCGCGGCGCTCGCACCTTTTGCCCCGCTGCCCTACGTCCGGCGCGATGCCGTGGGTACCGCTCACCTGATCGAGGAAGAAGACGCAGCGGGCATCGGTCATGACAGTTTTGGTCGCATGGCAGCCTTCCATGGTCAGATGGGCATGTTTACCCGCGCGCTGACCTATATCCTCAGTCACGGCGCCGACGGTCTGCGCCAGGTCGCCGAGGATGCCGTGCTGAACGCCAATTACGTACTGCGTTCGCTGGAGGACGTCCTCGACGCTCCCTTCGCCACCAGCGGCCCGTGCATGCACGAAGCGTTGTTCAGCGATTCAGGACTGGCCGAGGGTTTTTCCACCCTCGACATCGCCAAGGGCCTGATTGACGAAGGTTTCCATCCGATGACGATTTATTTCCCGCTGGTCGTCCACGGCGCGATGCTGATCGAGCCGACTGAAACCGAAAGCAAAGCAGGTCTGGACCGCTTCATCGCCAGCATGCGCAGCTTGGCAAAACGTGGGAATGCCGGTGATGAAACACTGAAATCCGCGCCCCATTTCGCGCCAAGGCGGCGGCTGGATGAAACGCAGGCGGCGCGAAAGCCGGTGCTGGTTTGGAAGGAAAGTTTGCAAGGTTGAAGGTATGGGGGCCATTGCCCTCGTGCTTCCGTTCATTTCGTCAGGAGTGCCATGGCCTGATCGCGCATTGCCGGAAAATCGGACAGAGTGCCAAGTTTGTTGTGACACAAGGAAGCGGTGCCGTCTGGCCCGCTTCGTCCAAGGAAAAATACGGAGCGCTGAACGCGGTTACCGCTCAGGTTTATGCAGCGATGACCACAACGCGGCGCCTATCAGGACTGCGCCGATCAGGCCGGTGACGCTCTGGGGTACATCGATCCGGGCCGACACGAGCATGATGGCGCCCAGCGCGATGATCGCCCAGAACGCGCCGTGTTCGAGATAGCGATATTGGGCAAGGGTGCTCTTTTTGACCATCACGATCGTCAGCGATCGCACGAAAACCGCACCGATCGACAGGCCGATGGCGATGATGACCATGTTCCGGGTCAAGGCGAAAGCACCGATCACGCCATCGAGGCTGAACGAGGCATCGAGAACGTTGAGATAGATGAATGCGCCAAGCCCGGCGCGCACGACCGCGCCGGCTACTGCGCGCCGGGCTTCGTGCGCTGCCATCGCGTTGCCCAAGGCTTCCACGGCGATGAAGGCGATCACTCCAATCAGCCCGGCGGTCAGGAACTGCATGGCTTCGGCTGCGGGCAGGCTGCGCGCGATCAGCAGCAGCACCGCCAGCAGCAGTACGATTTCGCCGGCCTTGATATTGGCAACGCGTTGCAGTCGCCGCTCGGCCCAGCCAAGCCAGTGGACGCCCTTGTCGGGATTGGTGAAAAATCCCAGGCCGACCAGAGCCAGGAATGTCCCGCCAAAGCCGGCTATGGCGACATGCGCATGAGCGACAATGGCTTCGTAACGTGCAGGATCGTTCAGCGACAGCCGCACCGCATCGAGCGGGCCCAGCCCGGCAGTCAACCCGACGAGAGCCAACGGAAAGGCAATCCGCGTGGCAAAGACCGAAAAGACCATTCCCCATGTCAGGAACCGTTGTTGCCAGACTGGCTCCATCTTCTTGAGAATGGCAGCGTTGACGACGGCATTGTCGAAAGACAACGAGATTTCCAGCACCGCCAGCACGCTGACCACCCACAGCAGTACCAATGTGGCTTCTACCGAACGGGTTTGGTGCCAGCCGTATAGCGCCGCGAGGCCCAGTCCGGCGATGGCAAACAGGATCGAGCCTGAGAAATGGCGCCAGAAGTTACGAAGCAATTGCGGTTCCTTGATGCGACAACAAAGGAATAATCCCCGCTATTTCGGCTGATAGGTTTGTTCGGGTCCGGGAAAGGTCCGCGCCCGGACTTCGGCGGCGTAGCGTTCTGCCGCGCCGGAAATGATTTGCGCGATTTCTTCATAGCGCTTCACGAATCGCGGTACGCGGTCGAACATGCCCAGCATGTCATCGACCACCAGCACTTGCCCGTCGCATTGCGCCGAGGCGCCGATGCCAATGACGGGGCAAGCGACTGCTCTGGTCACGGCGATGGCAATAGGCTCGATCACGCCTTCGACGACGATGGCAAAGGCCCCGGCTTCGGCCAGCGCTTCGGCATCGCTGACGATTTTTGCCGCTTCGGTATCGCTGCGCCCGCGCGCACTGTAACCGCCCAGCACGTTCACCGCCTGCGGGGTAAGGCCGACATGGCCGATCACCGGAATCCCCCGTTGCGTCAGGAAAGCCACGGTTTCGGCCATCGCCGCGCCACCTTCCAGCTTGACCCCGGCACAACCCGTTTCCTTCAACAGCCGGGCGGCGCTGGTGAAGGCCTGCACCGGCGACGCCTCGTAAGTGCCGAAAGGCAGGTCCACGATCACCACAGCATGATAGCTGCCGCGCACCACCGCCGCGCCATGCGCCGCCATCATGTCGAGCGTTACCGGCACGCTGGAAGGCAGGCCGTAGATCACCTGTCCTAGCGAATCTCCGACCAGCAGCATATCGCAATGGCCATCGAGCAATTGCGCCTGCCGGGCGGTATAGGCGGTCAGCATGACGATCGGCTCGGCGGTAACCCCGTCGTGCTTGCGGCGGCGGATCGCGGGCACGGTCAGCCGCCGGATCGGCGCCGGGGTCGGATTGGCCCTGCTGGTTGCTGTGTCGAGTTGGAAGGTCGTGGACATGACTTGTTCTAGAGCATGATGGCACGCAGGAGGTATCAATTTTTTTCGTGCGCCGCGGTTCCGATAGCCAGGTTGGGGACAGTGCCAGGTTTGGCGCTTGCCAATATGCCCGGCTCCGCTAGATTCGAGGTAAATGTGCCCAGCATAAAGGAACTTGGATGTTCGCACGAATAAAGCCGCTCGACGCGATCCTGGCGACGGCGGAAAAGCACAGCCTGCACCGCTCGCTGGGGCCAATCCAGCTGACCTTGCTGGGGGTGGGAGCAGTCATCGGCACTGGGATTTTCGTACTGACTGCGGTTGCGGCGCAAAAAGCCGGTCCGGGCATGATATTCAGCTTCATGATCGCCGGTTTTGTGTGTGCGGTTGCGGCGCTGTGTTATTCGGAACTAGCGTCGATGGTGCCGGTGGCAGGCTCAGCCTATACTTACACTTATGCCGTGCTGGGCGAAATGATGGCCTGGATGGTGGGTTGGGCGCTGGTGCTGGAATATGCGCTGGGCGCCAGTGCGGTGGCGGTGGGCTGGTCGAACCACGTCGTCGGCGCGCTGGCCGACGCCGGTGTGCATTTTCCCGGTATAATCAGTAATGCCGACGCGCTGATGGCTCATGCAGCGTTGGCTTTCGGCAAGCCGTCCACCCCCGATCTGGTCAATGCCCTGCACACCGGCGGCTTTATTAACCTGCCAGCGGTGTTCGTTATTCTGGGGGTGACGGCGCTGCTCATCAAGGGCACGTCGGAAAGCGCCAAGGTCAATGCCGTGCTTGTCGCGGTCAAGTTGGTGGCGCTGACGGCCTTTATCATCCTGACGCTGCCGTTGATGCACCGGCATAATTTTCACCCGTTCATGCCGACCGGTTTTGGCAATCTGACAGGGGGAACCGGCGTCATCGGCGCGGCAGCCTCGATTTTCTTTGCCTATGTCGGGTTCGATGCGGTCTCGACCGCAGCCGAAGAAACGATCAACCCGCAGCGCAACGTGCCGATCGGGCTTATCGCCAGCCTGACGATTTGCACCGTCATTTATATCGCGGTCGCGGCGGGTGCGATTGGAACGGTGGGCGCGCAACCGGTCTTGTCCTCCGCCGGAAGCTACATCGCTTCAGGCTCGCCCGAAATGGCCGGGCGTTGCTCGGCCATCGTCACCGGGGGTGCGGTTCAGCCCCTGGTCTGTTCCAAACACGCGCTGGTGCTCGTGCTCCAGACGGTTGGCTGGCCGACGGTCGGCTGGTTCGTTGGCCTGGCGGCGGTTATCGCCTTGCCATCGGTGGTGCTGATGATGATGTTCGGCCAGACCCGCGTGTTCTTTGTAATGGCGCGCGATGGGCTGTTGCCGGCGGCCTTTGCCAAGGTGCATCCGCGCTTCAATACGCCTTACATCGTGACCGCAGTGACTGGGCTGTTTGCGCTCGTTTTCGCCGGAATGCTGCCAGTGGGCAGCTTGGCGGACTATTCCAATTCGGGCACGCTGTTTGCCTTTGGCATGGTCGCGATTGCCGTGATGGTGCTGCGCGTCAAGGACCCGACGCGCAAGCGTGCCTTCAGAACTCCGTTTATCTGGGTGGTCGGGCCGGTCACGGTGATCGGCTGCGTCGTGCTTTACCTCGCGCTCGACCTGGCATCGAAATTGGTGTTGTTCGGTTGGGGCGGGATCGGTTTGGTGGTCTATTTTCTCTACTCGCGCAGCCGCAGCCATGTCGGGATCGCGCTGGCGGAAGGACGCGGACCGAACCCCGATGGCGTATAGGCAACCCAACTTAGTCCCCGCCCGCTTGCCGCAGGGACTAAGCGTGGGCACTTTTTTAATGCGCGATGCGACGAGTATTGCGCTGTCGAATCGGCGCTGCGTGTAAGAGACGGTGGCCACCCTGACTCCCTTCCCGCTTGCGGGAAGGGAGTCAGGGTGGGCTTTAGACCGCCTCTAGCGCATAGCCGGCTGAGCGCACGGTACGCACGGGGTCGGGGGCATCGACCAGCTCGATTGCCTTGCGCAAACGGCGAATATGGACATCGACTGTGCGTAATTCGATATCGCTCTCGGTGCCCCACACCGCGTCGAGCAATTGCCCGCGCGAGAATACCCGGCCGGGATGCTCCATGAAAAAGCGCAGCAGGCGGAATTCGGTCGGGCCAAGCGCCAGCGTCTGGCCGCGCCGCGACACCCGGTGGGCTGTGGCATCGAGCGACAAATCGCCCACCGCCAAGGTTTCCCCCGCCAGCGCCGGGCGGATGCGACGCATGATGGCGGCCACGCGGGCAATCAGTTCGCGCGGGCTGAACGGCTTGGTCAGGTAATCGTCGGCACCGGTTTCCAGCCCGCGGATCAGATCGTCCTCGGCGCCGCGCGCGGTCAGCATCACGATCGGCACATGCGCCGTGGCCTTGTTGCGGCGCAGGCGGCGGCAAACTTCGATGCCGCTGGTCCCGTCGATCATCCAGTCGAGCACGACAAGATCCGGCACATCCTCGCTGGCCCGGAGCAGGGCTTCGTCACCATCGGAGGTGACCGAGATATTATAACCCTCGGCGCGAAAACGGAATTCGAGCAATTCGGCAAGCGCCGGATCGTCCTCGACAAGCAACAGGCGCGGTGCGGTCATCGCATCAAATCCAGACGGGACTATGGGTCGGAAAAACCGCGGTCATTCGAGCTTGCGTTCTGAACGATCGCCCAAATATTCAGCGGTGGCGGAAAAATAGACCATTTCGGCAATATTGGTGGCGTGGTCGCCGATACGTTCCAGATTGCGGGCGACGAACAACAGATGCGCAGCACTGGTGATCGTCCGGGGGTTTTCCATCATATGCGACACCAGATTGCGCAGGATGCTTTCGTAAAAGGCATCGACCTTGACATCGCGCTCGATCACTTCGACCGCCAGCGCCGGGTCGCGCGCGGCATACGCGGTCAGCACATCATGCACCATTTCGCCCGCGATATCGGCCATCGCCGGGATCAGGGTGAGCGGCTCGAACGCCTCGCGTTCGGTGACACTGTCAGCGCGCTTGGCGATGTTCTTGGCGTAATCGCCAATGCGTTCGAGCATGCCCGAAATCTTGAGCGCGGCAATGACTTCGCGCAGATCGTCGGCCATCGGTGCGCGTAGCGCAAAAATGCGCACGGTAAGCCGATCGACTTCCTGTTCGAGAACATCGATGCGCTTGTCGCGGGCGATGACGGCTGCGGCTTGCGCCGACGAGCCTTGAACCAGCGCCTCCATCGCCTCGCTGATTGCCAGTTCGGCCAGCCCGCCCATCTCCGCAATCAGGCCGCGCAACCGGATGATGTCTTCATCAAAAGCCTTGACCGTATGTTGCGCAACCATATTTAATCCTTCCTCAGCCGTCCGCCCGGTCTTTATCAGCCGGGGCCACGACTATAGCGCGCTGTGCCGATTTTGCGTGACAAAACGATGACAGGGGCATGTTGACAAGGCCAGCCTCTACATTGTTCCGACTGGGCCGGTCATGGGCAGGCGCACGCTTACCGTCGTCCCTTCGCCCAGGGTGCTGGAAATGTCGAGCTTACCCCTATGGCGTTCGACGATGTGCTTGACGATGGCCAGTCCCAGCCCGGTACCGCCAGCGGCGCGGCTGCGGCCGGGATTGGCCCGATAGAAGCGGCGAGTCAGGTGGGGCAAGTGGTCCGGAGATATACCGGTACCGTGGTCGGTGACGGTCAGTACCGCAGAGCCGCGCTCATCGCGGGTGATCCCCACTTCGACCGGATGCCGCGCATCGCCATATTTCAACGCGTTGTCGATCAGGTTGCGCAGCAATTGTTCCAGCTGCCTGGTGTCGCCGGTCACCTCGATCGCCTGATCGGGCGCATTGAGAACGACGCGGGCGCCGCCATCACCATAGGCGAATTCGTTCACCATTCGCGCAGCCAGCATGGCGATGGCGATATTGTCGATCGGCGCATCATGCTTTTCCGCCTCCAGTTGCGACAATGACATCAGGTCGGAAACCAGGCTTTGCATGCGCTGCGCCTCGCGTAGCACCGTGCCCAGGAAGCGCGCGGTGATATCGGCGTCGAGCTTGCCCGGCGATTCCGCCAGCGTCTCGACATAGCCAATGATCGACGACAGCGGCGTGCGCAATTCATGGCTGGCATTGGCAACGAAATCGGTATGAGCGCGACTGATGTCTGCCTCGGCATTGCGATCGCGCAACTCGATCATCCAGTAATTTGCATCGATACGACGGCGGGACATTTGCCACAGGCTGCGTGCGCCGGTCAGCCCGCGCACCGTCGTGCTGCCACCTTCGGCCTGGCCCAGCAGGGTTACCGCGTCGGGATGGCGAAGAGCAATACGCGCATCCTGTCCGACCACGTAAGGCCCCAGCGCGGCCTGGGCCGAAGCATTGGCTGCCAGGATATTGTGGCCATGCGCCAGCAGCAGCGGCACCTCGACCTGCTCGATCGCCGCCCCCATCGCCTCGCGCGCAACTGCATCCAGATCGGGCCGTTCGGCGATGACGAAAGATGTCGCCGGACGATCCGAGCGCACCCAGTCCAGCCATAACGTCAGCATCCAGACCACCGCGACAATCGCAACCGCGCGCAGCGAGACATGGGCCCGGATCAAGCCGGTGACGGTCAATAGCAACAGGAGCATCTGCGGCCAGGGCACGCGTAATCTGCCAAACATCGCGGTAAGCTTTCCGTGTCAGAACCTTGGCCCGGCCAGGGTAGCCAGTGGCCATGCACCGCGCCTGTGACAAAACTATGTCAAGTTGAACCATGGGGCGCCATCGACATTTTTTTGTTACAAAAAATGCTTTAAAGAACCGTCTGGAGAGCTGGAGGATCGAGATTTGCCGGAGGCGCCAAAGCTGGACACCGTCATCGCGGAGATCGCAGCGGAAATGGCGCAGGCGGCGGAGCGCGGCAAGGTGGCGGATTATATCCCGCCGCTGGCCAAAATCTCACCCCAGCACTTTGGCATCGCCATCGTGATGGCAGATGGCGCCTGCCATGTCGCGGGCGATGCGGACGTGAGCTTTTCGGTCCAGAGTATTTCCAAGGTTTTCAGCCTGACCATGGCGCTGGGCACGGTGGGCGACGCGCTGTGGCAGCGCGTTGGCCGCGAACCGTCGGGCAGTGCCTTCAACTCGATCGTCCAACTGGAAAGCGAATTCGGCATCCCGCGCAATCCCTTTATCAACGCCGGGGCCATCGTGGTCTGCGATATCTTGCTCGGCCGGCATGAACCGCGTGAGGCGATCGGCGAGATGTTGCGTTTCGTCCACGCGATCACCGGTGACGACACCATCGTCATTGACGGACATGTCGCGCGCAGCGAACAGATGCACGGCTTTCGCAATCTGGCGCTGGCCAATTACATGCGGTCGTTCGGCAATCTCCATCATGATGTCGATCGCACGCTGGGGCTGTATGTCCATCATTGCGCGCTGGCGATGAGCTGCCGGCAACTTGCGCTGGCGGGGCGCTACCTGATGAACGGGGGCCGCAATCCGCAGACCGGGCTGTCGGTGGTTTCGCCGCAGCGCGCCCGGCGCATCAATGCGCTGATGATGATGTGTGGCCATTACGATGGCTCAGGAGAGTTTGCGTTTCGTGTCGGCCTTCCCGGCAAATCTGGTGTCGGCGGCGGCATCCTGGCCATCGCCCCCGGCATCGCCTCGATCGCAGTGTGGTCGCCCGGTCTCAACGAGCGCGGTAACTCGCAATTGGGCAGCCTGGCGCTGGAGCGTCTGGTGCAACGGACTGGATGGTCTGTATTTGAGCCGGTGGCGAGATAGCCGTCAGCTATTTGCGCTCACCGTCCAGGTGGCGCTGATGATACCTTCATGGCTGGCAAGGTGGGCGGCGGTTCACGAATTCGACGAGGGGGCGTAAAAGCGTATTCCCGGCCAGCACAAAGGCGGCCACCATCACGGACTCGGCCAATCGCCGGCCTCCCGCAAAACAGCCAACCGCCGCCGAAGCCCACAATGTCGCTGCGGTGTTCAGACCGCGAACCTGCGCGCCCTCCTTCATGATCACGCCCGCGCCCAGGAAGCCGATTCCAGGCACGATATACGATATGACCAGTACGCCACCGTCGGTCCCGGCTGTCCGCAAGCCCAGGTCGACGAATGCGGCTGACCCGACCGCAATCAGGACATTGGTTCTAAGTCCAGCCGTTCACTGGCGCCATTGCCGTTCGAGACTGATTACGGCACCGAGCAGGAACGCGGTCGCCAGGCACACGAAGCTGACAAACAGCGCTCCCCCATCCAAAACGAAGAGTGACGTGTCCATGGAACGCTTTCCAATGCGCGCATGCTGTCCGCGTCAAACTTGGCGTACGGGTGAATGCGTTGATGTTTTGGTGACCCCTACGGGAATCGAACCCGTGCTTCAGCCGTGAGAGGGCCGCGTCCTAACCGCTAGACGAAGGGGCCGTTAAGCCATGCCGATGTTGCCGATTCGCTTACCACAACGCGCCCTCTGTAAAGGCGGAAATGGTGACCCCAACGGGAATCGAACCCGTGTTTCAGCCGTGAAAGGGCCGCGTCCTAACCGCTAGACGATGGGGCCATGTCGGCTGGCGCCGTTGGCAAGGACGGGCATCTAGGCAAGCCGTGCCGGGGGGTCAAGTGCTGTGGCGCGTTTTTGGGCTCAGTCGATGAAAGCGGCATCCTCAATGTGCAATTCTGCGACCCGGCGCGACGACCAGTCGTCGATCTTCGCGCGCCCGGCCAGCCAGAGCCGCCGGTCACGCGCGCCGTGCAGCAGTGCTTGTCCCAGCGGCGTCTGGGCGGCGCGAAAAGCGATCGCCTTGAAACTGGCGCCGTCGTTGCCGCGCACGATCAGGCGGACGTGATCGGTGCCGACCAGATCGGCCTTTATCAGACGTACCGGCCCCACCGCCAGACGAGGTGCCGGCCAGCCGATCCCGAATGGACCGGCGCTGTCGAGCAATTCGACCAGCCCCGGGTTCAGCCCGCCCGGCGCCACCGCGAGATCGAGCGCCATCGTCTGGCCGACCCGTGCCGACGCGATCTCGGCGCCCAGCCGCGCATCGAGCCATTCGCCGAGCGCTGCGATCTGGCCGGGGGCGATGGTCAGCCCCGCCGCCATGGCATGGCCGCCGCCCGCCACCAGCAGGCCACAGGCACAAGCGGCGATAATTGCCGAGCCGAGGTCAACCCCCGAGATCGACCGGCCAGAACCTTTGCCATTTCCATGCTCGTCTGCATCCAGCGCGATGATCAGCGTCGGCTTGCCGGTCGCCTCCTTGATACGGCCGGCAACGATGCCGATCACGCCGGGATGCCAGCCACTGCCCGCCAGCACCAGCACGGCGCGGTTATGCTGGCCAGCGATCTGCGCTTCGGCGGACGCTTGCACGATCGCCTCGATCGCGCGGCGTTCCTCATTGAGGCGCGATAGCTGCGCGGCGATGTCGCGCGCCTCATCGGCATCGTCCGTAGTCAGCAGGCGCACACCCAGGTTCGCCTCACCGACCCGGCCCCCGGCATTGACCCGTGGACCCAAGGCAAAACCAAGATCGCTGCATGTCGGCGCGCGGCTCAGCCGGCTCGCATCGATCAGCGCCGCCATGCCGATGTTCTCGCGCCGCGCCATCACCTTCAGCCCCTGCGCCACCAGAGCCCGATTCAGGCCGTGCAGCGCCGCGACATCGGCGACCGTGCCCAGCGC
>JAYUBN010000106.1:0-41288 GCA_043740855.1 Sphingomonadales bacterium | reverse complement strand
GCCGTTTTATGCGATCCTCCGCGCCTTTACTCAGGACTTTCTCATCATCCCGGCCAAACTGATGGGCGTACTCGCCATGTTCAGCGCGATCCTGGTGTGGTTCTTTCTGCCCTGGCTTGATCGCTCGCCGGTGCGTTCGGGCAGTTACCGGCCGTGGCATCGCAGGTTCTTCTGCGTGCTGGTGGCGGATGTCGCGCTGCTGGGGTATTGCGGCGGCGCGCCGGCTGCGGAGCCTTATGTGATGATCAGCCAAATCGCGGCGATCTATTACTTCCTCCATTTCCTGGTTATCCTGCCGCTTGTTTCTTCGCTCGAAAAGCCTGAACCGCTTCCGTTTTCGATTACCGAGGCGGTGCTGGGCGCGGATTATTACACGTCTCCCGGTGCGCGCGATGCGTCTGGGGGGCACGCCGTCCCCGGTCTTCACGCGTCGTGACTCGGCTGATTCAGCGCGACGGAAAGAGAGCTTCATGATCCGCATTATCTCCATCCTTGCCGGCGTGTTCTTCACGCTCGCCCTGCTCACGTCATTCAGCAAGGGTGCCTATAGCTATGTCACAGAGCCGCCTGCGGCTTCTGCGGCCAGCCTGTTTCACAAGGAAGCCAAGGAACTGGAACTTACCAGTAACGGGCCCTTGGGCAAGTTCGACATGCAGCAGGTGCAGCGCGGCTTCAAGGTCTACAGCGAGGTTTGCTCTAACTGCCACATGCTTCATCAGGTGGCTTTCCGCGACCTGAAGGCCATCGGTTATAATGACGATGAAGTGAAGGCAATCGCCGGCAAGCTCAAGGTTCCGCACTACGATGCCAAGACCGGCGAAGTGAAGAACGTCAGCGGCATGCCCACCGATCACTTCCCGCCGGTGGTTTATGGCGGCCAAGGTAATCCGCCGGACCTGTCGCTGGTCATTAAGGCCCGTGAGGGCGGCGCTGCCTATGTCTATTCGCTGCTGACCGGCTACCGGACCCAACCTGCCGAACTGCTCGCCAAGTTCCCTGACGCCAAGACCCCGGACGGTCTTTATTACAATCCTTATTTTGCCAATCTCAACATCGCCATGCCCCCGCCGCTGACCAGCGACGGCTTGGTGACCTACAACGATGGTACCAAGCCCACCGTCGATCAGATGGCTCGCGATGTAGCTGCCTTCCTCGTGTGGGCCGCCGAGCCCAAGCTCGAAAATCGCCACCAGGCCGGATTCGCAGTGCTGGGCTTCCTGGTCTTTGCGACGATCCTGGCCTACATGGCGTACCGGAACGTCTGGGCGGGCAAGAAGCACTAGTGCGTCGCGCCTAAAGTACGAAGTAACCCTCCCCGCGCCGGGGAGGGTTGTGCAGGGCAGATTTCGGCACGGCGCTTCAGCCAAAGCCATTTTCAGCGGATGCTATGTCGGGTCGGTATCGCCGGGTGCATCGTTAAACAGCCCACCCTGCCCGCGAGCGCGGCCAGGAATATCTGCGATCGGGGCGGGCGGGGCGATGCCCAGATGGCGCCAGCCGCGATCGTTGAGGCAGCGTCCGCGCGCGGTTCGTGCGACCAAACCCAGCTGGATCAGATAAGGCTCGATCACATCCTCGACGGTGTCGCGCGGCTCTGACAGACCTGCCGCCAGCGTCTCTACCCCCACTGGGCCGCCTTTATAGATATCGGCGATCATGTGCAGATAGCGGCGATCCTGGGCGTCGAGTCCCAGCCCATCGACCTCCAGCCGGGTCAGCGATTCGTCTGCTACCATGCGCGTGACGATTGCGTCGCCTGCGACATGGGCGAAATCGCGCACCCGGCGCATCAGCCGGCCTGCCACGCGCGGAGTGCCGCGTGCGCGGCGCGCAATTTCGCGCGCGCCTTCGCGATCAATGCCCAGCCCCAGCAACGCCGCACCACGCGTCACCACCCGCTCCAGCTCATCCACCGAATAGAATTGCAGCCGCATTGGGATGCCGAAACGATCACGTAATGGCGTCGACAGCAGGCCTTGTCGTGTGGTGGCGCCGATCAGCGTGAATGGTGGCAAATCGATACGAACCGAGCGTGCTGAAGGCCCTTCGCCGATGATAAGATCGAGCGCGCGATCCTCCATGGCGGGATAAAGCACTTCCTCGACGATGGGATTGAGCCGGTGGATCTCGTCGATAAACAGCACGTCGCCATCTTCAAGGTTCGTCAGCAGCGCCGCCAAATCGCCCGACTTGGCAATAACTGGTCCCGAAGTGGCGCGAAAGCCGACGCCCAGTTCGCGCGCGACGATCTGCGCCAGCGTGGTCTTGCCCAGCCCCGGCGGCCCATAAAACAGCACATGGTCCATCGCCTCGCCCCGGCCACGGGCGCTTTCGATGAACACCCGCAGATTATCCTTAGCCGCCGCCTGACCGATAAATTCCGTCAAAGTCTTGGGCCGCAATGCGACATCGACGTCTTCGATCTGGCGCCGGGCGGTAAGCAGGGGATTATCGGTCATCCCGCAGCCAGCTTCAGCCCCAGCCGCACCAGCGCGTTGAGTGTGGCTCCGTCACCCAGTTCCGCGAGCGCCCGCGCCACCGCTGCCGCCGCTACGGCGGGCTTGAACCCCAGGTTCTGCAAGGCGGAAATCGCGTCGGCGCTGGGCGATCCGGCGGGCGGCGCGATCACCGCGCCGGTTGCTGTTGGTAGCACACCGGCCTTGTCCTTTAACTCATTGACGATCCGGCTGGCCAGCTTTGGCCCCACACCTTGCGCGCGCGCCACCATTGCCGCATCGCTACCGGCACAGGCGCGCTGCAATTCGTCCACGCTGAGTGCAGAAAGAATCGCCAGCGCCACCTTGCTGCCAACACCCTGCACCGCCGTCAGCAGCCGAAACCATTCGCGTTCGGCCCCGCTGGCGAAGCCAATCAGCCGCATGTCGTTTTCACTGACCTGCAATTCGGTGTGGATCGTGACCCGTTCGCCGCGCAGGCCAAGGGTGGCGAGGGTTTTGGCCGAGGCATGGACGAGATAGCCGACACCGGCGACATCGATGACCGCCCAGTCGGGGCCAAAATCGTCGAGCATGCCTGTCAGTTTGGCGATCATGCTTTGTTCTATGACATAGGCGACGATGAGGTTAAAGTTTTAAAAGATTGAAGGCGCGAGCGCTCCGGCCCGCGCGCCTTCGAAACTGCTGGGGTATGTTGACGCTGGAGCGCTGCGGTATCGTGTCGCGCCGCGGGTTTTTTATGTGCTGAAAGATCTCGCCCCCGGCCCCTCCCGCAAGCGGGAGGGGCGTTAGGGCGCGCGACTACATTTTGGGAAGCGCGAGGACAGTAGCCCTCGCACCTGTTCCGTTACTGCTCGCCTTCCGGCTCTGCGCTCGATTTGCGTTTTGCCGCCGGCCTTTTCCGCTCCGCGCGTTTCACCAGCTTGGGCGCCGCAGGTGTCAGTTCAAAGTTCAGCGCATTGTCTTTTAACGATACGTGGACTTCGCCGCCGGTAGCCAGCTTCCCGAACAGGAGCTCCTCGGCCAACGGCTTCTTGACCTTGTCCTGGATGACGCGGGCCATTGGTCGCGCGCCATACATTTTGTCATAGCCGCGTTCGCCCAGCCATGTGCGCGCGTCGCTGTCGAACTGGATATGGACGTTCTGGCCCGCCAGTTGCAGTTCGAGTTGAAGGATAAACTTGTCCACGACCCGGCTGATGACGGCAGGCGGCAGGTAGGAAAAGGGCACGATTGCATCCAGCCGGTTGCGGAACTCGGGCGAGAACATCTGTTTGACCGCTTCGTCGCCGGCATCTTCCTTGGAAACGTCGCCGAAACCAATACCTGCCCGGGTCATGTCGGAGGCGCCGGCATTGGTGGTCATCACCAGCACGACATTGCGAAAATCGACGGTCTTGCCGTGATGATCGGTCAGCCGGCCATTATCCATCACTTGCAGCAGGATGTTGAATAAGTCGGGGTGGGCCTTTTCGATTTCATCGAGCAGCAACACGCAATGCGGTTGCTGGTCGATGGCATCAGTCAGCAGTCCGCCCTGGTCGAAGCCGACATAGCCCGGGGGCGCACCGATCAGGCGCGAAATGCTGTGGCGCTCCATATATTCCGACATGTCGAAGCGTTGCAACGGGATACCCATGATGCTGGCCAGTTGGCGTGCGACTTCTGTCTTGCCGACACCCGTGGGGCCGGAAAACAGAAAGCTGCCGATCGGCTTGTCGGGATCGCGCAAGCCAGCCCGGCTCAATTTCATGGCGCTGGCCAGCACCTCGATTGCCTTGTCCTGTCCGAATACCACGCGTTTCAGGTCGCGTTCGAGATGTTCGAGCTGCTTCTTGTCGTCGCTGGACACCGATTTCGGCGGGATGCGGGCCATGGTCGCGATAACCTGTTCGATCTCGCGCGAGGTAATGATCTTCTTGCGCTTGGCGAGCGGCACCAGCATCTGCATCGCGCCCACTTCATCGATCACGTCGATCGCCTTGTCGGGGAGCTTGCGGTCGTTGATATAGCGCGCTGACAACTCCACTGCGGTCTTGATTGCGTCCGGGGTGTACTTCACCTTGTGATGTTCTTCGAAGGCGGTGCGCAGGCCCTTGAGGATCTTGATGGTGTCCTCGATGGTCGGCTCGTTGACGTCGATCTTCTGGAAGCGCCGCAGCAGCGCGCGGTCCTTCTCGAAATGGTTTCGGAATTCCTTGTACGTGGTCGATCCGATGCAGCGGATGGTCCCGCCCGACAGCGCCGGCTTGAGCAGGTTGGACGCATCCATCGCCCCGCCGCTGGTCGCGCCCGCACCGATCACGGTGTGGATTTCGTCAATGAAGAGGATCGCGTCCGGCATTTTTTCGAGTTCGTTGACAACCTGCTTCAACCGTTCCTCGAAATCGCCGCGATACCGTGTTCCAGCCAACAGACTGCCCATGTCGAGCGAATAAATCACCGCCGGGGCCAGCACCTCGGGCACTTCGCCCTCCACGATCTTACGTGCCAGCCCTTCGGCGATCGCGGTCTTGCCGACGCCGGGATCACCGACATAGAGCGGGTTGTTCTTGCTGCGGCGGCACAGGATCTGGATAGTGCGATCGACCTCGGGCCCGCGACCGATCAGCGGGTCGATCTTGCCCGCCAGCGCCTTTTCATTGAGGTTGACACAGAACTGGTCGAGCGCCGAATCCTTCTTGTTGCTGGCCTTGGTTTCGGTCTTGTCCTCAGGGTGGTGCGGTTCGGAATCGGCGCCCTTCGGGCTCTTGTCCTCGATGCGGCGACCGCCCTTGCCGATGCCGTGGCTGATGAAGCTGACTGCGTCGAGCCGGCTCATATCCTGCTGTTGGAGGAAATAAACCGCGTAGGAATCGCGTTCGGAGAACAGCGCGACCAGCACATTGGCGCCGGTCACGGTGTCTTTTCCCGAGGATTGCACATGCAGGATTGCGCGCTGGATCACCCGCTGAAACCCGGCGGTCGGCGCCGGATCACCCTTTTCCTTGGTTTTCAGCGACTGGTATTCCTGGTCGAGATATTGGCGCACGACATCGCCAAGGTCGCCCAGATCGACGCCGCAAGCGGTCATCACCTGCGCCGCATCGGCGTCGTCAATCAACGCCAGCAGCAAATGTTCCAGCGTGGCATATTCGTGGCTCCGCTCTGACGCCTGGGCCAGCGCTGCGTGCAGGGTTTTCTCAAGGCTCTGGGCGAAACTGGGCATTAGTAAACCTTCGCTGGCTGGAGCAACACCGGTAATGGCCCGGTGCTGCAGTCTCCGTTGTAAACAGAGAGACTGAACCAACTGTATATGGTGCTCTCAGGCGCTTTGACGAGGGGGCGTGAATCCAATCCCTGACTCATTTTGGAGTTCCCGCAGATGCGTTCGGGGCCCCAGATGATTCAGCTGTAATTCCACTGACTTGTCGCCCAAACAGGGCATCAGCGGCCAAACGGTGCGCTGCGGATTTCTGACGGTGCGCCTTTACCCGCGCAATTTCCGCGTCCAGCAATGCCACTCGCGCGTCCAGTTCAATAAGCGAATAGCGATCCAAACTTTCCAGGCCGAGCTTGTGAGCAGCGTCTCTGCGAGAGCCAATCCAACCAGCAGGGAGATCATCGTCTTCCATTGCAACGCAGCATCCACCGGCTTTCGCTTGCTGTCAATCGGGTACATCGCTAGTACGAATGCCGCGTGATCTGGTGCTGTTTTGTTATGATTTTGCGGATTTCCAGACGATTCCATCTGGCTGGAAATCCCTGTCGCAGCAATTAGAAGGAGCGTGATCGATGGTCAGTATCCTGCCAAGATCGACATCCCGGTTGGTCCCCGCAAGCATGCTGGCGGTGGGTTATGACATGCCTGGGCCACCCGAAGTTCTGCAACTGCGCGATGAACCGGTTCCGCAACCGGGTCCCGGACAGGTGTTGGTCAAGGTGGCCTATGCCGGGGTCAATCGTCCGGATATCGTGCAGCGGCAGGGCAATTATCCGCCGCCTCCCGGTGCCTCTCCCTTACCCGGCCTGGAGATCGCGGGTGAGGTGGTGCGACTGGGTACAGGCGTGAGTTGGCCGCCGCCAGGACAACAGGTTTGCGCACTGGTCGCCGGCGGCGGTTATGCGCAATATTGCCTGGCCGAGGCGGGGCATTGCCTGCCGGTTCCGGCCGGGTTGCCGCTCGACCAGGCAGCGGCGCTGCCCGAAACACTCTTCACCGTCTGGCATAATGTCTTTCAGCGCGGCGCGGCAAAAGCCGGAGAAACCATCCTGGTTCACGGCGGCACCAGCGGCATCGGCTGCATGGCGATCCTGCTGGGCAAGCTGTTCGACCTGACCGTGATCGTCACCTGCGGGGCCCCGGACAAATGCGCCCGCGCACGTGAGATCGGCGCGGCGCATGCCATCGATTACAAGGCCGCGGATTTCGTCGCAGAGGTCAGCAGCATAACTGCCGGACAAGGGGTCCAGATCGTGCTCGACATGGTCGCGGGCGATTATGTTGCGCGCAATCTGCGGTGCCTTGCTGCGGATGGCCGCCATGTGACGATCGCGGTCCAGGGCGGCACCAAAGCGACCATCGACATGGCACGGGTGATGATGCTTCGGCAGACGCTGACCGGATCGACGATGCGGCCGCGCAGCAATGATTTCAAGACGCAACTGGCGCAGGAGATCGCGCGCGAAGTCTGGCCGGCGGTGGTATCGGGCCGGCTGCGTCCAGTGATGGACCGGATGTTTCCGCTGGCAGCGGCAGCCTCTGCGCATCGTCACATGGAATCAGGCGGCCATATCGGCAAGATTGTCCTGGAGGTACGCCATGACTGACGATCCAGCCCTGCACGATCCGGCCCTGCATGAGCCAATCCTGCATGAGGACGCGCGCAGCGGTAATTGCTACAAGATCGCGCTCACTGCGGCGTTGCTGGGATTACCCTTGCAACGGCGCGACTATGACATCATCCGCGGCGAGACGCGCACGCCCGAATTCCTGGCCACGGTCAATGCCAATGGCAGCATTCCGGTGCTGCAGATAGGCAACCGGTTTTTGCCCGAAAGCAATGCGGCCTGCTGGTATCTTGCGGAGGGCAGCGCCTTGATCCCGCCCGATCGCTTTGACCGCGCCGACATGCTGCGCTGGATGTTTTTTGAGCAATACAACCACGAACCCAATATCGCGACGCTGCGCTTCTGGCTGGCTTTCGTCGGCGAATCCAACCTGAGCGAATACCAGCGCGTCCAGATCATGCCAAAGCGCATCGCCGGAGAAGCCGCGCTGAAGCTGATGGATCAACATCTCTCGGCACGCGACTGGATGGTGGGCAAGAGCATCACGCTGGCCGACATTTCGCTGTATGCTTATACCCACGTCTGCGAGGCAGGGGGGTTCCGCCTGTCAGATTATCGTCACATCGGTCGGTGGCTTGACCAGGTTGCAGAGCAGCCAGGCTATGTCGCGATGGGTTAAGGTGGCTTTGGGGGTTAAGGTAGTTTTTTTGGGGGTTCACAAAAGCGTCGCGGGGTGACGCAAATGCTTGCCGAAAGCGGCAGACTGCCTTACATCACGTGCTAATCGGCCGCTCCCTCAGGGGCGGCCCTTATGTTTTGTGCCGCATTGGGCCATATACTGATCCCGGAGAATCCCTTGACCCAGCCTGCCCCGCTGATGCCGCATGCCACTGCATCCTGGCTTGTCGACACAACCGCCCTGACGTTTGAACAGATTTCGGACTTCTGCGGCCTGCACATTCTTGAAGTGCAGGCGATGGCCGACGATCTCGCGTCGAGCAAATACACCGGCCGCGACCCCGTGCGTTCGGGCGAACTGACCATGGGCGAAATCGAAAAGGGCCAGGCTGACCCTGATTACCGGCTAAAAATGCACAAGGCGCCGGTCACCGTCAACCGCACCAAAGGGCCGCGCTACACCCCGGTGTCGAAGCGGCAGGACAAGCCGGACGGCATCGCCTGGATACTGCGCAATTATCCGGTCATGTCGGACGCGCAGATCGGGAAACTCATCGGCACCACCCGCACCACTATCGCCGCGATTCGCGAGCGATCGCATTGGAACATCAGCAACATCCAGGCCAAGGACCCGGTAACGCTGGGCCTGTGTTCGCAACGCGAACTCGACGCAATCGTGGCGCGCATCGCCAAGAAGGCCGGCGTGGTCGATGATGGCCTAGACGACGTTCGCCTGGGCGACGATCGCGTGGCGCTGATCGAGGAGTTGCGCGCCGAACGCGATGCCTCGCAAAAAGTCGCGCAGGCCGCCGCACAGGAAGCCGAAGTCGCAGCCTGGCTGGAAGCCAAGCGCGCGGCCGAGGCTGCCGGCACGAGCTAGTTAATTTTCCAAACTGCGCCGGATACCTCAGATGCCTGACAGCGCCGCAGAAAACTGCTAGGCTCACACAATGACCGTACCGATCGCCCCGCGCGAAGCGCAGGACAACGAAACCCCCACTGCGCTGATCGACCGGTTGGCGCGATCGGGCCGTGCTGCGCAGATCCAGCTAGCGCGTCTGAGCGATGCACAGAAGGCCGAGGCGCTGCGCAGTGCTGCGCAATCGTTGCGTGATGCCGCGTCGGACGTGCTTGCCGCCAATGCGCGCGATATCGCTGCGGGTGAGGCAAACGGCCTGACGGGCGCCATGGTCGATCGATTGCGGCTCGATCCCGCCCGGCTGGCGGGCATCGCCGATGCTGTGGCGCAAATCGCCGCGCTGCCCGATCCGGTCGGGCAGACGATTGATACCGGCACGCGTCCGAACGGGCTGGAACTGCAGCGTGTGCGCGTGCCGATCGGCCTGATCGGGATCATTTACGAGAGCCGTCCCAATGTCACGGCGGATGCCGCAGCGCTGTGCCTGCGGTCGGGCAACGCGGTGCTGCTGCGCGGGGGAAGCGAGGCAGTCCATTCCAATCGCGCGATCCATGCGGCGCTGGTCCGCGGGCTGGTCGCAGCGGGGGCTCCGGCGGACGCGGTGCAACTGGTACCAGTGCAGGACCGGGCGGTGGTCGGCGCGATGCTGGCCGCAGCCGGGTTGATCGACATGATCGTGCCGCGTGGCGGCAAGAGCCTGGTCGCGCGAGTGCAGGCCGATGCACGCGTACCGGTGCTGGCGCATCTCGATGGCATTTGCCACACCTATATTCACTATGCAGCCGATCCGGCGATGGCACGGGGCATCGCGCTCAATGCCAAGATGCGGCGCACCGGGATTTGCGGTGCGATGGAAACGCTGCTGCTCGACGCCAAGTTTCCGGGCAATCACTTGGTGATCGCGGAACTGCTCGATGCCGGCTGCGAATTGCGCGGCGATGCCCGGGCGCAGGCGCTCGATCCGCGCATCGTTCCGGCCAATAACGAGGATTGGGATACCGAATATCTTGATGCGATCCTGGCGGTTGCGGTCGTCGATGGGCTTGAGGCGGCGCTCGATCACATCGCGCGGCATTCGTCGCATCACACCGATGCCATCGTCACCGCTGACGATGGCGCGGCGGAACGTTTCCTGCGCGAGGTCGACAGCGCCATCGTCATGGTCAACGCCTCGACGCAATTCGCCGACGGCGGCGAGTTCGGACTGGGCGCGGAAATCGGCATCGCCACCGGACGGCTCCATGCGCGCGGGCCGGTCGCGCTGGAGGGATTGACGACGTACAAGTGGCAGGTACGCGGCACGGGCCAGGTTCGGCCCTGAACGCCACCGGTCGCCGCCGGGCCAGTGGGCCAGCTGCCCTGCGCACCGGGCTGCTTGGCGGGAGCTTCAATCCCGCGCACGGCGGCCACCGCCGCATCACGTGCTTTGCCATGCAGGCACTGGGGCTGGACGAGGTGTGGTGGCTGGTATCGCCCGGCAATCCGCTCAAGTCCGACGCCGGCATGGCCAGCCTGTCGGCTCGGGCTGCGTCGGCGCAGTCGCAGGCCCGGCGGGCACCGATCCGGGTGACCACGATCGAGCGCAATCTGGGTATGCGCTACACCGTCGATACGCTGCAGGCACTGCGTCGGCGCTGGCCAAAACGCCGCTTTATCTGGTTGATGGGGGCGGATAATCTCGCCCAGATGCACCGCTGGCGCGACTGGCGCCGACTGGCGCGTACCATGCCGATTGCGGTCATCGCCCGTCCGGGCTATGACGCTGCGGCTATCGCCAGTCCGGCGATGGTCTGGTTCAGCCGTTACCGGCGGTCTGCGGCCAGCTTGCATCGCCCGGAAAAGTGGAGCGCGCCGACGCTGGTGCTGCTGCGTTTCGACCCTGATTCACGTTCGGCCAGCGCCCTGCGGGCGGCTGACCCCGACTGGAGCAGCCGCGCCGGATCGCCGGTCCTGCGCGATGGCGTCACCTTTTGCGCCATCCCCCGGAACGTATGATGGCTCGCCGCGAAACGCGCTTTCGCAAGCAATCGCGTGATATTGGTCTAATTTCAAACCGTGAAGCGATGTTGTCCCATCGCCTTGCGGCCATATTCATCGGCCCGTTGCGCCGTCAATTTCCAGAGGAGCTGATCCAGCCTGCATGACCGAGTTATCACCCCAGCCGGCGTCATTTGCGCCCGCCCAGCCCGCGCTTGACCCCGCCCAGCCTGCGCTTGCGCCCGCGCAGAACGCGACCCCGCTGCCCTTCGCGGAACCCGGTTCGCTGCACGCGCTTGTCCTGCAGTCGCTGGATGACGACCAGGCGCAAGAGATCGTCTCCATCCCCCTCGAAGGCAAATCGTCGATCGCCGATCACATGATCGTCGCCTCGGGCCGGTCATCGCGACAAGTGACAGCGATGGCCCAGAAACTGGCGGAACGGATTAAGAAGGCTGGCTTCGGCCGCGCCCGACTCGAAGGGTTGCCGACGGCGGACTGGGTATTGGTCGATGCGGGCGATATCGTCGTCCACCTGTTTCGGCCCGAAGTGCGCAGCTTCTACAATCTCGAACGGATGTGGGGCTTTGGCGAGGAAACCGGCCCGGCCTGACCAACCTTGCCACCCCAGCGCGACCGGAACTCTCCTCCCGCTTGCGGGAGGAGAGGCGCCGCAGGATAACCCCCATGCGTCTCCACATCATTGCGCGCGGCAAGATCGGCCGCTCCCCTGAAGCCGATCTCGTCGAGCGCTACACCCGCAGGATCGTCTGGCCCGTCACGCTGACGGAGCTGCCGGAAACGGGCGGTGCGCCCCCCCCGGCCCAGACTCCGTCACGCACCGTGTTGCTGGATGAACGCGGCCAGCAGTATTCCTCCGAAGCCTTCGCGGCTCTGCTTGGGCGCTGGCGCGATGACGGCATCCGGGAAGCACGGTTCCTGATCGGCGCGGCTGATGGCCATGGCGATGCCCCGCGCGCTGCGGCGGATGTCCTGATCTGCTTCGGCGCCATGACCTGGCCGCATATGCTGGCCCGCGCGATGCTGGCCGAACAATTGTGGCGGGCGACCAGCATTTTGGCAGGCCACCCCTATCATCGGTCGGGCTGACCCATGCTATCTTGATACTGCCATGCCATGCCATGCCATGCCATGCCATGCCATGCCATGCCGGCCCTGCGTTGACGCGGGAAAGCGGTACGATGGCGAGACGGCGTACCCGCTGGATTATGTCAGCCGCTGACGGTTTTGAAAGATGCGGGGCGAACGGACCCAATCGCGACCCTGTCATCGTTGCGTGCCTGTCGGCCTGCGACACCGCCGCTGGACATTAACCTTTAAACCCTTGCATCCATAAACCCCAGCCACCACTTGGTGTTCATCCGCTTTGATCTATAACTTGAATTCGCTACAGCAGGCTCCGCCCAAGATTCTCGAAAAGGTCCGGAATGACGAAAAAATTGACCGCGATCCTGCGCGCCGGGTTGCTGGTGAGTGTGATGGCGCTGGTGCCGGCGACGACGGCGGGGTTGGCGGCGGTCGATGGCCAGGTCGCTCCGGGCTTTGACAGGCTGTTCATTGTCTATCAGCTGATCAAGGCTGATTATGTCGATCGGACCGATGACGACAAGCTGGTCAAGGGCGCGATCGACGGGATGCTGGCCAGTCTCGATCCACATTCCGATTATCTTGAGGGCGCCAGTCTGGAGCGGCTCGATACGATGATCGATGGCAGCTATGCCGGGCTGGGGCTCAGCGTGGCGCTGGACGATGGCGCGGTGAAGGTGGTGTCGCCAATGCGCGGGAGTCCGGCGGCGCTGGCGGGGATCAAGGCTGGCGATTTCATCACTCATCTTGACGGCAAGCTGATTTACGGCGGCGAACTGGACGCCGCCGTCGCCAAGATGCGCGGCGCGCCTGGCACCAGCGTTCGGCTGACGATCTATCGGCCGGGGCGCGACGCTCCCTTTGACGTCACGGTGACGCGCGGGGTGGTTACGCTGGAGCCGGTCACTTCCGAACTTCATGGCACGGTCGGCGTCATTACGGTCAACGAATTTTCGCACGATGTTGCCAGGAATTCGTTCAGCGCGATCCAGAAGCTGCGCACGCAGTCAGCCGGCAAGCTGTCGGGCCTGATCCTCGATTTGCGCGAAAACCCCGGCGGTGCGCTGGATGAAGCGGTGGGGCTGTCCGATCTGTTCCTGACGCATGGCGTAATCGTGTCACAGCGCGGCCGGGCTGCTGCCGATAATGAGATCTACCGCGCCGAATCGGTCTTCCCCGGTGATGCGGCGCAGGGATTGCCAATGGTGGTTCTGATAGATGCGGGCTCGGCTTCGGCCTCCGAAATCGTCGCCGGAGCGCTGCAAGACCAGCGCCGGGCGCTGATCATGGGCGAGCGCAGCTTTGGCAAGGGCAGCGTGCAAAGCATGATCCGGCTCGACAAGACCCACGCCGTAAAACTGACCACCGCACGGTATTACACGCCGAGCGGAAGGTCGGTTCAGGAAGGTGGGATCGAGCCCGATATTCAGGTGCCGCAGTTGACCGACGCCGATGCACGCAAGCGTACGGTCGATTCATTGCGCGAATCCGATCTGCGCGGACACTTGGTGAACGAGGCGGGAATCGATGACAAGAAACTGGAAACCGACAAGCAGATCGATCCACGTTTCAAGCTGACCCCGGCTGAACTGACCGCGAAAGGCATCAAGGATTACCAGTTGTGGTACGCGCTGCAAACGCTGGGCCGGGCCAGCGGTAACGCTGTTGTGGCGGTCAACGCCAGGGATGAGGGCCATGGCCGGCGCGATTGATGATTCGTTGCGGTTGGCCCCGTTGAATTTGGCCAAAATGATTGCTTTAGTCGTGCCGCTGGCGTTGCTGGCCGGGGCCTGGTCGTTTCAAGTATGGGGCGGTCTGTTTCCTTGCGAGATGTGCTGGTGGCAGCGTTATGCGCATTTTGCCGCGCTGGGCTTTGCCCTGCTGGCGCTGCTGGTCGGCGGGCGTCAGGCGCAGGTTGCGCTGGTCGCGTTGGCCGCGTTGTCGATTGCCGTTTCGGCGCTGATCGCAGGCTATCACGCCGGGGTCGAATATCGCTGGTGGGTGGGCTTCACCGCCTGCACCAGCAATGTGCAATTCGGACACGGCGATCCATTGGCCGCAATCATGGCTGCGCCGTCGGTGCGCTGCGATGAAGTGCAGTGGCAGATGGCGGGGATTTCGCTGGCGGGGTTCAACTTTCTGACCTCGGGACTGGCTGCAGCAGCGATCCTGTTTTTGGTCGGAAAAGTCGCAAAGGGGCGTCCAGCATGAGCGTTTCTGAAAAGACGAAAAGTATGATTCGGGTTGATCAAGCCGGCGAATATGGCGCGATACGCATTTACGCCGGGCAACTGGCGGTGATGGGATCGCGCGCGCGCGGTGCGGACAAGATCGTCGCGATGGCCGCGCAGGAAGCCTCTCATTATCGCGATTTCAGTGGCTTGCTGAATGCGCGCGGGGTGCGGCCGACCTTGTTGCATCCGCTGTGGCATATTGCGGGCTTTGCGCTCGGCGCGGCCACGGCGCTGGTTTCGCCCGAGGCGGCGATGGCGTGCACCGCCGCGATCGAGACCGAAATTGACCGTCATTATTCGCAGCAACTCGACGAGATCGGCCCGGACGATGCCGAACTGTCGGCGTTGATCACCGCGGCACGGGCCGATGAGCTCGAGCATCGCAAGACCGCGCTGGCCGCCGGGGCAGAACGGGCGCCGGCCTATCCGCTGCTGTCGGTTGCAATCCGGCTGGGGTGCCGCGTCGCGATCGGACTATCTAGGCGGATTTAGAATGGCCAGGCGGATTTAGAATGGCCAGGCGGATTTAGGATGGCGCGGCGGACGTGACGGGAACGAATCATTGCTTCGTGGCTTTGAGTTTTTGTTGACGCATTGTTCATGCGAAAAACCCGTACCCACTTTTTCGCACGATGTTTTGGTATCATCGCAGGGTATCCTTATATGGTGCCATAGGTACTCGCACCTCAGGGAGCTTCGCGATGTTGTTTTCGACCCGATTTGCCGCCGCCTTGCTGATCGGCGCCTGCGCCGGTGCAATGTCGTTCGCCGCCCCCGCGTCTGCGCAGGCAACCGATGATACCGCCGACAACATGAACCTGGTTATTGTCTACGGCAACGATAGCTGCCCGGCGTCAAAGGGCAAAGAGATCACGGTCTGCGCCCGCAAGCCGGAGAGCGAACGCTATCGCATTCCCGAAGGTTTGCGCGATCATCCCTCGCCGCAGAACGAAGCCTGGACCAATCGCGTCACCGCTTATGAACGTGTGGGAGCAGCAGGTACGCAAAGCTGTTCAGCCACCGGCGCGGGCGGCTGGACCGGCTGCTTTAAAAACTTCGTCGGCAATGCCTACGCGGAAAAAAAGGATGTCACGGACACCCACTTCAGCGAGATGGTCGATAAGGAGCGCCAAAAACGCGCCGCGACCGTCGATGCCGAGGCGGCTGCAACGCAGGCTCAGGTCGAGGCGGCGGAGAAGGCCCAGCAGCAGCTACAGGATCAGGGGAAATAAGATCGACTGGCGCGGTCGCGCCGAAAGCGGGGCGGAGTTGCAGCATGAATGGCGTGGAAACCGAGATCAAGCTGCTGGCCTCTGCCGCCATGCTGGAAGCGTTGCAGCGCCACGCGCAGCTGGCCGGAGACGAGCATTCGGCTCTTCTGGTGACCACCTATTTCGACACCGCGGATGGCAAGCTGCATCGTGCCGGGGCCAGCCTGCGGTTACGCAGCAGCGACGGCGAGCTGGAACAGACATTCAAGCAATCGGGTACGAAGGCCGGCAAGAAGGCGGACGATCATGCAGGGAGCCCCCGATCGGCGGTGCAGCGCACGGAATGGACTTCGCCTGCTTCGGGGGATCGGCCCGATCCGGCGAGCTTTGCGCCCGAGGTGGCCGCAGCGCTGGCGCAATTGGTGGACGGCGTGGAAACTGCGGCTTTCGCTACGGTAAAAGTGCAGCGCCGCACGCGACAAATTCACCATGGTGGTGCGCTGATCGAGGTCGCTTTCGATACCGGGGAAATCGCGGCGGCGGGAAAGGCCGAAGCGATTTGCGAACTGGAACTTGAACTGGTTGATGGTGGTTTGGCAAAGGCACTGCAGCTGGCGCTGGCGCTGCCGCTCGGGCCGGAATTGCGCTGGTCAGTTGCCGCCAAGGGGACCCGTGCGTTTGCACTGGCACATGGCGAGCCTGTCCGCGCGGTTCGTGCCAACACCATCGTCATTGACCGTCGGATGAGTGTGGCCGAGAGCTTCCGGACCATCTGCTGGAGCTGCCTCGACCATCTCCTGGCCAATTACGGACTGCTGATCGCCAAGGCGAGTAATGCAGCGCTTCATCAATGCCGGGTTGCGATCAGGCGGTTGCGCGCCACCCTGAGCCTCTTTTCCGATAGCATCGACAGCGCAGCAGCCGCGCGCTTTCGAGGCAGCTTTCGCAGTGCCGCCATCGCGATGGGCGAAGCGCGCGAACTGCATGTGCTGCTGGAAGCGCTGGCAAAGGCCCGGCCTGCAAGCGAGCTCCCCGACGAAGGGGAAGGCGGCTCCGAGCTGATTTTTGAACTCACCGCCCGGCGCAACGTGGCTCTCGCGTCAGCCGCAACGCAGTTAGGGAGCGAAGGTTTCCAGCGACTGCTGTTCGAATTCGCCAGCTGGATTGAGTCAGTGGACCTGGCATCCGCAAACGCCGATTATGCGACGCCGGAAACTCTGTCCGAATTCGCCGCGCGGCTGCTGACCCATTGCCGCAAAAAAGTGAAGCACGCTGGACGGCACCTGCGTGCAATGACCGATCACGAGCTTCACGAGCTGCGGATCAAGGTCAAGAAGCTGCGCTATGCCATGGAGTTTTTCGAATGCCTGGCCGAGCAGGATCATGCCAAGGCGGCGGACAAATATGCCGATGTGCTGGGCAAACTGCAGGAGGGGCTGGGGACATTGCACGACCTCAGCCAGCGGTCAGCGGATGCCCCGCTGTTTGCAGAATATGATGGGGCACAGCGGGCCCGGTTGCAGGACGAGATGGAGCGCAGACTTGGTTCCGCCGACGCAGCCCGCGGCGAACTGATCGCCGCATCGGCGCACGAATTGAGGAAACTGCTGGCGCTACCGCGCTGGTGGCGGCTTGATAACAGGGAGACGGACATGGGCTACGGGGACGAAAAACATGCCGGCAAGAGCGACCAGCTCAAGGCGCTGCAAATTCGGCTGACCGCGCTGCAACGGCAGGTCATCAGTGAAGGCCGCAAGCTGTTGATCCTTTTTGAAGGGCGCGATGCAGCGGGCAAGGATGGCACGATCAAGCGCATCGCCGAGCATATGAGCCCGCGCGACACGCGCGTCGTAGCGCTGGGCGTGCCGAACGAACGCGACCGGAAGGCATGGTATTTCCAGCGCTGGTGCAGCGAACTGCCGGTCTCAGGCGAGATCGTACTGTTCAATCGCAGCTGGTACAATCGCGCCGGGGTCGAACGGGTCATGGGATTTTGCAGCGATGCCGAATATGAAAATTTCATAACCGATGTCGTGCTGTTCGAACAGCTGCTGCTCCATTCCGGCTTTACCATGATCAAATATTATCTCGATATCAGCAAGCACGAACAAAAACGCCGCCTGCATGACCGCGAAACCGACCCGCTCAAGCAATGGAAGGTGAGCAAGATCGACAAGAAAGCCATCAAGAACTGGGGCAAATATTCGGACGCGCGTAACGAAATGCTGGCGCGGACGCACAGCGTCTTTGCGCCGTGGGTGGTAGTAAAGGCAGATGACAAGCCACAGACGCATCTGGCGGTGATCCGTGACATTTTGGCGCGGTGCGGAGCGTCGAATGCTGTTGCGGAGGATTTGCCAGACCCCGCGACGGCGTTCGGCTACGATGCGCAGGCGTTGGAGAACGGCTGGCTGGCGAAGTGAGCGGGCCGGCGGCGGCTCGAAACCGAGCGGCCAGAGTTAGCCTTGGGGCCAGACGCGCCAAAGCGGGTAATCTCTGTCGTGGCCTGCCCATCAGGCTTGACGTGACCGCGTTGCGCCGTGAGCGAAATAAAGCGCCCGCCCACGACCAAAGCACATTGAATATCTCCAGAATACCAGAGGTCCGGTTTTTGATGGCGCGAAGGGGTTGGCCGATCAGCGGGGCCGTCTTCGCAACTGCAACACGGGACTATCTTCAACGGCTCGGAACGCGTAGCCCGCAGGTCGTACGGCGATATCGAACGGCCCGAATGCGGTGCGCGGCTCGTCCTTGGCACGGAGAACGACGCCATGCTGATTCGCGCCGGGTATGATATTGGTTTTTCCACCGATCAACGCGTGCCAATGCTGGCCTCCCTCAGCGTGCACGCCTCGCGCAACAAGGATCTGCGCACGTCCCAGCGGATTTTCACGCAGCCCGAAGTGCCATTGTACGATTACGTCGATAGTTTCGGGAACATCTGCACGCGGCTGACCGTGCCCGCAGGCGGGATTGTCATATCCTGCGGCTTTGTCATCGAGGATTCCTTCATGCCGGATCAGGTCGCCCCGGACGCCCGGCAGGTGCCGCTGGACGAATTGCCCGACGAGGTGATGCTGTTCCTGCTGGCCAGCCGCTATTGCGAGACCGACCGGCTGTCCGAAATCGCCTGGCGATTGTTTGGCAACATCGCGCCGGGCTGGGGTCTGGTTCAGGCGATCGTAGCCTATGTCCATCACCACATTCGCTTTGACTATATGACCGCCCGGCCCACCAAAACCGCCTGGGATGTCTACCGGGAGCAGGTCGGCGTCTGTCGCGACTATGCCCATCTGGCGATTGCCTTGTGCCGCTGCATGAATATTCCGGCCCGCTATTGCACGGGGTACCTGGGGGACATGGACTTGCCGGCGATCGTTGGCGACATGGACTTTTCGGCCTGGTTCGATGCCTATCTGGGCGGTCGCTGGTACGTCTTCGACGCCCGCCACAATTACCCGCGCCGGGGTCGCATCCTTATGGCACGCGGCCGCGACGCGGCGGATGCGGCACTGACCACCACATTCGGGCCGGTGACTTTGACGCGCTTTGATGTCTACACCGACGAAGATCGACTGGCGCCGCCGGTCGGTCAGCCTTGCAGGGGACCGTTATGACGACAAATGACAGCATTACGGTCGCCGGGTTGATGGCGGCCAGCGGCGTGGCGTTCGGGACGAGCGGCGCACGCGGGTTGGTGACGGCGATGACCGACCGCGTCTGTTACGGCTACACCGCCGGATTCCTGACCTATCTGGCCGAGCAAGGCGAATTTACGCCCGGCGGCGCGGTGGCGCTGGCGGGTGATCTGCGGCCCAGCACGCCGCGCATCCTGATCGCCTGCGCGCAGGCGATACGCGATCTGGGCGGTGAAGTGGTATTTTGCGGCTATGTGCCCACCCCGGCATTGGCGCTTTATGCGTTCGGCCGGGCGATCCCCTCGCTGATGGTCACCGGTAGCCATATCCCCGACGACCGCAACGGCATCAAATTCTACCGGTCGCATGGCGAAGTGCTGAAATCGGACGAGGCCGGGATGAGCCGGCAAGCGGTCCAGTTCTCCACCGGTGCCTTTGCCGCCGATGGTGCGCTGGTGTCGCCGGCTCCGCTGCCTGTCGTGACCGACGTCGAGCGCGCATATCTGCGGCGCTATGTGGATTATTTTGGCGCGCAGGCGCTCACGGGGTTGAAACTGGGGGTTTACCAGCACTCGGCGGTAGGCCGCGATATCGTCGTCGCTATCCTGGCGGCGCTGGGTGCAGAGGTGGTGCCGCTGGGCCGCTCGGACAAGTTCATCCCCGTCGATACCGAGGCAGTCCGCGCGGAGGATATCGCGCTGGCGCGGCAATGGGCGCAGGAATACGCGCTGGACGGCATCGCCTCCAGCGATGGCGATTCGGACCGGCCGTTGTTGTCCGACCACACCGGCGAATGGCTGCGCGGCGACGTGCTGGGCGTGCTTTGCGCGCGGGCGCTGGGCGCCGACAGCGTGGTCACGCCGGTCAGCAGCAATAGTGTGCTGGAGGCTTGAGGCGCTTTCGCGGCCACCGCGCGCACCCGGATCGGATCGCCCTATGTGATTGCCGAAATGCTGGGACAGGCCGCACAAAAACGCCGCCGGGTCTGCGGCTACGAGGCCAACGGCGGTTTCCTGCTGGGCAGCGATATCGTCAATGATGGCAGGCTGCTATCGGCGCTGCCCACCCGCGACGCGGTGCTGCCGATCGTCGCGGTGCTGGTCGCGGCACGGCCAGGCCGTGTGGCCGAGGCGGTGGCGGCGCTGCCACGGCGTGTGACCTTCAGCGAGCGCATCCAGAATTTCCCCAGCGCCGACAGCGCGGCGCTGCTGGCTTGGCTCGAACGCGGCGATGGCGCCGCGCAACTGGCGCGCATGACGCATTATTTCGGCGCGCTGGCGGGTCAGGCGCAGCGTATCGACCGGACCGACGGGGTGCGCGTGACCTTTGCCGACGGCGATATCATCCACCTGCGCCCTTCGGGCAACGCGCCTGAACTGCGCTGCTATACCGAGGCGGATGATGCCGCGCGCGCGCGGCAATTGAATGCCGAGGCGCTGGCGGTGGTGCAGGGGTCGCTGTTGCAGGATGTGCGGCAGGCTTCTCCGTCGGTGTGATCCTATTATGGGCGGAACATTGCCTTGCGCCCGCGCGTATCGAACTGGACGTTGTCCGGCGTTCAGGAGATCTCGTGGATATTACCCAGCTCATCCTCGACGATCACCACGAGCAGCGCCGACTGTTCGCCACCCTGGACCAGATCCCCGACGATAACATCGCGGCGCTGGGCACCGTCTGGCATCGGCTGGCGACGTTTCTGGAAACGCACGCCAAGGCAGAAGAGAGCTGGTTTTATCCCCAACTCCTGAAGCAGGGCCGCGTGGCTGGCATAAGCGACAAGGCCGAATTCGAAGCCAAGGATGCAATCAAGGATCACAACGAAATCCGCGATGCGGTTGCGGTAGTCTGCAAGACCAGAATCGGAACGAAAGACTGGCGCAAGGCGGTCCACGCGGCGAACAAGGCTAATGGCGACCACATGGCCGAGGAAGAACGCGAGGGCCTGACGCTGTTCCGCCAGACAGCATCACTGGCCGAGCGTCACGATCTGGCGGTATCGTTTATTTCGTTCGAAATGCAGCATCTCGAAGGGGTGACGCCGGTTAATTCCGATCCCGGAAAATGGGTCGAGGCGCATAAGGGATGAATGTTTCAAGACCCCGGGATTAAGCCACGAGGGGCAAACCCCTCGTTTTCGTGTCTTGCCGCGAAGCGGCTATATCGCCTGCGGTACTGGGAAATTGTGCCAAGATTTAGCACCACGCGACGCCGCCAAAGAACGGGGTCTGGGGCGATGGCCCCAAGACTTTTTGCTCCTGTAAACTATCATCCTGATCCTCACCCGTTCGTCGCAAAGCCAGGATACAGCGTCATTCCGCCATCGACGAACAGCGTCGCGCCGACGACGTAATCGGCGTGATCCGACGCCAGCCAGGCTGCGACCTGGCCGATATCCTCGGGCTCGCCGATGCGGCCATAGGGCACCAGGGTCATCAACTTGTCGTAGGCCGCCTGCGTCGACCACGCCTCGGTATTGATCGGTGTGCGGATCGCGCCGGGGCCGATGGCGTTGACGCGGATGCGCTTGGGCGCCAGTTCCTGCGCCAGGCTTTCCATCATCATATGCACGCCGCCTTTCGAGGTCGCGTAATTGATATGGCCGGCCCACGGGATCACCTGATGCACCGAGCTCATGCAGATAATCTTGCCTGCCGCGCGCGATCGTTCCGGCACCACCCCGCGCCGCAAAAATTCCTTCACCGCCTCGCGCGCGCAGAGAAATTGCCCGGTCAGATTGACCCCCAGCACGGTATTCCACTGCGCCAGCGTCATCGCCGTAAATTCGGCGTCGCGTTGCAGCCCGGCGTTGGCCACCAGAATGTCGACCGTGCCGAAATCGGCGATTACGCTTGCGAACATCGCTGCGACCTCATCCTCGGCTGAGACATCGGCCTTGTAGGCTTTTGCCTTCACCCCCAGCCCGCACAATCGGTCGGCCAGGCCGTTGGCGGCATCGTCGCCCATGACATAATTGATTGCGACGTTGGCCCCGGCCTGGGCAAAGGCCAGTGCCACGGCTTCGCCGATCCCCGAATTGGCCCCGGTGACGATGGCGGTCTGGCCGACCAGCAGCGGGGGCAACGGCGGCAAGGGGGCGGCAGGGCTGTTCGCGGACGCGAGGGCAGTCATCATGGGGCAAGTTCCTTGTCGGTTTGTGCAATCAGCAGGGCGATCAGCCCGGTCCAGCCAGTCTGGTGCGAGGCGCCCAGCCCCTTGCCGGTGTCGCCGTGGAAATACTCATGGAACAGCAACAGCTCCGAAAAATCGCGATTGTGTTGCTGGGTCGCGTCCGCGCCAAGGTAGGCGCGCTCTCCTGACTGGCCGTGCAGGAACAGGCTTTGCAAGCGCCGCGACAGCTCGTCGGCGATCTGGTCCAGCGTCGCCATGGTGTCCGAGCCGGTCGGCAAGGCCATTTGAAAACTGGTCCCGTAAAAGCGGTGCAACTGGCGCAGGCTTGCCACGATCAGATAATTCACTGGCATCCAGATCGGCCCGCGCCAGTTGGAATTGCCGCCATAAATGCGTGTACGCCCCTCGCCGGGTTCATAGTTCAGCGTCAGCGTCTGGCCATCCACCGCGAAGCTGAAGGGATGTGCCTCGTGGTATTTCGACACCGAGCGGATGCCGTGGGGCGACAGGAACTCGGTCTCATCGAGCATCCGCGTCAGGATCGCGTTGAGCCGGTGTTTTCGCAGCAGCGACAGCGAACGCAGCCCGTCGGGGCCGGGTTGCTGCCAGTCGGAAACCAGCGCGGCCAGATCGGGGCGATGCTCGGCAAACCAGGCGAGGCGCGCGCGGAACCGGGGCAGGGCTGCGTCGTAATCGGCGGGCAGCACCAGGCTGGCGAAGATCGGCAGCAGCCCGACCAGCGAGCGCACCTTGAGCCGGCGCGGCGCGGCGCCCGACACGCGAAAGACATCGTAATAGAACTGGTCGTCCTCGTCCCACAATCCGGTTCCGGTATCGCCTTCGCCGCCGCCTTCGCCATCGGACTGCGCGTGGACCGCTGCCGCGATGAAAATGAAATGTTCGAAGAATTTGGTCGCCATGTCTTCGTAGGTGGGATCGTCGCGGGCCAACACCAGCGCAATGGCCAGCATGTTGAGTGCATACATCGCCGCCCAAGCGGTGCCGTCGCTCTGGTCGAGGCGGCCGCCATCGGGGAGCGGTTCACGCAGGTCGAAGATGCCGATATTGTCGAGGCCGAGGAAACCGCCCTGGAAGATGTTGTTCCCGTCGGCATCCTCCCGGTTCACCCACCAGGTGAAATTGAGCAGCAGTTTGTGAAAGATGCGTTTGAGAAAATTGATGTCGGGCTTGCCGGTGGCCGCGCCATCCAGCTTGAACACCTCCAGCGCCGCCCAGGCGTGGACCGGCGGGTTCACATCGCCGAAATTCCATTCATAGGCGGGCATTTGACCATTGGGATGGAGCGCCCGCGCCTGGGTCAACAGCAGCAACTGGTGCTTGGCAAAGGTGGGATCGATAGTCGCCAGCGTCACCGCGTGAAAGGCCATGTCCCAGGCGGCGAACCATGGATATTCCCAGGCGTCGGGCATCGCCATGATATCGCCGCCCCCCCCGGCATCGAAATCGGCATCGACGTCGCCCAACACCAGATGCTGCCAATCCTTGTTGCGGCCGGCCGCGCGCTCGGGCGGCGGCGGCGGCGGCAGCGGATCGCCCGCCAGCCAGCGCCACACATCATAGCCGTAGAACTGCTTGGACCACAGCATCCCGGCCAGCGCCTGGCGCTGCACGGCGCGGGCATTCGCGTCGCCAATATGGGCCTGGTGCCCGGCGTAAAAATCATCGGCCTCGGCGCGGCGTTGGTCGAAGATCGCAGCGAAACTGCCGAAATCGCGCCCGCTCGACGCCCACTTTCCGGCTGCCGGGGCCAGTCGCACCCGCACTTCGTGGCTGGCCCCGGCGGGGATCGCGGCAATGACATGCGCGGCGGCCTTGGTGCCGCGATGCGCGGGATTGACGGCTTCTCCGCGCCCTGCGGTGACGGCGTCGTTGATGCCGTCCTTGAACCAGCCGCTGGCATCGCTGCCGAACAGCCGGCGAGTGTTGGTTTCGTTCTCGCAGAACAACAGCTCCGGTCCACCCTGACCGCCGCCGTGGCCGTCACAATGCCAATGCAGCGCCTGAAACCCGGGATGCGATACCGCGATGCCGCCAGCGGGGTCGGCGGCCAGTGCGGGTTTGGCCTTGCCCGCAGTCCACGACCAGCAATTGCGAAACCAGATCTGCGGCAGGATATGCAGCGTCGCGGTATCGGGCCCGCGGTTATGGGCGACGATGCGCAGCAGAATGTCGTCGGTATCGGCCTTGGCATATTCGATTTCGACATCGAAATAGCGGTCATCGGCAAAGCTGCCAGTATCGATCAGCTCGTATTCGCCTTCATCGAGCCCGCGCGCGGCATTGACCTCGCGCAGTTGCTCATAGGGAAAGGCGACTTGCGGATACTTGTAGATCATTTTCATATACGCGTGGCTGGGTACGCCATCGACGTAATAATAGAGCTCCTTGACGTCTTCGCCGTGATTTCCCTCGCTATTGGTCAGTCCGTAAAGTCGTTCCTTGAGGATGGCGTCGCGCTCGTTCCACAACGCTACGCTCATGCAGATGCTCAGGGCATCGTCAGCAAATCCGCCGATGCCATCCTCGCCCCAGCGATAGGCGCGGGCTCGCGCATGATCGTGCGGCAGGTAATTCCAGGCGTCGCCGTCGGCGCTGTAATCCTCGCGCACCGTGCCCCACTGGCGCTCGCTCAGATAGGGGCCCCAGCGCCGCCAGGCCAGCGAGTCGCGCATCTGCGCGATGCGTCCCGCCTCTCCGTCAACAGCCTGCGTCATTCTGAACTCCTGACTGCGCGGTGTGATTAAAGCTTCATGTGGCGAGTAAGATCAATGGTCCGGTCGAGCGGCGTCACAAAGCGGTCGCTGGTGTGCGCAGCATTGCGGTACAGCAACGAAAACAGGCCATAACGGAACTTGCGCCACAGATTGCTCGAACCGGCATCGAGCTGGTTGCGCGAAGCAAAATAGACCGCCTTGCCCGGCATGAAGACATGCTCCAGCGCGGGCAGCTTCCCAAGATCGCGCGAGACATTCGGGATTTCGATAAAGCCGTAATGCAGCTCGATCCGCCACAGTCCGTCGCCCAGCTCATCCACCTTGGCGCGATGGTCGGCGACCACCCTTGGCGTCTGCTCGAAGACGATGTGCACGGTGATGGCAGTTTCGTGCAATGAACCCATGCGCCGGACATATTGGACCAGAAAGGCTGCAACCGGATGCGCCGACCGCACCAGATAGACGCCCACCCCCGGCGCTCGCACCACGCCGCGCGTCGCCAGCAAACCGTGGAAGGCGTCGACCGACATGCCGTTCGCAGAAAAACGCCTTTGCAACTTTTGCATCCCCGAGCGCCAGTTGACCATCACCCCGAACAGCAACAGCCCCAATGTCAGCGGCCCCCACCCTCCTGCGCCGACCTTGGCCAGATTGGCGGCGAAAAAGCTGACATCCACCGCCAGCAACACCGCAACGGTCGGCACCACTGCCCACAGCGGCCAGCGCCACACTTTGGTCATTGCCCGGCTGAGCAACAGCGTGGTCAGCACCATGGTGGTCGACACCGCCGTGCCATAAGCGGCAGCCAGCCGGTCGGAACTGCGGAAGGCCAGCGTCATCGAAATCGTGCCCAGCGCCAACAGTACATTGATCGCCGGCACATAAATCTGGCCATAGATTGAATCGGAGGTCTGGCGGATATTGACCGGCGGCAACCAGCCAAGCTGGATCGCCTGGCGCGTCATCGAGAACGAGCCGGTGATGATCGCCTGGCTGGCGATGATCGTTGCCGCAGTCGCCAGCGCCACGAGCGGATACAGCGACCATGTCGGCGCCGCCGCGAAGAACGGATTGGCCACCACCGCATGACTATTCTGCAGTGGAGAGTTGTCGAGAAGATTGCCGATCTGCCCGGCATAGCTCAGGAACAGGCTGGGCAGCACCAGGAAATACCACGAGCGCCGGATCGGGGTGGGGCCGAAATGGCCCATGTCGGCGTAAAGCGCCTCACCCCCGGTCGCGCAGAGGAACACGCCGCCCAGGATACCGATCGCCGAACCGGGGTGGGTGACTAGCAGCTTGACCCCGAGCAGCGGATTGAGCGCCCCGATCACCACGGGATGATGGATCACGCCCCAGCCGCCGATCACGGCAATGGTCAGGAACCAGACCAGCATGATCGGCCCGAATGCGCGCCCGATTGTCGCCGTGCCAAAGCGTTGCGCGGTAAACAGCGCGAGCAGGATGCCTACCGTGGCGGGCAGGATGAACGGCTTGACCGCGCTGGTCGCGACGTTCAGTCCTTCCAGCGCGCTCAATACCGAGATTGCCGGGGTAATGATGCCATCGCCGTAAATCAGCGCGGCGCCAAGCAAACCCATGGTCGCGCCGAGATAGGCATGCCTTCTCCAGCCGTCCACGCCAATCAGCGACATGAGGGCGAGAATGCCGCCCTCGCCATGATTGTCCGCGCGCATCACCAGCGCGCAATATTTGACCGAAATGGTGATGACCAGCGTCCACAGGATCAGCGACAGTACGCCCAGCGCGACCGCGAGCGAAAGATGGCCACCCACCGCGCCCAGCACTGTCTGCAAGGTGTAGAGCGGGCTGGTGCCGAGATCGCCATAGACCACGCCCAGCGCCGAGACCGCAAACAGCGCCCGATTGCCGGGATCCGCTGCGGGTGCGGCTGATTGGGACGCAGATGCTGATCGAACCATCAAAACCTAGTCTGGCATTGTTCGGGACGGCAGGGAAGGCCGGATCACCGCCGTCCATTCGTGCAGCTTCATGGTTCGGATTCGGTTTACGAGCTGCGTCGATGGATGATCTTTATCCTGACGCAGTTGTCGGCCCGGCTGGTTTGGTCGGCGACGCTATCCGGCATCGCCTGGGTTTCCCAAAAATCGCGAAATGGCCGATCCGGATCTCTGACGATGGTCATCGTCTCGTGCAGCACCAGGCAGATCGGGTCGCCACTCGAAAAGCTGGGCCGATTGCCAATCCCTCCACCAAGCGGGCTTCTGGTTGCGGCAAAGCGGGCCAGTGCTCCTGACAATATCGCCGCCGGCCGCGCCGAGTCCGACATCGCTGAACGGCTGGCCCTCTCCGACGATCGATCGCTGCGCCGCTTCTGCGTCGCGCATTTCAAAATGCCGCCTGCCAAGTTGCGCGTGGCGAGCGAACAAGGAATCACTGGCTCGGCGTAGCCACTTTTGCAGCGGTGCCGTTCATTCCTGAATCGCGGACAATATCTGGCTGATCTTGCGCCAACCGCCGCCAGCCGTCACGTGGCGATGCTCGCAATTTCGCCTGCCAGGCGCAGATCCGCCTGAAAATTGGCTTCGGCTGCGACCTGTGACGCCCCAGCGCCCAAGCGCAGCAGATAGGCTGGATGCGTTGTCACCACCAGTCGCGATCCCGATGCCAGGGTTTGTACACCCCCCCGCGTTGCGGCGATATTGATCGTCTTGCCCAAAATTCCCCGTGCCGCGCTTGCGCCCAGCGCGATAATGACGCGCGGTTTCACCAAGTCGATTTCGGTGTCGAGCCACCAGCGGCAATGATCGATCTCACCCGCAGTCGGGGTCTGATGGATGCGTTGCTTGCCGCGCGGGGTGAATTTGAAGTGCTTTACGGCGTTGGTCAGATAGATCGCCGACCGGACGATGCCGGCACGCGCAAGATTGTCATCGAGCAAGCGCCCCGCCGGGCCGACAAACGCCCGGCCCGCAAGATCCTCCTGGTCGCCCGGCTGTTCCCCCACGATTGCCAGCACGGCGTTGTGCGGTCCTTCGCCATGCACTGGCCGGGTGGCGTGGCAATGGAGCGGGCAGCGGGTGCACTGGTCGATCCCGGCCCGCAGTCCAGCCCAGTCTGCCGCCGGTTGTTCGCCCGGTCCGGCGCCGCGCGCGATCATCGCCGCCGCGCGCGCCTGGGCGCCTGCGATCAGCCCCGGGATCAAACGCGTTTCGGGCAAGTTCCGCCAGAACCGGCGGGGCATTTCCTTCTGCATCGCCTGAATTTTTAACCGAGCCGGGTTGAAGGTTGCCGCATAATAGCCGCGCCACAAGTCTTCCAGAACGTCGCTGCCGGGGGCATCGGCGCGCGTCGCACCTGGCGCTTCGGCCAATTCTGCGCCGTCCCAGTGCAGGCTGAGGTCAGGGGTCAGAATGGACCATGGCATGTTGGCAAACCGCCCGACGAAGAAATCGGCATTGGCGCGCACAATGGCATGATCGGGTTCGTACCATGCGACGAACCGGGGTTCGGCATCAGGCTCCGCCCGCATCTTGCGGAACCGCACGAAGGCACGCATCTTGTGCATGTCGCGCCGCACCGCTTGGGAAAGATGGCGCACGCGCGCGACATCGCGGTCGCTGGCATCTTCGAGCAGGCGCGGGCAAGCTGCCATTCGCCACAGCAGGCGGTATAACAACGCGAGACGCGCGGGATCGCGGTGCATGAAAACCGTCTCGGCCAGCGTCAGATATGCCGCCGATACCTTGCGCGCAGGCACCTCCCCGGATTGCGGTAACGGATCGGTAAACAAGCCGGCACCGTCCCAGCTGGCCATCGCCGGATCGATGCCGCCGGCAAGCAGCGACCGCGCCTGCGCACGCCAGTCCGCAAAATGCCGTGGCGGGTCGAACGTGATCATCCGAACAGCTCAAGCTGTTTGCCATGGTCGGTCCCGCCCGGTAGCGGGCGCAGATCGCTTTTGTCAGCGAGCAGCACCGGCCGCCAGTCAGCCGCGATGACAAAAGGCTTGATCCGGGCCACCGACACCGTCAGCCGGGCGACGTCCTCAAGTCGCAGCAACTTCAATCGCCGCGCCCGCAGCAAGGCATTGACCGCGCGCACCCCCAACCCCGGAACCCGCAGCAATTCCTCGCGTGGCGAGCGATTGACATCGACCGGAAAGCGGTCACGAAAGCGCAAGGCCCAGGCCAGTTTGGGATCGATATCAAGCGGCAACATGCCGGAACTATCGGTCGCCGCCTGCACGTCGCGGGCCGAAAATCCGTAAAACCGGATAAGCCAGTCGGACTGATACAAGCGATGCTCGCGGATCAGCGGCGGGGACTGGAGTGGTAAAACCGCGCTGGCATCGGGAATGGGGCTGAAGGCAGAATAATAGACCCGCCGCAGCCCGAACCCCCGGTACAGATCCTGCGCCCGGCCAACGATGTCGCGGTCGCTGGCGTCATCGGCGCCGACGATCATCTGGGTCGATTGCCCGGCAGGGGCAAAGCGCGGGGCGCTGCGGTACTTTTTGCGCGCATCGCGGTTGTCGACGATCGTGGATTGAACGAAATCCATCGCACCCTCGATGCGCGCGCTGTCTTTATCGGGTGCCAGCCGGGCAAGACCGGCGATTGTGGGCAGTTCGACGTTGATCGACAACCGATCGGCATGACGCCCGGCCGCTTCGACCAGCAGCGGATCGCAATCGGGTATGGTCTTGAGGTGAATATAGCCGCGAAATTCATGATCTTCACGCAGGCTCCGCGCAACCTCGACCATCATTTCCATGGTGGCGTTGGACGATTTGACGATGCCCGACGACAGGAACAGCCCCTCGATATAATTTCGCCGATAAAACGACAGCGTCAGGTTGACCACCTCGGCGACAGTAAACCGGGCGCGCTGCACATTGGAGCTTTTGCGGTTGATGCAGTAATGGCAATCGAAAATGCAGTGATTGGTGAGCAGGATCTTGAGCAGCGAAATACAGCGGCCGTCGGGGGTGTAGGAATGGCAGATGCCGCTCCCCTCGGTCGATCCCAACCCCTTTCCGGTGCGGCTGGAGCGCTTTGCGGTCCCCGACGAAGCGCAGGAAGCATCGTATTTTGCCGCATCCGCGAGAATTTCGAGTTTTGTGGACAATGAAAGACTGGACATTTGTTCACTATGTGTTCCAATCTGGCAGAAGTCCAGTCCTTTCGCGCCGTTCGGCCGCGCCATTGAAGCCGGGCTGGCATGATCGAAAACGGCCGTTTGGCGGGGCTGCGGGTTATTCCGGAGGCTTCCGTTCAGGGGATGAGATCAGATCCGCGCCGCATATCGTTGCGGCCATTTGCCCGGCACTTGCAGTGTAAAATTCCCGCGCCTATCTTTGTTTTGCAGGTTGGTATCTTGGCGCCTTGATGAAAATTCCGCCTCATTTGCCCCGAAAGCTTTGTGAATGACCGACCGACATTTTTATGAGCCCCGGCTTGGTCATCGGCTCCTGCATGATCCGCTCAACGCCATCATCGCCCCCCGTCCGATCGGCTGGATCAGCACGATCAGCTCTGCGGGCGTTGTCAATCTGGCGCCTTACAGCTTCTTCAACCTGTTCAGTTATAAACCGCCGATCATCGGGTTTTCGTCGGAAGGCTGGAAAGATACGGTGGCCAACGCGGAGGCAACCCGCGAATTTGTCTGGAATTTGGCGACTCGCGCGCAAGCGGAGGCGATGAACGCAACCTCGGCAACCGTCGCGACCGAGATAGACGAATTCGCCCTGGCTGCACTGGACAAGGCGCCCTCTCGCCTGGTCACGCCACCCGGCGTCGTGGGCAGTCCGGTCCAGTTCGAATGCAAGGTAACGCAGATTATCCCTCTGACCTCCAAGGAAGGGGAGGTCATTTCCCGATGGCTGGTGCTGGGCGAAGCCATAGGCGTGCACATCGACAAGGATCTGATCGAAGCCGGGATTTACCAGACTGCCAAGGCCCACCCGATCGCGCGCGGCGGCGGTCCTGCGGACTATTTCGAGATTACGCAGGAGCAACTGTTCACAATGCGAAGGCCGGGCTGAACAGCGGTGGCTCGGTTTGCCTGAACAGAGATCGGCAACGGATAAGTGGATCGTCTGCCGGTTGTTTCTTCGAATTGCCGATATCGGGCGTCACGCAGGAAAGGCGCCGCCCGACCGAAAATCCGTTTTTTACCCGGCGCAGTTTTGCGGCGCCACCGCTGTAGGCACGACCTTTCCGGCTGCGATTCCCCTGCCGCAAAACTGGCGATTCGTTGCGATGACCGCTGAGGGCGGGTATCTTCGGATGTTAACTCCGAGCCGACACAGAAGCGATCGCAGGCGGGGCGTCGAAGGCCAGATAAGCAGGAAATCAGAATGCGTTTGGTGCGATCGATCTATTTGGTGATGGCAGCATCGCTGCTGCCATCAGGCGCGGTAAACGCCGACGTTTTGCGACTGGGACAGGCTTTCCACCGGGTTGCGGGAACGCCAAGTCGTGGCCGGCAGCCGATCGGTCCAAATTCTTTTGAAGTCGTCGCGGGACAGCCAACCCTCCGCGTAGATCGAACGGGTATCGAGCCAGCACGCGCCCCGGTGTATGCGCATGGCCAAGACACCCAGCGCCTTACAGATGCATGACGTTCACCTAGGTTGGAACCTGGTGGCAGCAGGCAAGCGGATAAGATTTTTTTCGCGCTCGGCTTCATTGAAATGCGGGTCACGCGTCCGAGCGGACTTACGGGCTTTCATCAGCTGCAAGTCGCTGGCCACATTTCGCTCGATCAGCAGTCGGGTTACGCCGAACTTCAGCGTAAGCCGCAGCGCGGCAAGGTAGGAGTTCCTGATAGTCTTCTCGGACTACCTGTCGCCTTTGCGCGCTGGCTGATCGCAGAGCTACTCATACCATTAGAGCGCATCCTTAAGCTCGATCATCGCAGCGTCATCGATACTGGAGCAGGCTAGAAAGCTTGCACCGCAGGCGCGGAGGCCCTTGATGGTCGCCGCCCTCGCTCCAAAAGCTGATGCGTCGCCTTCAAACATCTCCATCAAACGCGCCCCCACTATACGAACCTTCGAGGTCGAACGCCCCAGCCTAAATTTAATACCCTCGCCTCCAGACTATCTATCTGTTGTTGTGCCGCTGCCAAGTCGCGCTCTTTCTCTCGAACGAGGTCGCGCGCTGCCGCATCTTCTTCACTTATCTCAGCGGTGCTAAGCATCATCCGCTGCCTGAGAAACGAGCACACCTGCCGTCGATTGGCAGGGCGCTGCTGCTTGGCCTCGCTCAGGTCCGCGGTATGCAAGGAGAGGACCCATGCACTTCGTGGCTGTCCTGTCGAGCTTAGGATGAACGGACGTAGGTCTTTGGGAACCGCAAGGTGAGAGCGATAGGTTCCGAGGTGGCGCTGGACGTACTCATACATGCCAGGCTCCTGTCACAGATGTAACAGCCCGCCGTCAAAATGTCCCGTGTCCCCGGGATTTTTGTTACCTCTCAACAGCTTGAGAAGCTATGGTGCCCAGAAGAGGACTCGAACCTCCACGCCCTTGCGAGCGCCAGCACCTGAAGCTGGTGCGTCTACCAATTCCGCCATCTGGGCACGGGGTGCTTTGCTGCTCTGCATCACACTGGGTAGGAGGGCGCCGATAAGCAGGCGGCGGCAGGTTGTCAACGCTTCATCATAGGTTAGCCGTTCCGGCATTGCGTGCTGGCGCGCTGCGGTGCAATGGGTTTTTATCCGAGGGTGAGCAAGCAAAGGGTTACGGACATGGCGGGCACCAAAATCGATGCCAAGTACGATGATCGTCTGCGTGACAGGCTGGTGGTGCTCACCGGTGGCAGCGGCTTCTTTGGCGCGCATCTGGCGCAGGAATTGCTGGCAAGCGGTGCGCGGTTGCGCATAGCCAGCCGCCATCCGGAACGGGCCTATTCCCTGAAACCCCTGGGCAATCTCGGTCAGGTTCAATTCGTTCGCTGCGATGTCACGCGATCCGCCGATCTGGCTGCGGCGATGGTTGGCGCCGACGCTGTCATCAATCTGGTCGGCGCCTTTGGCGGCGATCTAAATGCGGTGCAAGGCGCTGGCGCGGGCCGGATTGCCGCAGCGGCGCAGCATGCCGGGGCCGGCGCTTTCGTGCATGTCTCGGCGATCGGGGCCGATCCGGCATCGTCGGTGGCCTATGCGCGCAGCAAGGCCGATGGCGAGGCAGCGGTGCACGCTGCCTTTCCTCAGGCGACAATCCTGCGGCCGTCGATCCTGTTCGGGCCGGATGATCATTTCCTGAACATGTTCGGCGGTTTGATCGCGACTTTTCCGGCACTGCCAGTGTTCGCGCCGGCCGCCCGGTTGCAGCCGCTGTTCGTGGATGACGCGGCGCTGGCCGCAGTCCAGGCGTTGGCCGATGTGGCGAAGCATGGCGGGAAAATCTACGAGATTGCCGGACCCGAAGTGCTCACCATGCTTGCTCTGAATGAACGTATCGCAGCTGCGCAGGGGCGCAAACGATTGTTTGTACAGTTGCCCGACGCCCTGTCAGCGGTGATCGCCAAGACGACCGGCTGGTTGCCCGGGGCACCCCTGACCACCTCGCAATGGAAGCTGCTGCAAGCCGGTAACGTCGCTTCGGGCAAGTTTCCCGGCCTGGCCGAACTCGGCGTCAGCCCACGACCTTTGGGGCTGTTCCTCGACCGCTGGATGTTGCGTCATCGCGAGCATGGCCGATTCGGCGCGGGGGCAAACGGCGCGCCGTAAATTTACGCGTTTACGTCGGAATAATGGCTTGGCGGCTGAATTACTTCCATGCGTTCGGTCAGCAGCGGGCGGAAGCTCGGGCGGCTTTTGAAAACCGAATACCAGCTGCGTGCTTGTTCATGACCGCTCCAGTCCAGCCCGCCCAGATAATCGGCCACGGAAATCTGCGCCGCCGCCGCCAAATCGGCGAGGCTCATCGTTGCGCCGCCCAGCCAGGGGCGGTGATCGATCAGATAATCGATATAATATAAATGGTCGTGCGCCAACCGCAGGGCATCGCGCAGCGTCTTGCCATCGGGGGCTTGCCGTAAAATCAGGCGCTTTTTCATCCGCTCGTTCAGCAGCGGTCCGGTCACATCGTCGAAGAAATTTTCATCGAACAGCGCGACCAGTCGCCGGATTTCGGCCCGACCAGCCGCGGTGCCATTGATCATCGGGTTCTTGTCGCTGGTTTCCTCGAGATATTCGCAGATCGCCCGGCTGTCGCACAAAGTGATGTTACGTTCCGCATTATGCAGCACCGGCGTACAGCCAGCCGCATTCAGGCTGAGAAAATCGTCGCGCTTTTCCCACGGATTTTCACGCCACAGTTCGTAAGCGATGCCTTTTTCGCTGAGCAGCAGGCGCAGCTTGCGACTGAACGGACAGAGCGGGAATTGATAAAGTTGCCACATGCCCAGCCTCATGCCCCATGCCGGGGCGCGTCGTCCACCCGCGATGCGCGTGGCACGGGATCGAATCAGGTGGAAAACATTTTCGCTACCCCATTTGAAGGCCGCAGAACACACCCAGCTTGTTGCCGTCGGGATCACGCAGATAGGCACCGAAGGCACCGCGCGCCTTTGGCTTGGGTTCGGGATCGCCCTCGCTGCTGCCGCCGTTCGCCAACCCGGCGGCATGCCACGCTGCCACCGCGGCATCGTCATCCGCGCTGAACAGGATCGTGCCGCCATTGGCATGCGTGGCTGGCTGACCGTCACGCGCCGGGCCGACAATGAAAAAGGCGCCCGGCAGCTTGTAGAAAGCAACCGCCGTACCGGGCGCACCAGCGGTTATCGGCACGCCAAGCGCAGCAAAGGTCGCGTCGTAAAATGCACGGGCCTTGACGAGATCGTTGGTGCCAACGCGGACCGACAGCAGGTTCATGACCAATTCCCCGACTTGTAAAATAGCGGATTATACCGAGCCGGCGCCTGTGCGGTTCAGCGTGAACCGGAAAAACGCCGGCGATTTATTGTTTTACCGCATGATTTGGCGCCGGATGAAGCGATCCGGCTCCAAATCATGCTGACGGCCAGAAACGATCCTATGCTTTTGGCATGGCATAAAGTCCGCACAGCTTATTGCCATCGGGATCGCGCAGATAGGCCAGGTACATATCGCCGAAATCGGTGCTGCGCACCCCCGGCAGGTCTTCGCAGGTGATACCGCCTGTGGTTACACCGGCGGCATGCCAGGCATCGGTCTGTTCTGGTCCCGACATCGTAAAGCCAATCGTGCCGCCATTGGCTTGGCTGGCTGGCTGGCCGTCGATCGGTTTGCCAGCCATGAACATGCCGCCGTTGTGCAAGTAAATCAGCCGGTCGTGGGCGTCGATGAAACCCGGATCACCCCCCAACGCCGCGAACAGGGCGTCGTAGAACTGCTTGGACTTTTTGAGATCGTTGCTGCCGACGAAAATATGACTGAACATGGCTTATCTCCCAATGTGTTGCTGTCAGTAGCTTGGTCCTGACGTTCTCAAATGCTCTTGCCGCAAGCGGGATGCAATTGTCAAAATCAATCTATTGACGCACCGCGCGGGACAGCTAACTTCTAACGTTGAATAAAAAATGGGACAGTAACAGCGCACGCTCAGAACTCGACTTCCAGCTCCTCCATTTCCTCGGGCTCGGCTTGCGCAGCCGCCACCCACTCGGCCATCGGCGGCCAGGCCGCGATGGTCTTGCAATAGGCCGCGCTGGGGGCGGACAGCGACACCGCGTAAGATGTGAATCGCGTCGTCACCGGGGCATACATGGCATCGGCAATGGTCGGCGCCGCACCGAACAGGAAGGGGCCGCCGTAACGCGCAAGGCAATCCTGCCAGATCGCCTCGATCCGTTCGATATCGGGGCGCGCGCCCGAAAAGATCGGAAAGGTCGCGTGGTGCACCTTGAGGTTCATTGGCAGCGCCGAGCGCAGATTGGTGAACCCTGAATGGATTTCCCCGGAGATAGCGCGGCAGTGCGCGCGCGCAATGCGGTCGGCCGGTAGCATCTTTTTCCGGGGATACAGCTCGTTGAGATATTCGGCGATTGCCAGGGTGTCCCAGACGCTGGCGCCTTCATGAGTCAGGCGGGGCACGAGCACCGATGGCGATAGCAGTAGCAGTTCAGCGCGATTCGAAGCGTCGTCAGGCGCCGGTGCTTCCTCCACCGCCAGCCCCGCCAGCTGGCACATCAGCCAGCCGCGCAGCGACCATGCGGAATAGGTCTTGCTTGAAATCGTCAATTGCGCCTTGATCATGTCATCTCATCTTTTCCAGATTGCAAAATGGGCGGCTCGCAGAATGGGCAATTTGCGCCGTGGTGCTTGTATTCTATTATGATGCAGCGCAGCATTCGCATAAGGAAAAGCGGGCGCAAGGGCGAATCGTCTCAATTGCGCGGCGTCGGGGTGAATACATGCTGTATAGCGGTTACCAAGCCTTAAGCGATATGTTCATACCGGCGCGCATGGTGGCGGCGACGGCGCTGCGGCTGCGCGACGAGTATTTTCCTGGCCTGGATGATTGGCCAGTGCCGCGCTACATGCTGGCGCTGTGCGAAAGTTTCGGGCTGACAGAGGTTACGCATACGCGCCCATCGTTTGGCATTTCGCAGGTGCAGTGCGGCAATGCCGTGGTACCGGTGCGTGAGGAGGTCGTGCTCGACCTGCCGTTCGGCAAGCTGCTGCACTTCGCCAAGGACGATGTCGCCGCGCCTCAGCCCAAAATGCTGGTGGTGGCGCCGCTGTCAGGCCATTTTGCCACGCTGCTGAGCGATACGGTCGCCACGCTGCTGCGCGATCACGATGTCTATATCACCGACTGGGCCAATGCCCGCGACGTGCCGCTGAGCGACGGGCACTTCGGGCTGGAAGACTACACCGACTACGTAATTCGTTTCCTGCAACATCTGGGCCCGCGCGCGCACGTGCTGGCGGTGTGCCAGCCTTGCGTGTCGGTGCTGGCGGCAGTTGCAGTGATGGCGCAGGACCACGACCCATGCCAGCCGCTGACGATGACGCTGATGAGTGGGCCCATCGATGTGCGTGCCGCACCCACGGCGGTCAATGATCTCGCCGATGAGCACTCGCTCGAATGGTTCAGAGACAATCTCATTACCCGCGTTCCGGCGCGCTATGCCGGCGCGGGGCGCGAGGTCTATCCCGGCTTCCTCCAGCTTGGCGCATTCATGGCGATGAACCCCACGCGCCACGCTGCCCAGTTTCGCAAGCTGGTCCAGACTCGCGGCGCGCGCCAGACTGCCGCCGCCGACCAGATCCGTGAGTTTTACACCGAATACATGGCGGTGCTCGACCTCACCGCCGAATTCTACCTCGAAACCATCGATCAGGTGTTCCAGAGAGCCACGTTGGCCAAGGGTGAAATGGTCCATCGTGGTCGCCTTGTAAACCCCGCTGCGATCCGCCAGACCGCGCTGCTGACCGTCGAAGGCGAACGCGACGATATTTGCGCCGTGGGCCAGACCGCTGCTGCGCACTTGCTTTGCTCCAGCCTGCGCCCGCACCTGCAACGCCACCATCTGCAACCGGGTGTCGGCCATTTCGGGACGTTTTCGGGCTCGAAATGGGAGCAGCAGGTGTATCCGCAAGTGCGCAATCTGGTTCTGGCGATGAGTTGAGCGCAACGGGCTTTATAACGGCTATGCCGCGAATGAAAGCCGGCGATGTACCGGCTCGCTTGCAAACGGCAGCGGAAAAAGCGGGGGCGAGGAGATACGCCAGATTGGCAAACAACCTTCGTCACCGCGGTCGGGTTGCTCTGAAGCGGGCTCGCCATCCGCGCGAGTATGACGATTGCAAGGCAGTCCTGTCCACAAAGCTCCAATCATTGCAACGCGCCCCGCAGGGGATGATCAAGTTTTGCGCCAACAGGGTTGAAATACACCGCCGGGCCGGGGCCGAAGTTTGCGAATGATAAAATTTTTTGAAGTTGCGGAAGTTTGAGGGCCGTTGGCCTCAAGTCTCAATTTTTCTGACGCTTCACGAACACCAATCCCGCCGAAACCCGATCCAGCGTTCGGCCAGTCCTTCGGCCACCAGAACCCCGCCCAGGCTCCTGCCGCCGCGCATGATCGCCCGTAGTTTGCGACCATAAATGTCGACGTCGCGGCCGGGCAGCGGAATCAGGCTGAAGCGGCCCTGGTTGAGCAGTTCGAGCATCCGTTCGGTGGCTTTTTCGCCCAGATCGAGTTCGTGATCGCAGGCGGGTTCGCTGACTTCGGGCGCGTTGATATCGGACAGGCGGATCTTTTGATGGCGATACCAGATGGTGTCGCCATCGACGATGCAGTCAATCCGCACATCGCCGTGGCAATGGTCGAACAGCGCTTGCTCGTGATCCTGCGGTCCGGCGGTCAGGACTATTTTCGGCGAGGCAAGGTGCAGCCAATCCGCCAGCCAGTGGCGCCCGTGCAAAGCGGCCACCATGACCGCCATCAGCCCCATAACGGCAAGCACCAGCGTGCCGATGCCGGTCCGGCGCGGTGGACGGATGCGTCGGCCCGGATCGCTGCTCATAGCGACAGGAACAACCCCGCCAGCGCGGCGCTCATCAAATTGGCCAAGCTGCCCGCCAGCAGCGCTTTTACGCCCAGCCGGGCGATCACCGGGCGCTGGTTGGGGGCCAGGCTGCCGGTGACCGCCAGCTGGATCGCGATCGACGAGAAATTGGCAAATCCGCACAGCGCAAAAGTGACGACTGCCACCGTTTGGCGCGACAGGTCGTGCGCCTTGCCCAACTCGATAAAGGCGACGAATTCATTGAGCACCAGCTTGGTGCCGAACAGCCCGCCCGCGTGCATGGCCTCGTGCCAGTCGGGCGCGCCGAGCAGGCGGAAAATGCCGGCAAAGACCGTGCCCAGCACCATCTGGAACGACAACTCGGGATGGCCGAACCAGCCGCCGATGCCGCCCAGCAGGCCGTTGGCCAACGCCATCAGCGCGACGAAGGCCAGCACCATCGCCGCCACCGCCACCGCCAGCCGCACCCCGGTCTGCGCGCCTTCGCCCGCGGCCATGAGGATATTGGCGGCGCGCTCGGCAGGCGCTTCGGCCACTACCGCGACATCGGCTTCTTGCAGCGGGCCTGTCGGGTCCGGCATGACGATCTTGGCCATGCAGATGCCGCCCGGCGCCGCCATGAACGCTGCCGCTACCAGATAATCGATGCGGATGCCCATCGCGGCATAGGCCGCCAGGATCGTGCCGGCCACGCCAGCCATGCCGACGGTCATCACGCAGAACAACTGCGACGGCGTGAGCGCGGCCAGGTAAGGCCGGATCACCAGCGGCGCTTCCGACTGGCCGACGAAAATATTGGCAGCGGCGCATAGTGATTCCACGCGGCTGATTGCGGTAATCCGCTCCAGCGCGCCGCCGACCCAGCGGATGACCAGCGGCATCACGCCGATATGGTAGAGAATGGCGATCAGTGCGGCGAAAAAGACGATCGTCGGCAAGGCCGAAACCGCGAAACTGGTGCCGCCGATCTCGGGCCGCGCCAACGGTCCGAGCAGGAACGCGGTCCCGGCATGGGCATAGCCCAGCAGCCCGGCGACGCTGCCCGCCACCCATTGCAGTGCCCGGTTGCCCGCCGGGACATACAGCACCAGCGCGGCGAACCCCGCCTGCAAGGCAAACGCCGCCCCGACCACGCGCGGGCGAATGGCGCGACGGTTGCTGGACAGCAGCGCGGCCAGCCCCAGGATCACTGCCATGCAGAGCAGGCTACAGGCAATATGCATGACCGCGAATTTCCCCCTTGCGACCCATGTACGGACGCGTGCCCGCGCCGTCGAGGGCGCTGGTGTCACCATGCCCGCTTGTCGTGGCGCGCCACACGGGTTAGGCGCCGCGCGTCACCGTCCGAAGAGGAAAAAACCGCATGTCCGATCTCGCCGCCGCCATCGAAGCCGCCTGGGATCGGCGCGACAGCGTAACGCCCGCCAGCCAGGACGTCGGTGCGCTGGTCGATCAGGCGCTGGAGCTGCTCGATTCCGGTCAGGCACGCGTCGCGCAGCCCGATGGTGTGGGGGGCTGGACGGTCAATCAATGGCTCAAAAAGGCAGTGCTGCTCTCCTTTCGCCTCCGGGATAATGGGGTGATCGACGGCGGCGCGGCGGGCGCGCCTGCGTTTGACAAGGTGCCGCTGAAATTCGCCGGCTGGGACGACACCCGCTTCCGCGTGGCCGGCTTTCGCGTTGTCCCCGGTGCGGTGGTGCGCCGCAGCGCCTATATCGCCAAAGGCGTGGTGCTGATGCCCAGCTTCGTCAATCTGGGGGCTTACATCGGCGAAAACAGCATGATCGACACCTGGGCGACCGTCGGCAGTTGCGCCCAAATCGGCCGCAACGTCCATATCTCGGGCGGCGTCGGCATCGGCGGCGTGTTGGAACCGCTGCAGGCCGGCCCGGTCGTGATCGAAGACAATTGCTTCATCGGCGCCCGTTCGGAAGTAGCCGAAGGCGTGATCGTCGGCACCGGCGCGGTGCTGTCGATGGGCGTATACCTGGGCGCCTCTACCAAGATCGTCGACCGCGCCACCGGCGAAGTCCACGTCGGCCGCGTGCCGCCATACGCCGTCGTCGTCCCCGGCGCGCTGCCCGGCAAGCCGCTGCCCGATGGGACGCCGGGGCCATCGCTGTATTGCGCGGTGATCGTAAAGACGGTGGACGCGCAGACGCGGGCGAAGACCGGGATCAATGAGTTGCTGCGGGATTGATCGGATACTGAAGGGGAAAGGAAAATCAGGGGGCCAAAGACCCCCTAACCGCTGGAATTCGTTGTGGCGCCATCTCGCTTTGTCCTGCCCTAGTCATAACGGTAAATATGGTCGCTTCGCAGGACTTGCGATTGCCAATCGGAGCATCGACCGCGCGGCGCTCGACCGTTTGGTTGCAACTCGAAGGTAAGCCTGCACCCCAGTGGGGATTGCCAATTTAGCATGACAGATAACCGGATCAAAAAAGTTCCCAGTCGGCGGGACCAAGATCGTCATATCCAAAGATGGCACATACCCCGCTCAGACAAGTCAGCTACATTGCATGCCTTTGAAGTAAGAATTCCGGAAGCCGAGTTACGCGTCATTGATATAGCGAAAGATTTTGACGCAGTTGACTGACATCTTTCAGAGCGATCCGGGGTTAGCAGATAAATAACCGCACCCTTGCCTGTTTTTGCTTCCTGTTGCCGATGGTCGTTGGTTGGTTGTGTTGAACCACGTTGCATCGCTGGATGGAAAGGATTTCGAACCGCTTAGAGGACAGATGAACGCGATGGCACTGGCAGTTGGTATTGAGCCCAACCCCAAGCACCGAGCTGCAGCGTTTACCATCAGCGACGGCACAGCCAGGGGGCTCATCGATTTATGCATCGTTGGTGTCTGAGCCATTGTCTGCGTGCATATTAAAATTTGAGGCGCTGAGGCGGGAGTAACGGGGGTTGGGG
>JAYUBN010000105.1:0-16295 GCA_043740855.1 Sphingomonadales bacterium | reverse complement strand
CACCAACCATGCCGCTCAAACCGCAAAGCTGGAGCCGCCATTGACCGACCTCTGATAACGGTTAGCCAATTCATCCGGGCTCATCATGCGCCTCCCCTCCACAGCTTTCGGCGCCGTCCGGGCCTGCGATTGTCGGCTACCCGATTGAAGCGCCACGGGGAATGACTCCGCCTGGCGCTTTGCAGGCGTTGCAAATCTTGCCATATTTTGTTTGCAAGGCTAATCGTCCGATTCTGGTAATGGCAATGTCTTAAGCAATGCGCGCCCGTAGCTCAGCCGGATAGAGCACCAGATTCCTAATCTGGGGGCCATGGGTTCGAATCCCGTCGGGCGCACCATAATTTCAGAGGTTCAGGCGGATAGGCACAGGCGCGGCGGCGTCGAACGTGCTCGTTCCATCGCAAATCAACCATGCTTCAAGACAGTCAATCGCGGTTTCTGGCCGACGTAGAGCCGGGTGTCAGTTGCTGTGACCCAGAGTTTCACGGAGGTGTGCAGGCGGCTGTGCTGACAGAGCCAGTGACTGGCTTAGTCCTGAAACAGCAGCGCGGGCGCCTCGATCAGCCGGCGTAGTGCAGCCACGAAGCTGGCGGCGTCCCAGCCATCGACCACTCGGTGATCGCAGCTGATAGACAGGTTCATGGCCAGCGCTCGCCTGATCTTGTCGCCTTCAAACACGGCGCGCTCGAATATCTTGTTGGGGGCGATGATCGCGACTTCCGGGCGATTGATGACCGGCGTCGAGGCGATGCCGCCCAGCGGTCCCAGCGAGCTGAGCGTGATCGTCGATCCGGACAATTCGGCGCGCGCGGCCTTGCCGGTGCGGGCAGCGTCAGCCAGCCGGACAACTTCTGCGGCTATTTGCCAGATATTACGATCCTGCGCATCGCGCAGCACGGGCACCATCAGGCCAGCATCGGTTTGCGTGGCGATCCCCAGATGGACGCGGCCGTGGCGCGTGACCACGCCGGCTTCGTCGTCATAATGGGCATTCATCATCGGGAAGTCAGCCAAAGTGCGGCAGATCGCAACGGCCAAAAAGGGCAGCGGCGTCAGCCTTGGCCTCGACCCGCGATGACGGTTGAGTTGCTCGCGCATTGCTTCCAGCGCGGTTACCTCGATTTCGTCGACATAGGTGAAATGCGGGATATGGCGCTTGGACGCTGCCATGTTTTCGGCAATGCGCCGACGCAGGCCGATCACCTTGACGTGTTCATCGGGCCAGTGGCGTGGGGTTGGCGAATGGTAGCCCTGCGCGGCGCCGTAGCGCAGGTGGGCGTCGAGATCGGCGTGGCGAATGTGATCGCCGGCGGGGTAAACCGTGGCGAGGTCGATGCCAAGGTCGCGGGCGCGGGCGCGGACTGCGGGCGATGCCAAAACTTTAGCAGAAGAATTGGTCGCCGCCCCGACGGTCTGCGTAACCACGCAAACATCGCGCCGCAAATCCGATGCAAAATCCTCCCGCTCTGGGGGAGGTGGCTCGCGAAGCGAGACGGAGGGGGCGTCGGGGGAGACGCCCCCGGAGAGGTTGACTGGCAATTCGCCCGCCCCGTCAGTCCTGCTGGCTGCCATCTCCCCCACGGCGGGAGGATCAAGGGCAACGCCATCCGCAACCACATCCTCGGTTTCGATCACCACCAGCGCCGATCCGATCGCGATCCGCGTGCCCGCCTCACCAGCCAGTTCGACGATGATACCTGTCACGGGCGATTCCAGTTCGACGGTGACCTTGTCGGTCATCATGTCGGCAAGCGCTTCATTCTCGCCGATGCGGTCGCCTAGCTGCTTGTGCCAGACGACGATCTCCGCCTCGGCGATGCCTTCGCCGATATCGGGCAGGCGAAAGGTGAAGCGGGCCATCGTCAGTCCTCAAGCAGGGTTTCAAGGGCGCGGCGTATCCGCACCGGACCCGGAAAATAGGCCCATTCGAGACTGTAAGGGTACGGGGTGTCAAAGCCGGTGACGCGGGTGACGGGCGCTTCGAGATGGAGGAAGCACCGCTCCTGGACGAGCGCTGCCAGTTCCGCGCCAAAGCCGCCGGTCCGCGTGGCTTCGTGAACGATCAGGCAGCGGCCGGTTTTCCTGACCGAACGCTCTATGGTTTCGATGTCGAGCGGGATCAGCGTGCGCAGGTCGATGATTTCGGCGTCCACATTGCCCATCGCGCTCACCACATCGGCAACCACATGCACCATCGTGCCGTAGCACAGGATGGTCACGTCCATGCCTTCGCGCCAAATGGCGGCGACACCCAGCGGGATGCGGTAATAGCCGGTGGGTACTTGCGCTGCCGGATGACCCGCCCAACTGGTTACGGGCCGGTCGTAATGGCCATGGAACGGCCCGGTGTAGAGCCGTTTCGGCTCGAAGAACAAGACCGGGTCGTTGTCTTCGATCGCCGCGATGAGCAATCCCTTGGCGTCATAAGGCGTCGCCGGGATCACCGTCTTGATGCCGGAGCAATGGGTAAAGATGCCTTCCGGGCTTTGGCTGTGCGTCTGGCCCCCGAATATCCCGCCGCCAAATGGCGAGCGAACCGTGATCGGCGCGGTAAATTCACCCGCCGAGCGATAGCGCAACCGCGCCGCTTCGGACACGAGCTGGTCGAGCGCGGGATAGATATAATCGGCGAACTGGATTTCAGGCACCGGGCGCAGGCCATAAGCACCCATGCCGATGGCGACCCCGATAATCCCGCATTCGGTGATCGGGGTATCGAAGACGCGATGCGTACCATAGCGTTTTTGCAAGCCTGCGGTCGCGCGGAACACACCGCCGAAAAAGCCAACGTCCTCGCCCATCACGATCACCGTGTCGTCGCGGCCCAGCACCACGTCGAGCGCGCTGTTGATCGCGCCGATCATGTTCATTTCTGCCGTTTCCGCAGGCGCTTCGGTCGCACTGTCCGGTATGGCTGCGCTGGCGGTCATAGCCCGGCCGCCGCTTGCTCGTCGAGCATCTGCTGACGCTGCTCGCGCAGATGCCAGGGCATTTCCTCGAATACCCCCTCGAACATGGTTTCCAGCGGCTGGTGCAGGCCGTGGCCCAATATGCCGTTCTGCTCGGCGGCTTTCTGGTCGGCGCGAACTTGCCCGGCGACCTCGCGGTCCATCGCTGCGTGTTGGTCTTCGTCCCATTCGCCCAACGCGATCAGATGCTGTTTCAGCCGCGCCACCGGGTCGCCCAATGGCCACGCCTTGGCTTCCTGCGCGGACCGATAAGCGCTTGGGTCATCAGAGGTCGAATGACCCTCTGCGCGATAAGTGAACAATTCAATCAGCGTCGGGCCATAGTTGGAACGGGCGCGGTCGGCAGCCCATTGCGTCGCGGCAAACACCGCGAGCGCGTCATTGCCATCGACACGCAGGCTGGCGATGCCATAGCCGATGCCGCGCGCGGCAAAGGTGGTTTCCTCGCCCCCGGCAAATGCGGAAAAGGACGAGATTGCCCATTGGTTGTTGACGACATTGAGGATGACCGGCGCGCGATAAACGCTGGCAAAGGTGCAGGCGGAATGGAAATCGCCCTCGGCGGTCGAGCCTTCGCCGCACCAGGTTGCCGCGATCCGCGTGTCACCCCGCGCGGCACTGGCCATGGCCCAACCCACCGCTTGCGGAAACTGGGTGGCAAGGTTGCCCGAAATCGAAAAGAAGCTGGCGTCCTTTGCTGAATACATGATCGGCAACTGCCGACCTTGCAGCCGATCCGCGCGATTGCCGTAAATCTGGTTCATCATGTCCTGCAGGCTCCAGCCGCGGGCGATCAATAGCCCCTGCTGGCGATAGGACGGGAACACCATGTCGTCGCTGGCCAGCGCGAAAGCCGCGCCGATCGACACCGCCTCCTCGCCCAGGCTTTTCATGTAGAAGCTGGTCTTGCCCTGCCGCTGGGCGCGGAACATGACATCGTCGAAGGCGCGGGTCAGCGCCATGGCACGCAACATCTGCCGCAGCCGGTCGGGCGCAAGCCGCGGGTTCCATGGGCCGACAGCCTGGCCATCGTCGTCGAGTACCCGGACCAGCGTGTATGCCAGATCACGAAACTCTGCGGCCGCTTCGCCTATTCCCGGCTGGCGAACGCTGCCGGCTGCCGGAATATCGAGGCCTTCGAAACTGGCCTCATCACCGGGACGAAACCGCGGTTCGGGCACATGCAGCCGCAAGGGCGGGTGATTGGGCAGGCGGGACGAAGCGTCTGGAATTTTGTTCATTTAAAGCTTGATCCGGCTGGCGGAGGCAGCGACCAACAAGTCCACCATCGCCTGCCGCTTGTCAAAGACAACGTGCCAGCCGGACGATTGATCCAGCCATGCGGTATGGTGGCACATCGCGCTGCCTGCTTGGTATTACTGCCCGGCTCTGGTCCCGGCGGGGACATCGGTCAATAACCGCGCAATTGCGACGAATTCGTCAATATCCAGCGTTTCCGCGCGGCGGGCGGTGTCGATTCGCAGCGTCTCCAGCGCCGCCAGCGCGCCGGGCAGGCCCTTGAGGCTTTGGCGAAGCATTTTGCGGCGCTGGCCGAAGGCGGCTTCGGTGACGCGTTCGAGCATGCGCGCCGACACCCCCGGCGGCATTTCGGCGGGTACGACATGGACCATCGCCGACATCACCTTGGGCGGTGGGGTGAAAGCGCTGCGGTGGACTTTCATGGCGATTTTGGCGTGGCTGCGCCATCCGGCCAGCACGGCCAGGCGGCCATAGGCGTCGCTGGCCGGCGGGGCGATGATGCGCATCGCCACTTCCTGTTGAAACATCAGCGTCAGCGATGACCAGCGCGGCGGCCATGCTTCGCCCGATAGCCAACCGGTGAACAGCGCGGTGCCGACGTTGTACGGCAGGTTGGCGACAATGGCGAAAGGCTCGCCCATCAGCGCTGCCGCATCGATCGACAGCGCGTCGCCCTCGATCACGCGGAGCTGGCCGGGAAAAGCCTCCGCAAGTTCGGCCAGCGCGGGCAGGCAGCGACGGTCCATTTCGACCGCGGTCACGCGCGCACCGGCGCGCAGCAGCGCCCGCGTCAGCCCGCCGGGACCGGGTCCGATCTCCAGTACGGCGCGGTCGTTCAACGGGCCGGGAATCGCCGCGATCCGGGCGAGCAATTGTTCGTCGAACAGGAAATTCTGTCCCAACGCCTTGGTCGCAAACAGGCTGTGCCGAGCGATTATTTCGCGTAGCGGCGGCAAGTCAGGTGCCATCATGCGGCTGCCCGGCGTGCGGCGCATTCCCCCGCCATGCGCAAGGCGGCGATGGTTGCGCCGCAATCGGCCAGTCCTTTGCCCGCAATATTGAAGGCGGTGCCGTGATCGGGCGAGGTACGGATGATCGGCAGCCCCAGCGTGACATTGACGCCGGCATCGAAGTCCAGCGTTTTGAGCGGGATCAGCGCCTGATCGTGATACATGCACAGCGCCACATCGTAGCTGGACCGCGCTCGCGGTGCAAACAGCGCGTCTGCCGAATGGGGCCCGGTGGCGTCGATGCCCTCGGCTCGCAGCTGCGCGATGGCGGGGGCGATAATATGAATTTCCTCGTCGCCCATCCGGCCTCCTTCGCCGGCGTGCGGATTGAGCGCGGCCAGCGCGACGCGCGGCGCAGCAATGCCGAAATCGCGGGTCAACGCGGCGGCGACAATGCGCGTGCGGCGCAGGATGAGCTCGATCGAAACCATCCGTGGCACCTGCGCCAGCGGGATATGAACGGTGATGGGCACAGTGCGCAGCGATGGTCCGGCCAGCATCATGACCGCGTCTGCTGCCGCTATGCCGCAGGCCTCGGCGACGAATTCGGTCTGGCCGGGGTGAGAAAATCCCACTTGTGCAAGCAGCGACTTGGCGATCGGCCCGGTCACCACCCCCGACGCGGCCCCGGATACCGCCAGCATGGTCGCTTGCGTCAAGGAGGCCAGCGCCAGTTCGGCGCCGCGATGACACGGCGCGCCTGGCGCGTAAGCCATATCCAGCGAACCCAGCACCGGTAGCGCAGTATCGAAGCAGGCGGCGGCTTCGTCGGGATGCGAAATCGTCTGGATCGGCAAATCCAGCCCCCGCCGGCTGGCCGCGTCACGCAGTAGCCCTGCGCCGCCGACCGCGAAAAAGCCAGGCACACGCCGGGGCACGCGGCTGACCCAGGCGACCGCGAGCAGTTCCGGTCCGACGCCGGCGGGATCGCCAAGCGACACGGCCAGCGGCCGTATGACCATCCCAGTGCTCACGGGCGCATTGCTCAATTAAACGAGCCGCTCAATTGTAGTCGATGATGGCATCGCGGCGCAGATCGCGCAGGTACATCTGCGCACGCTTGTTGACGCGGTCGTCTTGCATCTGGGTCATCAGATCGTCGAAACTGGGTCCAGAGTCAGCCTTGGCGTCGTCGCGACCACACAGCATCAACACCCGCACGCCGTCCGCCAGCGAACCGAATGGCGACGTAGCCTCTCCGACCGATAGCGCCAGGATCGATTGCTGCAGCGCGGGTGGCAAGTCGCGCGCCTTGACCTGATCGTTTGCTACGACTTGCGCACCGAATTTTGCCGCAACCGCATCCACACCACCGCAGCCATGCGCAGTTTTCATCGCAGCCGCAAATTCTTGCGCCTGCCGGGTGGCGTCAGCTGGCTTGGCACTGGCGGGAAGGGTGAGTGAAACCTGCTTCAGCGCCAACAAGGCATCACGCGGATCGGCGGTCAGGATCTGGCGCTTGTCGATCAGCAGCAGGATGGAAAAGCCGCCACGCGTCTGGATCGGGCCGGCTAGCTGCCCCGACGCCATGTCGTGCGCTGCGGCCGCCAGCTCGGCGGGCAGCTGGGCCAGGCGTATCCAGCCGAGATCGCCCCCGACTGCAGCGGTCGATGCCTCGGAATATTGCCGCGCATACGCTACGAAACTGCCGCCTTGGCGCAACTGGTCCATGATCCGCTTGGCATTTGCGGCCACGGTGGCGTTCGATTCGGGTGTAGCCGCCAGATAGATCTCGCCGATGCGGTATTCCTCGGTTCCCTTGGACGCCTTGAGGTGATCGAGCAGATCCGTGACTTCGCCCTGGCTGACATTGACGAAGGGCTGGACATTGCGGCGCAGAACCCGCTGCCAAGCCAGTTCCCCCTTGATCTGGCGTTTGAGCGAGGCTGACGACGAGCCGATCTTGACCAGGTGAGCGTCTAGCGCCGACGCGGTCTGGTGAAAATTCTGCTGTCCGACGCGGGCGTAACTGTCGTTCACTTCCTCGTCGGTGACAGCGACATCGGCAGTCTTGGCCTCCTGGATTTGCAGCGTTTCGTCGATCAGGTTACGCAGGACCTGCAGTCGCAACCGTTCGGTTTCCTCGGGGCTGACCTTGTTGCCATTGGCCGCAAGGATCAGGGCCAGACGCTGTTCGACATCGGTGCCGGTGACGATGTCGCCATTGATAACCGCCGTGGGCCGCCGTATGTTCGGGCTGGCATTGCCAAACATGGTGATGTCCTTGGGAATGACGATCGCCCCTTGCGCGGACTCCTGCACGGATTCAGCGTCCTGGGCGCGGGCGCTGGTCACGGCCAGTCCGGTCATGCTTACCGCAAGGACAGCCAAACCCGAGCCAACGGCAAGAGGCAGGCTGGCGACAAATGGCAAACCGGCAAATAGCGCCACGCGAAACTGCTTTTTCACCGTACCGTCAATCCTGTCTGCTGCCCGCCGATGCGGGTATCTGGCTGATGCTGATTGGGTTCGCGCATCTTAACCAAAGCTGAGTATCCCCCGGGCCTGCCGACACCGGAGGCCAAGTCGGCGTCGCGATAGCGCGTTTGTCCGGTTATGCCAACGGCTCATGCCCCACCCATATTTGCCAACGAACGATACCAGGCCCGTCCCATCGGTCCAGCTGTGGTGAAGAACAATTTCCGTCCTCAGAAGCCGACCTTGTCCCCCCCCTTCAGCGACAGAATCTCTCGGGCCTCGTCCGGGGTGGCAATTTCAAGCCCCAGACCTTCGATGATCTGGCGGACCCTGCTCACTTGCGCCGCATTACTTTGCGCCAGTTGGCCACGGCCAAGCCACAGGCTGTCTTCCAGACCGACGCGGACATGGCCGCCCATTGACGCCGCCATCGCTGCCACTTTCATCTGGGCCTGACCCGCTGCCAGCACCGACCAGCGGTAATTATCCCCGAACAAGCGGTCGGCGGTGCGCTTCATGTGCATGACATCGTCGGGGTGGCTGCCGATTCCCCCCAACAGGCCGAAGCAGGTCTGGATGAACAGCGGCGCCTGAACCAATCCTTCCTGCCAAAAGTAATGCAAATTGTAGAGGTGGCTGGTGTCGTAACATTCGAACTCGTAGCGGGTGCCCGTCTTGTTCAGCGTGTCGAGGGCGTAGCGAATATCCTTGAAGCTGTTGCGAAAGACGAGATCGTGGCTCGCTTCGAGCATTTCCGGCTCCCAGGCGTGTTTGAACTCCTTGAAGCGTTTCAGCATCGGGAACAGGCCGAAGTTCATCGACCCCATGTTGAGGCTGGCAACCTCGGGCTCGAAGGTCTCGGCGGGCTTCACCCGGTATTCAACCGGCATGTAGGGTGAGGCGCCGGTGGTGAGATTGATCACGACGTTCGAGCTTTGCTTGATCACCTTCAGGAACGGCTCAAAATCTTCCGGCGTGTGTACGGGCTTGCCCGTTTCCGGATCGCGGGCGTGCAGGTGAACGATCGCCGCGCCGGCTTCTGCTGCGCCTAACGCACTGTCGGCAATCTCTTGGGCAGTTACCGGGAGATAGGGCGACATCGAAGGGGTATGGATCGACCCCGTGATCGCGCAACTGATAATAACCTTATTCGCCGTCACTTGTAACCTCCGCCATTTTTACCGCGCATCGCCAGCGCGTTTGTCTATTTTTCGCGAACCAATGGCCGATACATTGCCGGAACGCGGCCCGGACCAGCGATCATAACCGGTCCATCACACACCGACGACGCGGCAGCGCTGTCCAGAGGCCGCCGACGCCGCGACGGCTTCGATCAGGCGGTGCCGGATGACGGCATCGTCAAAGGTCGGGCATGTGTTCGTCCCGTTGCGCAAGTCATTGGCAAACAGGACATAGGCCTGCGCAACATTCTGCGCAAACATCGGCAGATCGGGCGTCCATTGGTATTGGGGTGGCACCGTCATGGCTTGCACTCCCTGATCTTCACCGTGGCCGCCGAACAGCGATAGCGAAAACATCTGAGCGTGGCCGGTATCGCCGGTAATCACCAGGTCACCCTCGCTGCCGTTGACTTCCCAACGCAGATTGGTGCCGCGCGACATGCCGCCGCGATAGTGGATTGCGCCGATAGCTCCGCTCGCAAAGGTCGCGTTGACCACCAGCTGATCCTCGGCGGTCATTTTCAGCGGGATACCTTCGGGCATGATCAGGCAATCACGGCGACGATTGGCCAGCAGCGCGCTGACCTCGACGATCTCGCCGAGGCAGGTGGAGATGGCATCGATGGTGTGCCCGAACGGAATGGTCAGCATCGTCGCGCCATTGGTCCTGTCATAGGCATAGGCACTGGGCTGATCGATGGCCGGGCCCCAGATCATCCCCGAGCCGACCAGCGTCGTCGACAGCACTTCGCCGACATACCCTTGCGCGATCAGGTCGCGGACATAACCAAACACGGGTGCCGAGCGGGCCTGCAAGCCCACCGCGGTGCGAACGCCTGCGGCTTTTGCGAGCGCGGCCAGTTCCTCTGTCTCGGCCAGCCCGTTGCCTAGCGGCCATTCGCAAAAGACATGCTTGCCCGCGGCGATTGCCGCCTTGACCAGTTCATAGTGGTGGGGAACCTTGACCGCGACGACGACAAGATCGACCTCGGGTGAATTGATCAGCGCGGCGTGGTTGTCATACGCATGGGGCACGCCGAATTCCGCAGCGGCGGCGTCGGCGCTTGCCTGGCGGGTCGTGCTGAGCGCACGAATTTCATAATCCGGCAGCGCGTGCAAAGCAGGAATATGGGACTTTGCCGCCCAGCTACGGTCGGGGGCCGCACCGATGATGCCTACGCCGATTTTTGCCACTGAGGTCTCTCCCGTCATGGTCCTGATGACCATTGTTACGGTTTCTAATCAACCTCGTAATGAATCGCAACGCTCGACACCGGGTAACTTGTGCTGCGCGTGCGCTATTCAAGGGCGCTGCTATGCTGGTTCGCGTTTGCGGATCGTGGTTGCTGCTACATAATTTTTATGTCGACGAAATCCTCACCACGATTTTATCCGTCGTGCGGGGACTGGTCAAACTTGGATTCGCAGGTAAAGATATTGTCGTGGGCATCGAAAACTTCAGAAATTTGCGGATCAATGCGATCACTCTCGGCTATCGCGGAACCATGCGCGCAGGATTTCATGATGAAAGCGTCGGTAAGCTCCGTCTTCGTGCCATCGTCAGGCAGCGCGACATCGTCATTCGCGACCACTGCCCTGCTCAGGTCGGGTAGGGCTGATGTCGGGCGAGCCAATCGAGCACGGCACGATAGACGCAGCCGTTGCGCAGGCGCCGCGCCGCATTGTTCCACTGGAGGGTGGACTGAATTTTCGCGATCTTGGCGGCTATGCGGCCGCAGACGGCCGCAGCGTGGCCTGGGGCCTGGTTTACCGGTCGGGCACGATGGCGGAACTGGTCGATGGCGATCACGCCGCCATCCAGGCGCTGGGCATCAAGCTGGTCCTTGACCTGCGTTCCACGCGTGAGCGCCGCCTGCGGCCATCGCGGCTCCCCGTCGCGCCGGTTCTGGACACATGGTTCCGCGATCATCGGAGCAGCGCGGTTGACCTGGTAGAGGCTATGGGCAGGCAAGGCGCGACGGCCACCCGGACCCGCGATCTGATGATCGAGCTTTATCGCAGCCTGCCTTATGAGCAGGCGCCGTCCTATCGTGAAATGTTCCTGCGGCTTGCCGCCGGCGACGTGCCGCTGGTATTCCATTGCGCGGCCGGCAAGGACCGCACCGGCGCCGCGGCGGCGCTGCTGCTCGAATTGCTGGGTGTGTCCCGCGCAATCATTCTTGACGATTTCACGATGACCAACCTGTTCTTCGAACGGCTGTGCGGCGTTGTCCGCCGCGACCCGGTCGGCGACCGGTTGGGGCAGGTTGATCGGACCATCTGGGAACCGCTGTTGCGCGCCGATCCCGAATATCTCCTGACAATGTTCGCCACGCTCGACGCGCGCCACGGCGGCGCAGAAGGCTTCATTCGTCAGGAACTGGGCATCGACGACGCGAACATCGCCAGCATCCGCGAACGGCTGCTAGAGTGATACAACTAAGTAAGATTGCCCGTCTCATGTCCACGAATGTGGCATGCAAACCCGTGAACCGCGATTTGGTATTGCGCCATATTTCGCCAATGCCGAGGCCCGTTTATGTCCATTGATGCCCTGTTCGAGCCGGTTACGATCGGCACTCTGGATTTGCCCAATCGCGTGATCATGGCGCCGCTTACCCGGGGCCGCGCTACGACAGACCATGTGCCCACGGCGATGATGGCTGAATATTATGCGGCACGCGCCGACTGCGGGCTGATCGTTTCGGAAGCCATCGCAGTGGATCCGCTAGGTATGGGCTGGTACCGCGCGTCGGGGATATGGACAGACGAGATGATCGGCGGCTGGCGCGAGGTAACGGCGGCAGTCCATGCCGCCGGGGGCCGGATATTTGGTCAGCTCTGGCATATGGGCCGATTGGTGCTGCCGGATTACATCGATGGTGCGCAGCCGATTGGCCCGTCGCCGATTGCCGGCGAAGGAGAGACTTTCGCGCCGCGTCCGGCCGGCGATACCAGTCTGTTTTTGCCGATGAAGCCCTATGTCGTGCCCCGCGAGATGACCCAGGCCGACATTGACCATGTGGTGGAAGCCTATCGGCGCGGCGCCCGCAATGCCCGGGCGGCCGGCTTTGACGGGGTGGAAATCCACGGCGCCAACGGGTACATCATCGACCAATTCCTGCGATCGAAGACCAACCAGCGCAGCGATGGTTATGGCGGGAGCATTGCGGGGCGGATACGTCTGCTCGGCGAGATTCTTCATGCCGTGGCCGGCGAGATCGAACCCGGACGTATCGGACTGCGCATCAGCCCGACAAGCGAGCGCAAGGGCATGGGCGATGTCGATCCCAGTGCGCTGACCACAGCGATCGCCAAGCTCGCTGACGATTGCGGGATTGCCTATATTCATCTGATTGAACCGATTGCCCCGGGCTTTATGGAAAAGCCGGACAAGCCGGTGATCGAGGTTTTACGGGCGGTATATCGCGGCACCGTCATTCAGAACGGGAGCTTCGATGGAGCTACTGCCGCAGCGGCAATCGCCTCTCAACAGGCCGATGCGATTTCGTTTGGCCGTCCTTACATGGCCAATCCCGATCTGGTGTCGAGAATGCGCAATGGCTTCCCGCTCGGCGAAACTGATTTCGATTTTGCCTATGTCGGTGACGCAAGGGGGTACACCGATTATCCCAGGTTTGCTGCAGCCGTGTCGCACGCCTGAAATCAAGGCGCCAAGCTGGCAGGGCGACGCCTCCGCTCCCAGGAATAATTGCTTTTTTCAGAATAGCTTGAATATTTTGAGCGACCGATGACAGAGCCGTGCCATCGGTCCGTTTGGCTCTCTTGACTTTGATGCAACCAGTTATAGTGGGCATAGATCGGATTTCGGCACCGGATTCTTGATTGTCGGGGTCGGTGAAGCGGGGCGCCCACAAGCAGTCGCAAGAGCAGAATTTTGGTATTTTGTTGGATTTTGGAGAAGTGACGTGCTGATTGACCTGACAGATGACCAAAAGGCCATTCAAGATGGCGTCAAAAAAGCTTGCTCCGAATTTGGCGACGAATATTGGAGCGCCTGCGATACCGAAAAACGGTTTCCGTTCGAATTCCATAAGGCGATGGCCGACGGCGGCTGGCTTGGCATTACGATGCCCGAAGAAGTGGGTGGCGCCAATCTGGGCGTAACCGAAGCGGCGATCATGATGCACGAAGTTGCCAGCAGCGCGGGCGGCTATTCCGCGGCGAGCGCTTTGCATCTTAATCTGTTCGGTCCGCACGCGGTGGTCGTCAACGGTACCCTGGAACAAAAGCAGCGCATGTTGCGACCGCTGATCAGCGGCGAGGACCGCGCCTGTTTCGGCGTGACCGAGCCCGACGCCGGGCTCGATACGACCAGCATAAAGACCTTTGCGACCAAGGTACCCGGCGGATACCGGGTGACCGGTCGCAAGATCTGGACCTCCTCGGGTCAAGTCGCGAACAAGATATTGTTGCTGACGCGCACGACGCTCAAAGAAGATTGCCAGCGCCCCACCGATGGCATGACGCTGTTTTATACGGATCTCGACAAGTCGAAGATCGAAGTGCGGCGTATCAACAAGATGGGGCGTAACGCAGTCGACTCGAACGCAACTTTTATCGACGATTATTTTATTCCCGACGAAGATCGCATCGGCGATGAGGGCAAGGGTTTTCGCTATATTCTCCATAGCCTCAATCCGGAACGGATCCTGGTTGGCATCGAGGCCGTTGGCCTGGGTCGCGGCGCCTTGGAGCGGGCTGCGGGTTATGCGCGCGAACGCAAGGTCTTTGGCCGGCTGATCGGCCAGAATCAGGGTATTCAGCATCCGCTAGCGGAAAACTGGACGTATCTGGAATCAGCCTACTGGATGATCATGCGGGCTGCCTATCTGTACGATGCAGGTCTGCCTTGCGGAGCTGAAGCCAACGCCGGAAAATTCCTGGGCGGTCGGGCCGCATTCGATGCATGCACGCGCGCGGTGATGACATTCGGCGGCATGGGCTATTCGACCGAATATCAGGTCGAGCGACTGTTTCGCGAATCGATCCTGTTGCGGATTGCGCCGATCACCGAGCAACTGATCCTCAGCTATATTGCCGAAAAAGTTCTCGACCTGCCCAAATCCTACTGACGATCACGCGGGGCCGCGCAAAATATTCTGCCCGCCATCCACGGTGAGCACTTGCCCGGTCATGTGGCGCGCATGATCGGATGCCAGGAAAACGATAAAGGCGGCGATGTCCTCGGGCTCGGCGATACGGCCGAGCGGGGTGGTGGCCTTGACCGTATCGATAAAGCCGGGCCGCTGGGTCAGCACGCGCACCATGTCGGTGCGCGTGGTTCCCGGCGCGACCGCATTGATCCTGATGTCGTGCTTGCCCCACTCGACCGCCAGTTGCCGGGTCAGAGCCTCCAGTGCCGCCTTGGAGATGCCATAGGCGCCGCTGCCGACCATGCCGGCCTGGGCGTTGACCGAGGACGTCATAACCATCGCCCCGCCTTGTCGCGCGATCAGCGGCAGGGCATGACGCGCGAGGCGCAGCGGGCCAACCAGATTCAGGTCCATGATGCGCGCGAAGCTGTCATCGGGCAGGTCAGCCAACAGATCGAAAGTGGGATTGATCCCGGCGTTGGCGATTACGACATCGAGTCGGCCGAATTTATCCATCGTCGCTGCGACCAGCTGCGCCAGATCCGCATCGCGCGCGGCATGCGTCGGCACCGCGATCGCGTCATAACCCTGGTCGGTCAGTTCGCGGCAGATTCTTTCGCAGGCATCCGCCTTGCGTGAGGACACCGCGACCTTGCCGCCCAGCCCGGCGATCAGGCGCGCACATTCCAGGCCGATTCCGCGAGTCGCTCCCGTAATGATCGCAACTTTGCCCGTAAATGAAATCATGCCCGCCACCGTTGGCTGATTGACCATTTGCAAGCCACGTCGACAGGACGCGCTGACATTACAGCGGCGTTGGCAAATCGAAAGCGATATGGCTGACCACCACTGCCGGATAGTCCCATCCGCTCATCCGCCAAAGGCTTTCGCCTGAGCCAGCACCCGCTCGGCTTGCTTCTGGTGCGGGATGTCGATCATCTTGCCGTCCAGGCCCACGGTCCCTGCGCCGGGATTGGCGGCAAAGGTATCGAGCACGCGGTGGGCATGGGCAATCTCTTCGGCGGATGGCATGAAGCTTTCATTGATTCCGGCGACTTGCGCCGGGTGAATGGCGATGCGTCCGGTGAACCCTTCGGCGCGGGCGGCGCGGCACGAAGCGCGCAGGCCCGCATCGTCGCGGAAGTCCACATAGAGCGTTTCGACCGCCTGCACGCCGGTGGCGTGAGCGGCCATCAGGCATAGTGAACGCGCCAGTTTGTAGCTGAATGCCCATCCACCCGTGACATCAAGGTTGGTGCTGGCCCCCAATGCGGCTGACAGATCTTCGGCGCCCCAGGTCAGGCCCATCAGGCGGTCGAGTCCGGCTCCGGCAAAGTCCCCCAGGTGGAAGGGCGCGATCGGCGTTTCCGTTGCCACCGGCAGGATCTTGATCGATCCGGGCGCTATGTCATGCTGCGCTTCCAATGCGTCGAGATAATACGAGAGACGGCGAATATCCTCCGGCCCGTTGGTCTTGGGCTGCATGATCCCGTCGGGCGCGCCAGGGACGACCGCCAGCAGATCTTCAAGCGTCATCCCGGTATCGAACGGATTGACGCGCACCCACAGTTGCAGCTTGCGCGTGCCGCGCGGCCGGTCCTTCAAAAAGGCGGGCAGCAATTGGCGCGCCAACGGCTTGTTGGACAGCGCCACTGAGTCCTCCAGATCGAGGATCACGGCGTCCGCGCCGCAGTCATCGACCTTGCCCAGCTTTTTTTCGCTATCCGCCGGGATGAACAGCATCGAGCGCAGCGGAACCGCGCTCATGCTGCGGGCTTCTTGCGTTGCAGACCCGACCGCTTGCATTGGCCAACAACCTCGTTGTGTTGGTTGAAGGCCTGGTGGAAGAAGGTGACAATCCCAGCTTCCGGGCGGGATTTTGATTCGCGCAGCTCGACGACTTCGGTGACGACGTGGACGGTATCGCCGTGGAACAGCGGCTTGGGAAAACGCACATCATCCCACCCCAGATTGGCGATCGCCGTACCCAGCGTGGTATCGCCAATCGAAATTCCGACCATAAGTCCGAGTGTGAACGCCGAGTTGACGATGCGTTGCCCGAATTCTGTGCCCTTCATATATTCTTCGTCAAGGTGCAGCAGCGCCGGGTTATGGGTGAGCGAGCTGAACAGGATATTGTCCATTTCGGTCACCGTGCGGCGGATGGGATGCTCAAACTTCATCCCTACAACGAGTTCATCATACCATAGTCCGGCCATGTTCAGCGTCCTTTTACCCAGCGGTGATGTCTGCAATATTATGTTTCTGGTCGATTTTCAGGGCTTTGATATTTGAAAAGGCCCTTGCCCCAAGCGGGATGCGAATGTCAAAATCAATCCA
>JAYUBN010000104.1:0-5388 GCA_043740855.1 Sphingomonadales bacterium | reverse complement strand
ATCCGCGAACGATTGGAAGCACCGTCGTCGGCTTGATCATCCGCGACGGCCAGTATCGATGTTTCTGGGCGGGCGACAGCCGCGCCTATCGGGTGCGCAGCGGGGTCATCCGCCAGCTGACCCGCGACCACAGCCTGGTCCAGGAACTGGTGGAAGCCGGCATGATCGCTCCGGACGAAGCCCACAACCACCCCAACGCCAACGTTATCACTCGTGCGGTCGGCGCAGCCGAAACGCTCATCGTCGATACGGTTGGCGGCGATGCGAGACCGGGCGATCAGTTCCTACTGGCCAGCGACGGGCTGACGCGGCTTGTCGATGATGGGGAAATGCGCGACGAAATGGCCGAATTCGAGCCGTCTGAAGCCGCCGGGAAATTGCTCGACGCCGTCCTCGTCCGCGGCGCGCCCGACAATGTCTCGCTGATCATCATCAAGGTGGTTTGAGGCGACTTTGGCTCGCGAGAGCCGCGAGTACGATCATCGCGCGGCGCTCGGGCGTGCGGGCGAGCCACGCTAGTTTGATTCCCACGGTTAAGATGATCCTTGCTTAAAAACCCTCACCAGCTCCTTGCGGTATTCAAAAGACTGAAAAATATCCGGTCGTCGGGTCTGTTGCCGAACCGCAAAGGCTGATAACGTTCTTCATATGTCCAACATATTTCAGCCGTCACGTGCTGCGGCACTGGCTGCGCTTGAAGCGTTCTTGCCGCATGCCGGGCGACAATATGCCGGGCAGCGCAATTTCGATCATGGGCCGACTGATCGGACAAATATCTCAATGCTGTCGCCCTACATTCGGCATCGGCTGATTACCGAGCAGGAAGTGATCAAACGTGTCCTCGCGCGACACCGTTTCGTCGATGCAGAAAAATTCATTCAGGAAGTTTGCTGGCGGACCTATTGGAAAGGCTGGCTCGAGATGCGCCCAGCGGTTTGGACGCAATACCTGGCCGAGGTGGACAGCCTGACCCGGTCGGCGGAATATCATGCCGCCTGCGCCGGTTCGACCGGCATCGCGTGTTTTGACGCATGGACGGTGGAGCTGAAGGAGGCCGGCTATCTCCATAATCATGCGCGGATGTGGTTTGCCAGCTTGTGGATTTTCGTGCTCGGCTTGCCATGGCAGCTTGGTGCCGACTTCTTCCATCATCATCTGATCGACGGTGATCCTGCTTCGAACACGCTGTCATGGCGCTGGGTGGCGGGGTTGCAGACGGCGGGCAAAACCTATCTCGCCAAGGCCGCCAACATCGCCAAGTTTACCAACGAAAGATTTACCCCCGATCCGTTTGTCTATGTCGCGGGCCCGCCGATCGAGTCACCGATAGCCAGCGTTCCGATCGCGGACACGCCGCCGTTGCCGAAAGGCGCCGTCGGACTGCTGCTGACCGAGGAGGATCTTCACCCTGAAAGCCTTGAGCTTGGCGATCTGCGCGTGACCGCACTGGCTGCGGCACCCATGCCGGCAACCCGGTCGGCGATGGTTGCGGCGTTCATGACAGCTGCGCTTGACGAGGCTCTTTCGAGAAACGCCACTCTGTTGCGCGTCCCCGGTGCGATGCTGGACAAGTTTGATGGCGCCGCTTTGATCCGTTGGGCCGAGGCACTTCGGCTCACGGCCATCGCCACGCCCTATGCCCCGATTGGACCAGTCGGCAGCCAGCTGTCGGCAGTTGCTGCGGAGCTTGCCTCAGCCGGCGTCGCGCTGGTGCCCGTTCGCCGGGCTTGGGACAGCGCCGCATGGCCGCATGCATCCAAGGGATTTTTCGCATTCAAGGACAAGATCCCGGGGTTGATCACGACGTGACGATCCAGCTTGTCTGGTTCAAGCGCGACCTGCGGTTGATCGACCATGCTGCCCTGGCTGACGCGGCACGCTGCGGGCCGGTGCTCCCGCTCGTCATTGTTGAGCCCGATTATTGGCAGTTGCCCGACACGTCCGCGCGGCAATGGCAATTCTGGCGCGGTTGCATTGCCGAATTAAGCACGCAAATCGCTACTCAAGGCGGACAACTGATTATCCGCAGCGGAAAGGCGATCGAGGTCCTTGACGAGCTGCGTCGAGCGTTTGGAACGTTCGATCTTTGGTCGCACGAGGAAACCGGCAATGGCTGGACTTTCGCGCGCGACCGGAAAGTCAAGGCGTGGACCAAGGCTAATACAATTCCCTGGGCCGAGCGGCAACAGTTTGGCGTGCATCGCGAGCGCAGGTTCAATCGCGACCATTGGGCCAAGCGCTGGAATACAATGATGCAGCAGCCGATCGCTTCGACGCCCGACATCATCTGGGCTGAGCCCGTCGCTTCGGACCCGCTGCCGACGTGCGACATGCTCGGCCTTGCTCCGGATGGACTTGTTCATCTGCAGCAACCGGGCCGCGCGGCGGGCGTCGCCTTGCTGCACAGTTTTCTGTCCGAACGGGGCGAGCATTATACGCGTGAAATGTCGTCGCCTGTCACTGCCGAGCAAACCTGCTCTCGGCTTTCGCCCCATCTGGCTTATGGCACGCTTTCGGTGCGCGAAGTTTATCAGGCGGCGCAACAACGTGCGGCGCAACTGGCCCGGGAGCGGCCAGCGAACCATAGCATCTGGGGACGATCGATAAGGTCTTTCACCGCCCGGCTTCACTGGCATTGTCACTTCATCCAGAAGCTTGAGCGAGAGCCCGCGATCGAGTGGGAACCATTCGCCAAAATCTATATCGGTATGCGACCTCGGCCCGGCGATGCCGCGCATCTTCAAGCGTGGAGCGAAGGTCGTACGGGGTATCCGTTCATCGATGCCGCGATGCGTTATCTCAACGCAGTCGGCTATATCAATTTCCGGATGCGCGCGATGCTGATGTCGTTCGCGACCTATGATCTGTGGCTTCCGTGGCAGGAGGCCGGACTGGTTCTCGCGCGCAAGTTCGTCGATTTTGAACCCGGGATCCATTGGTCGCAATGCCAGATGCAATCGGGCGAAACCGGCATCAACACCGTCCGGGTCTATTCGCCAATCAAGCAAGGCCATGACCAAGACCCGAGCGGGGATTTTATCCGTGCGTGGGTTCCTGAACTGGCGGGTGTGGCCGGCGCACTCGTGCATGAGCCATGGCGAATCGATGTCTTCGCCAATGCTTCACCCTGTCCCGGCTATCCCTTGCGGATCGTGGACCACAAGGCAGCGACCGAGCGCGCCAAGAACGAGATTTTCAGTCGTCGCAAATCGGCTGAAGCGCGTGCCGAAGCCCAAGGCGTATATATCAAACACGGGTCACGCGCGGGACTCAGGGCACGGCGTGGTGCAAAGGCGCGTGCGCTCGAGCCCAAGCTTGCGGCTCCTCAATTTTCGCTGGATCTGTGACATGGCCAAGATGCGCAAGAAATCAGAGCTGCCCAGCAAGATCTGCCTATCCTGCCAACGCCCTTTCACGTGGCGCAAAAAATGGGAGCGCGACTGGGACGAAGTAAAATATTGTTCGGACAGGTGCCGCGGGACCGGCCGCCCGGCCTGAGCCTCCGTCGCCGTCGGGCCTTACAAATTGGACAGAAACCGCTTGGCATCCTGAGCGATCGCCAGCTTTCGGTCATCGGCGAGCTTGTCGTAGGTCCGATACATTTGGGCCATCCGCGGATTGCGGCGCAGGCGTGCCTCGTGCCGCACTAGAAAATCCCAATAGAGGTAGTTGAACGGGCAGGCCTTGGCGCCATTCTTTGCCTTCACGTCGAAACTGCAGTTTTTGCAATAATCCGACATGCGGTCGATGTAGGCCCCGCTGGCCGCATAGGGCTTGGATGCAAGCAGGCCGCCATCGGCGAATTGGCTCATGCCCAGCGTATTCGGCAGCTCGACCCATTCATAAGCATCGGCATAAACCGCAAGATACCATTGATGCACCGCGTACGGATCGACGCCGGCTAGCAGTGCGAAATTGCCCGTGACCATCAGCCGCTGGATATGATGGGCGTAGGCTTCCTCGCGCGTCTGGACGACGCAAGCGCGGACACAGGCCATCTCGGTGTCGCCGGTCCAGTAGAAATCAGGCAGCGGCCGTGTCGCTTCCAAAGCATTATTGGCAATATAATCAGGCATTTTTAGCCAGTAAATGCCGCGCACATATTCGCGCCAGCCGATAACCTGGCGAATGAAACCCTCAGCCGCGTTAAGCGGTACGTGCCCCTTACGATAGGCAGCTTCAACAGCGCGGCACACACTGAGTGCATCAAGCAATCCGCAGTTGATGTAGAGGCCGAGAACCGCATGGCTGAGGAATTTTTCCTTGAGCAACATGGCATCCTGAAAATCGCCGAAGCGGGCGAGCGCGTGGTCGATGAAATGCGCCAGCGCTACCTGAGCATCGGCCCGCGTCGTTGCAAACCAAAAAGGTTCAAGATCACCGAAATGATCAGCAAAGCGCTCGGCAACCAGCGCCAGCACCTCCGCTGTCAGTGCGTCCGGGGCGAAGCGCGGTACCCCCGGGAAATGCTGCTCACCTCTGGCGGGCTTGCGATTGTCATGATCAAAATTCCATTTCCCGCCTTCCGGCTGGTCGCCATCCATCAGCAGCCCGGTTGCGCGGCGCATGTCGCGGTAGAAATATTCCATCCGCAACGTTTTGCGGCCCTCGGCCCAGGCGGCGAATGCCGAATCGCTGCACAAGAAGCGATCATCCGACAAGATCGTTGGTTGGCATGGCCAGCCTTGCATGTCCTCGAGCAAGCGCCACTCGCCCGGCGCGGTGATCGTGACCGCGATCGTGCCATGCCGCTCGACTGCGCGCGCGACTTCGCCCCGCAATGATCCACAATTTTCGGTATCGTCCAGAGCCACATAATCCACAGTCCAGCCGGCCTGCCGCAATTCGTTGGCAAAATGACGCATGGCGCTGAAGATGAACGCTATCTTCTTTTTGTGATGGCGAACGTAAGTAGCTTCCTCGGCCACCTCGCACATCAGGATGATTGCGGCCGCTTTATCGGCTTGGCGCAAGGAGGCAATATCGGGCGACAGTTGATCGCCAAGAATCAGGATCAGCTGGGATTTCAACAGCGCTTGTTTTCCGGTGATCCCTGCGCCTTACAAAGGCCTGGGAAGGGGTGGTGGAGCCGTGGGGGATCGAACCCCAGACCTTCGCAATGCCATCGCGACGCTCTCCCAGCTGAGCTACGGCCCCAATGTCAGCGCCATTAGGCGATGTTTCCCCCGCTGGAAATGGGAAAAATTATCGCGTGGCGTGTTTGGCTAGCCTGCACCGGCCGGGGCCAGTGCAGGCTAGCCAAACTTAATGCTCATCCTCTTCGGCGCCGGTCGGGACGCCGAGATCGTCGTCGCTCGTCGTCAGGTCGACCTCGTCGTCCGGCGAAGGCTCTTCGTCCTCGTCGGGCACCAGATCCTCGGCGCCGAG
>JAYUBN010000103.1:0-5394 GCA_043740855.1 Sphingomonadales bacterium | reverse complement strand
CCGACATTTGTCCCTGCAACCGGGCCAGCGCCACCTCGGCATCGCCGACGGTCTTTTTCAACAGCCGCGCTGCCTCGCGCGCGGCGGCCATGGCTTTCTTGTCCAGCTTGGGACCCTTGGCGCCACCCTTGCCATCCCCCTTGGGTTGGTTGCGACCCAGCACGAAGTCGATGTAATCCTCCATGCTGCCGGCATATTCGACCGCGGTGCCATTATCGACCAGCACCAGCCGGTCGGCGGTCAATTCGACCATGTGGCGATCGTGGCTGATCAGGATCACCGCGCCGTCATAGGCATTCAGCGCCTGCACCAGCGCTTCGCGCGCATCGACGTCGAGGTGATTGGTGGGTTCGTCGAGGATCAGCAAATGCGGCGCGTCGCGCGTGACCAGCGCCAGCGCCAGCCGCGCGCGCTCGCCGCCCGACAGCGTGGCGAGCAGCGCGGTGGCGCGATTCCCGGAAAAGCCGAAGCGGCCGAGCTGAGCGCGCACCGCTGCCGGCGGCTTGTTGGGCATCGCCCTGGTCATATGTTCGAGCGGAGTGGCATCCCCCGCCAGTTCTTCCACCTGATATTGCGTGAAATAGCCGATCTGCAGCTTGCCAGCCGAGTGAATCTGTCCCTCCATTGCCGGCAATTGCGCTGCCAGCAGCCGCGCCAGCGTCGTCTTGCCGTTGCCGTTGCGGCCCAGCAGCGCAATGCGGTCATCGGGATCAATGCGCAAATTGAGCCGCTGGAGAATGGGCTTTTCGCCATAGCCCACTGCTGCCAGATCGAGCGTGATCAGCGGTGGCCGCAATTCGCTGGGACTGGGAAAATCGAAGCTGAGTGTGGGATCGTCGACCAGTGCCGCGATCGGCTGCATCTTGGCCAGCATCTTGGCGCGTGACTGCGCCTGTTTGGCGGTTGAGGCGCGGGCGCTGTTGCGCGAGACATAGTCCTGGAGGCGCGCGCGCTGAGCGTCCTGCGAGGCTTTGGCGGAGGCGAGTTGCGCCGCGCGTTCGGCCCGCTGGCGTTCAAAGCTGTCATAACCGCCGGGATACAACGTCAGTTTGCCACCCTGCAGATGCAGGATATTATCGACGACATTGTTAAGCAGATCGCGCTCATGGCTGATCACGACCAGCGTGCCGGGATAGCTCTTGAGGAAGTTTTCCAGCCACAGCGTCGCCTCGAGGTCGAGGTGGTTCGAGGGTTCGTCGAGCAACAGCACGTCGGGTTGCGAAAACAGCAGCGCGGCCAGCGCGACCCGCATTTTCCAGCCACCGGAAAAACTGTCGAGCGGCTCGCCCTGCATCGCCTCGTCGAAACCCAGCCCGATCAGGATACGGGCCGCGCGGCTGGGAGCGCTGTAGGCATCGATCGCCAGCAGCCGGTCATGAAGATCACCCAGCCGGTGGGGATCGACGCAATGCTCGGACTCGGCCATTAACTCGGCGCGCTCGATATCGGCGGCGAGCACGGTGTCGAATGGCGTGGCGGTGCCATGCGGTGCTTCCTGGGCGATATAACCCAGGCGGGTGCGGCGCGGCATTTCGATTTCGCCCTCATCGGGATCTATCTGGCCGATCATCACTTTCATCAGTGTCGACTTGCCCGCGCCATTGCGGCCGATCAGCCCGACCCTGCCACCCGGTGGCACGGTGGCGGCGGCGCGATCGAGAATAGTGCGCCCGCCGAGGCGCACGGTGATAGCATTGATGGTCAGCATGCGCGGGCGCCTAGCAGCTTGTGCGTCAGATGGCACCCATATTTGGCGCCCACTCAACTTCCCGCTTGTGTGAGAGGCACAGGCATCGGACGATAGGGTCTATTTCTCACGTGAAAGAGAGTATGATCGGGATATGACCCTGCTTGGGCCGACGGACCCTGCGCCATTTCGCTTTATCAACCCGGCAGGCAAGTCTCCGTTCCTTTTGCTCGGCGATCATGCCGGTAATGAAGTCCCGGCGAAACTTGTGCGGTTGGGTTTGGACGAGGCCGAGTTGGGGCGCCATATCGCGCTGGACGTCGGTGTTTCGGCACTGGGCGCGCGGCTGGCCGAACTTCTCGACGCCTGTTTCATCGAACAGCGCTACTCGCGGCTGGTGGTGGATTGCAATCGCCATGCCGGGGCCGCCGATGCGATGGCGGCGCGAAGCGATGGCAGGGGGGTGCCTGCAAACCGGGATATGGCACCCGCTGACCGCGCCGAGCGCTTGGCGGAAATCTACGAACCCTATCATTGCGCGATTGCCGAAACGCTTGCTGCGCGGAAACGGGCGAGCCAGCCCACCGTGCTGGTCGCGCTGCACAGCTTCACGCCCAGCATGGCGGGCGTGGCACGGCCTTGGGATATCGGCGTGTTATATGACGGCGGCAATATCGCCTTTGCCCTGGCGGCGCTGGCGGCGCTGCACGCAGCGCCGGGCATCTGCATCGGCGACAATGAACCTTACCGGATGGACGACACCGATTACACCGTGCCGCATCATGCCTTTCCCACAGCCATGCCCTACGTCGAGCTGGAAGTGAGCCAGCGGCGGCTGGCGGGTGATGTCGGCATCGCGGAAATGGCCGATGTGGTGGCGGCGGTGTTGGTCAAAGCGATCGCGTAAATGTGCTGGATCGAGGGCGGGGATAATCAGTGTTCTGGTCCGCCGACGCACCCGCTGTCGTCGCTGCGTTGGCGGTTTGGCGCGCATCGGCGGCGGTCACGAGGCCAAGGACCAGCGCCCGAGCAGTCACCACCTGCCATGGCAATTTCGGAATAGTCGAAATTTGCATGCTGTGACCTTGCCGTATGGCTGCCTGATGAGATACCCGTCTCGATCTCGATCTCGATCTGGTAGCTTTGTCAGATAAGCTAACCGGCAAACAAGATCAGCGTACGGCAGGGACCCAGCGTATGGCCAGAACAGGCGTAACAACTATGGATAAGGCGCAAACGGCGGATGCGAAAGCCGCAGAGGCTTTTTCGATATTGCGGACCCAAGGTTATGAAATCCATGAAGACGAGCATACGCTGTTGCAGGAATTGCGCCACATGCGCCGTCCGGCAAGCCAGGAACCCAAGGAACCCAGGGATGTCATCACCAGCGACGCTTTGACCATGGGGCAAAGGGTTGCCGACACCGTCGCCGACGTGATGGGTTCGTGGACGTTCATCATCATCCAATCGATCTTCCTGGCGTTGTGGGTGCTGGTGAACGTGTTGGCGTGGATCAAGTCCTGGGATCCCTATCCATTCATCCTGCTCAATCTCGCGCTGTCGTTTCAGGCAGCCTATGCGGCACCGATCATCATGATGAGTCAAAACCGTCAGCAGGACGTTGACCGCAAGGCGGCCGCGAACGATTATCGCGTCAATATCAAGGCCGAGCTGGAGATCGAACTGCTGCATCACAAGCTCGACAGCTTGCGCGAGCAGGAGGTACTGGAACTGACCAAGGTCGTTCGCGAACTGTCCGAACTGCTGCTGAGATATACCAAGGACGATGGCACGCCCGGTAGGGCCGCCGACCCGTCGCCCGCCAAGGATCAAGCGCCTGCTGCATGAAAGCGGTCTTAGCTTTGCGGGACTGGGCCGGTAAAAAATCAATCGCGAGATATGCGTTGGTGGCCGGATGGCTGGCTCTGCCAGGCTTGTGCCTGACCGCCTGCGGGCCGGTCGCGGCTCGGCCGGAGCGGGTGGTGATCGATCTGGCGGCAGGGCCGGTGGCGCAGTTTTCGCCGAACACGGCGTTTGGCGCGGTGATCGACGGGCTGGGTAAGGGCCGGGTCGATCAAGTCTATGCCCCGGCCAATATCCAGGCACTCAAACGAGCTGGATTCGGTTCGACGGCGTATAATCTTCGCACCGAACTGGCGATCGAAGCATGGCACTGGACCAGCGAGGGCACGTGGAGCGATGCCGCGCATGCCCAAGGCTACTGGACGGGCAGCGATCATCCGCGCAAGCCGGTGTTGACTGCCTGGGGTTATGGCTTGCCGCGCCGGGGGGACACCACCGACCAGGCCAATGACGATGGCTATTCACGGCTCGACGATGGCGACCGCGCGACCTTCTGGAAGTCGAACCCCTATCTCGATCCGCTCTACAGCCGCTGGTCGGGTGGCGATCAGTGGGTCGTGGTCGATTTTCACAAGCCGACGCCGATATCTGCCGCAAGGATCGATTGGGCGCTGCCGTATGCGCGCCGCTATAAATTCCAGTATTGGATCGGGCACAACGATACCGATCCACACGGGCGCTGGCTTGATTTCCCGAAAGGCCGAGTAGACCTCGGCACGGGCGGTATCTCGACGATCCGTCTTGCAAATCATGTGTTTACCGCCCGGTATATTCGCGTTCTCTTGCAGCAATCGTCGCATCTCGCCCCGCTTCATTCAACCGACCGACGCGACGCCATGGGCTATGCCATGCGTGAGATCGGGCTGGGCACGCTTGATCGGCAGGGACATTTTCACGACGCGGTAGTCCATCGGCATAGCGGGGCGGACCAGACCAACATCTATGTCTCGTCCACCGATCCGTGGCACCGTGCGCGCGATCGCGATCCGCAAACCGAGCAGCCGGGGTTCGACCGGATTGTTCGCAGCGGGCTGACCAATCGCCTGCCGATCACGCTGAATGTTGGGGCGCTTTACGATACGCCCGAGAATACTGCTGCGGAAATACGCTTTTTCCGAAATCGTCGCTATCCGCTTCGAGAGGTCGAAATCGGCATGGAGCCCGATGGCCAGAATGTCGCTGCCACCGACTTTACCGCGCTGTTTCTGCAGGCCGCCGATGCAATACACAGCGTTGATCGCCACTTGCGACTGGCTGGTCCTGGGTTGCAGGATATGGTGTCGGATACCTGGCTGGTCGAAGGCCCGGTGCAATCCTGGACAAAGCTGTTTATCGCCGCGTTGCGTAAATCCGGTCGATTGAGCGATCTTAACGATTTCACCTTCGAGCATTACCCCTTTGATGTGCCATGCGGTGCGCCGGACCGGATGCTGCGCACGGCCACCGTCAAACTGGGCGCGGGCATGGCGCATCTGACTGCCGACGGCGTCCCGGCGACGATGTCGCGCAGCATACTCGAATATGGGCTCTCGGCCTTTTCAGGACGCATCGCGGTGGAAATGCCAGAGGCGCTGTTCAATGCCGATATGGTGGCGCATTTCCTGACACTGGGTGGCCGTGCGACCCATTATCTCGGCTATGGCCCCGAACAGCTGTTCGACCCCGAGAATGCCTGCGCGGGTTATGGCGAGTTGATGCTGTTTGGCCAGGACGGGCAGGGTCGTGCCAGCTGGCCGACCCCCTCGTTCTGGGGCGCGCGGCTGATGACGCAGGAATGGAGCCAGCCGGGCGACGGACAGCACTTGCTGTATGCCGGGAAATGGCTGGCGGATCGCGGGCCGGCA
>JAYUBN010000102.1:0-16583 GCA_043740855.1 Sphingomonadales bacterium | reverse complement strand
GCGCCGAATGTAATCGCAAGGGTGATGAGTGGAATAACCAGACTGAGGCTCACTCCGCTATTTATCAATCGTGCCATCAGCGTTACGCCGACGGCATAGGACAGCGCAACTCCAACTATTGGAAGTGGTTTTGTCATCCCATGGGTGGCTGGGACAAGCGAAGCGCCGAGCAATTGGAAAATTGTTGTTCCGAGAAAAAGTAAGATAGAACTACCGGATATGCTTCCCATAATAACCCCTCCGTCCAATTTTTATCAAAACATAGAAAAAGTATCAATAATTGTCCTTACGTCGTAGTCGCGCTTATTGAATATTCCAAATCCGTTTTCAGTCCAGGTGGTTCTGACGGGTCCAATGTAATGGCCATAAAATTGGTGAGCTTGAGAATTGGTCGTATGCTGCCTGGCACAACCGCGCTAAAATCAGCCAGCGGGCTAATCGGCATCCCGTTCTCCAGTATTGTAGTCTTTTTCCTTTTGACTTGAATTAGATAAGTCATCGGATAAAATCTGTCAACACAGGGCTATCGAAAGTCAATCTGGGGTTTAGGCGCAAGTTTCGCTCCAAAAAGCGATACCTTGTCGGGGCATGTGCCACGGACGAAATGTCAGGGAAGGTGTCGTGCCGGAACGAGGAGCGCTAAACCGATCAACAGGTGTTCGTTACCTGTTTTAACTCGCTGGCTGCCGCCACCTTAGTGCGGCGACATTGCGATGCGCCGCCAGCCCAAGCCGCGTTTTTGCCACATTGGACAATGTCAGCAATCAGCCAAGCCGGGATGTTTCCAGTTCCAGCAGAGCTATCACACGTTCTGACATTTCGGCACCCGCCTTTGTCAAGTTACGCGGCCGCCGATAAAGCAGCCAGGTGATGATCGTATGATTGATGCCACCCAGTAATATGGAAGAGGTTTCGTAGGCGCTGCGATCCGATCGAATCCAGCCTTCTTTCATGCCGCATTCAATTAAGTAGACCATCACCCGGACAAAGTCATCGATGCTGTGCCGCATTTCGGTTTCTCTGACCAAAACGCTCGGCCAAATTTCCAGATAAAGCAGTCGCCCCCATTCCACATGCTCGCGCGCATAGTCGGCAGACATGGTCAGATAGAGCAGCAGTCGTTCGCGAGTGCTAACTTTGGCTTGTACCGCGAAACGATAAGTGTCGTAAAATTCCGCAAAGCGGGACATCGGGACGTCGTAGGCAAGATCTTCTTTGCTCTTATAATATTCGTAGAGCGTTGAAGTGGATATTCCTGCTTCCGCGGCAATATCGGCGATGCGCGCGCGGGAGATGCCATCTCGAGCAAAAACGCGCAGGGCGCCATTCAAAATTTGCTGTTCGGTGCGCTTGCTCCGGTCCTGCTTGCGCTCGGTCACGCGCTTGGGGCGGTTCGAAATTTCCTCGAGCAACGCATTCCATTCGTCGGCCGGTGCCGGCGTAACCATTGCATCGCAAGCCATGATTTCGGGGTCTGCAGAAAGCGCTTCATTCTCCGATATTTGGTTGATTTTCGTTTTGCGCGGCATCCGATCCTCTGAATAAGTCTGTGGTCGATGATTGGTTAGAACTTCGTGGATGGCGGTTACCATGGTCGCCAAAAATGCCCAAGGCTTGAATGGCGCCATTCCGGACCAAGGACGGTATTGCGCGGTGGCAAGGCATCCTCCGGGGCGATATCTGCCTGCTTGACGCGGCTCTGGCTTTTCAAAAAGGGACTGAAGGACCTTGCCATCTCGCTGGCAGGCGGGGAAGTCGTGACCGCTTGCCCAAGAGTTTTGTACGCCCCCGGCCGCCTGGTGCGCCGTATCGACGGGAGGGCCATTAACTCGTGGAGTATATCCGACAAAAGATCGATTAAATATTGACGTTGGCACGTGGTCGCTGTAATTTGAAGTTGCGCAGTCGGGCTAAAAGTAATGAATCCGGGCAATGGGAGGTTTGCGTGGGCGCGGCTCCGTTATCGGTGTAGCCTCCCTCTCAGATATTTCGCAACACAGCGTGCGCGCGCTGGCCGCAGCGGTCCCCTCACCGTTGTGGCCTCAGGGGGAAATGGGTAACAATGGCTGAATCCGATCTACCCGCCGAATTGCTCGTTCTTGTGCGAGAATTTTCCTTGTCTGGACTTCGGGAATTGCAGATCCGGAAAGCCGATTTCGAGCTGTATCTATCGAATGATGCGTCTGCGTCTGCGTCAGGGGCAGCCGCGGCGCGTGCGCATGGCGCGTCCACACCGCGTGGCGCCACCCCGTCGTCGTCTCCCGCGCTGCCGTCCGCCCCACAGGCCGCTCCGCAGATCGCGATAAACCCCCAATCCGTATCGCTTGCCGCAGCTGACATTCCGCCTGACGCGATCATCCTGCGCGCCCCTAATCTAGGCACCTTTTATCGGTCACCCAAGCCCGGAGCTCCGTCCTATGTGGAGGTCGGATCGACGGTGGCTGTGGGCGACGAGTTGTGCCTGATTGAAGTGATGAAGCTCTTCACTGGCGTCAGGGCGATAATTGCCGGGCGTATTCATGCCGTGCTGATCGAAGATGGCGCCATGGTCGAGGCAGATCAGCCGCTGTTCGTCGTGGTGACGGCATAATGGCCATCACGCGTCTCTTCATCGCCAATCGCGGCGAAATTGCCCTTCGCATCGTGCGCGCCGCCCAGGCGCTCAATATCGAGACCGTCCTGGCAGTGTCGGCTGCCGATCTTGACAGCGCGGCGGCCCGGCTGGCGGACCGCGCAGTGGTGCTGGGACCACCGGCTGCGGCCAAAAGCTATCTCGATCCCCGGCTGGTGGTCCATGCCGCGCGGGAAACCGGGTGTGATGGGTTGCACCCCGGTTATGGCTTCCTGTCCGAACGGGCGATCCTGCCACGCTTGTGCGCGGATCATGACATCGCCTTCGTCGGCCCCGAGCCGGATACGATCGATGCGCTGGGCGACAAGTTGCGCGCGCGCGCCATGGCCGCGGCTGCAGGGGTTCCGCTGGTGCCAGGCAGCGATTGCGTGGCGACCTCGGCCGAGGCGCGACGCGAAGGCGACCGTATCGGTTATCCGGTGTTGCTCAAGGCTTCGGCTGGCGGCGGCGGGCGCGGCATGGTTCTGGCCAATAACGGTGACGAGGCAGAGGCGGGCTTCCACCGCGCCTCGGCGGAAGCGGTGGCCGCTTTTGGCGATGGCACGCTGTTCATGGAGCGCTTTGTGCCGCAGGCGCGGCATGTCGAGGTGCAACTGATGGGCGATGGCAAGGGGCAGGTGGTCCATTTTGGCGAGCGTGATTGCTCGGTTCAGCGCCGGTACCAAAAACTGGTGGAGGAAGCGCCCTGCGCAGCAATGCCCGATCACTTGCGTACGCAATTACATGCTTCGGCTGTCGCGCTCGCGGCCAGTGTCAATTATCGCAATGCTGGTACGGCCGAATTTCTCTTTGATGTTGTTCGTCAGGAGTTTTACTTCATCGAAGTCAATGCCCGCATCCAGGTTGAGCATCCGGTCAGCGAGATGATCTCGGGCTTTGATCTGGTGCAGGAACAGATCCGCCTCGCCGGTGGCGCCGGGCTTTCGGTCTCGCAAAGCCAGGTGAAGCTGTCGGGCCATGCCATCGAATGCCGGATCAATGCCGAAGACGTGACACGCGACTTTCAGCCCAGCCCCGGGCGCATCACGAAGTGGCAACCGCCTGCAGGGGAGGGCATCCGGCTCGATAGCCACATGTCGGCTGGTGCGATGATACCGCCGTTTTACGACAGCATGGTCGGCAAGCTGATCGTGCATGGCAAGGATCGCGCCGAGGCCATCAGCCGGCTGGCGGCCGCGCTGGACAGCTTTGTGGTGGAGGGTGTGCCCACCACGATCGGCCTGCACCGCCAGATTGTCGCGCATCCGGATTTCATCGAAAACCGGATCCATACGCGCTGGCTGGAACAGGTGTTGCTTCCCCAAATCGGAAAGAAGGCGGCATGACCGATCCCTCAGCCATGGCGATCAACGATGCGCGCGCGCTGCTGAGCACCCTGCTGGCCAGTGATTTCCAAGATGTGCATGTAGTCTCGGGTGGGACGGAAATTTTCCTCGCCCGGTCAGCGGGCCGCGCCAATCCGATGCGCGTGCAGAGTGCGCCGGCGGAACCGATCGACGATACGCCGATGGGGACGGAAACCGCGGTAAAGGCGCCACACGTGGCCACACTCTGTACTACTGCGGCCGTCGGCAGCACGGTAGTCGTGGGCGAACAGATTGCCATATTGAGCGTGCTGGATAAGGAATTTGCTGTGCTTGCACCCGTTACTGGACAGATTATCGCCATTCAGGCCGCCTTGGGCAGCCTTGTCGAATTCGATCAGGCTATCCTGCTGCTGCGTGAGGCCTCGTGATGAGTGCTCCTATCCACCATGTCGCGGTATGCGGCGCCGGCGCAATGGGCTCGGGCATAGCCCAGGTCGCGGCGCAGGCCGGCGCCAACGTTCTGATATTCGACGTGTCGCCCCAAGCGCTTGAGAGCAGCCGGCAACGCATTCTGGGCTGGCTTGACACGGCCGTCGAACGCGGCCGTATGGCACCCGCGAAAGCGGACGAGGTGCGTTCGCGGCTCGGCTGGGTATCGGCACTTGACGATCTGGGCGACAGCGAACTGGTGATCGAAGCGGTCATCGAAGACATTGCGATCAAAGCTGATCTGTTTGCCCGGCTTGAAGCGGTCGTGGCTCCCGACGCGATTTTGGCCAGCAACACCTCATCGCTGCCGATTTCCCGTCTGGCACGCCAGCTTGTGCATCCAGAACGTTTTGTCGGCATGCACTTCTTCAATCCTGCCACGGCGATGAAACTGGTCGAGGTGATCGCGGGCGCGGCCACCGCCCCCGATGTGGTCGCGCGCATCGTGCAAACGGCACAAGCCTGGGGCAAAATCGCCATCGCAGTGGCGGACGTGCCCGGGTTTGTCGTCAACCGCGTTGCCCGCCCTTATTACGCCGAGGGCTTTACCGCCCTGACCGAAGGGGCAGCCAGCGCCGAAGAGATCGACGCCCTGTTTCGCGGGGCGGGTTTTCGCATGGGGCCGCTCGAACTGACCGACCTGATCGGGCAGGACGTCAATTTTGCGGTCGCCCGATCGGTGTTCGATAGTTATTTCGGGCGCACGCGCTTTGTGCCGCAATTGCGGCAAGCGGCGCTGGTGGATGCCGGGTGGCTGGGACGCAAGAGCGGGCGCGGCGTTTATGCCTATCCGGCAGGGGCGGATCCGGTGTCGGCCGATATATCCGGGATCGAGGTGACGGACGAGCACCGCAATGCGGCCCAGGCGCTGGCCGCAAACCCCGGTGATTTAGTCGCCTGCGCTGGCGTGATGGTGGGACTGACGGCTGGCGCGACAGCGCGCGCGGAAAGCGGGCGGTATGGCCAACCGGTGGTGCTGTACGACTGGACCGCATCCGGAGGTGACGGCCTTGCCGGTTTTGCCGTGTCGCATGAGGCCGCTGTGCCCGTGGCTGTCGGCGTTTTGGCAGTACAGGGGCGGCCGGGTTGTCGCATTGCCGATCGCCCCGGGCTGATCGTGGCGCGTACGCTGGCCCAGATTGCCAATGGGGCCGCCGATGCCGCGCTGGAACAAGTGGCTGACGAAGCCGGAATCGACGCGGCATTGCGCCATGGCGCCAATTACCCCTTCGGGCCGTTTGCCTGGGCCGACGGGCTTGGTCGCGCGGCGCTGGTCGAGTTGCTGGATGCAATCGCTGCCGAAACCGGCACGGCATTTTATCGTCCGTCCCCCTATCTGAGGGCCACGGCATGAACGGAGAGCAGCCAATGCTGATTGTCGAAAGGCCGGAAGATCATGTGCTGCTGATCCGGTTGAACCGTCCGGAAAAGCGCAATGCACTGGCTACCGACCTGCTGGGGGCGGTGGCCGATGCGCTGGACGCGGCCGAACTGGATGAGGATCTGCGCTGTGCGGTCATCACCGGTTCGGATCGTTTCTTTGCCGCCGGCGCCGACATAAATGAACTGGCGACGCGCGCAACGGCTGGAGCGCTGTGCGACCCCCGACCGGCGATCTGGGGACGCATCCGCAATTTTGCCAAGCCGTTGGTCGCTGCGGTCGAGGGCTGGTCACTGGGCGCGGGAAACGAACTGGTCATGTGCTGCGATCTGGTCATCGCCGGAGCAAGCGCCAAATTCGGCCAGCCCGAATCCAATCTTGGTATCGTTCCCGGAGCAGGGGGAACAGCGCTGTTGCCGCGCCTTGTCGGCCGCTCGCGGGCGATGCGCATGGTGCTGCTGGGCGATCCGCTCAGCGCCGAAGAGGCGCGCGTGGCGGGGCTGGTAACCGAGTTGGTCGAGGATGGCACCGCGCTGAGCGCGGCGCTGGCCATGGCCACACGGCTGGCTGGCCGCGCACCACTGGCCATGCGGCAGGGCAAGGCGCTGGTGAAGGCGAGCTTTGAAATGCCGTTGAGCGCCCATCTGGGTATGGAACGTCAGGGCTTTGCTGCGCTGTTTGGCACCGCAGACAAGGTCGAGGGGGTCAGCGCCTTTCTGGAAAAGCGCGTTGCCCGGTGGCAGGGCACCTGACGCTGCTGGCTGGCCCGATCGCGGCCGTTGGCGCGTCGCAGAGCCGCAGGCGATCGTCACAGGCCAACCGGCGCGCGTGATCGGACCGATCGGCGGGAGGCAGCGCTTTTGGTGTTTCCTTCGCGTGCCGTCAGGCTGCCATGGCCAGGTCAAGCCCGGTCATGGTCTGCAATATCTCCAGCGTCAGCCCTTCGACCATTTCGACCACATGAGCGCCCGCCGCGCCGACCGAAAACACCGCGACATCGGTGTAGACCCGCGACACGCACCCCAGCCCGGTTAGCGGATAGCCGCAATGCTCCACCAATTTGCTGGTCCCGGTCTTGGTCATCAGGTCCATCATTACAAAGACCTGCTTGGCGCCGATCGCCAGATCCATTGCCCCGCCCACGGCCGGGATCGCATCGGCCGTGCCGGTGTGCCAGTTAGCCAGATCGCCCCGCACCGATACTTGAAATGCCCCCAGCACGCAGATATCGATATGCCCGCCGCGCATCATTGCAAAGGAATCGCCATGGTGGAAAAAGGCGCCGCCCGTGAGCAGGGTGACCGGTTGCTTGCCGGCATTGATCAGATCCCAGTCGATATCGCTGTCGGCGGGTGCCGGTCCCATGCCCAGGATGCCGTTCTCGCTGTGCAGGACGACCTCGCGGTCCCTGGGCAGATAATTGGCGACAGCTGTGGGCGCGCCTATGCCAAGGTTGACATAAGCCCCTTCAGGAATGTCGCGCGCGATGCGCTGGGCCATCTGTTCCCTGCTAAAGCGTTTCATAAAGATCTTCCTGTTCAGCCACGGCTGGTGGTGGACCAGCCTGTTGAAAAGCATTCCTAACGTCATTCGCGGCGAAGTTGCATCCGCCTGTTCGCCGGCATGAAACTAGCACACGCGCTGCGGAGGGCAAACGGCGTATGCGGCGTCAAAGCAGTGCACGCCCGGCTTTCTAACTCTGCGCCATGCTTACATTAAATAGGGCCGCCATCCGCGTCGGCAATGCGGGCCAGCAACGTGCCCTGGTTGCTGCCGCTGAATAGCGAGAGGAAGGTTTCCGGCAAATTGTTGAGGCCGTCGCGCACGTCTTCGCGGTGCGCGATCAGGCCTTCGGCGTGCCATCGAGCAAGTTGCGTCATCGCTTCCGGAAAACTGCCCGAGTGGTGCGAAGCAAGGAATCCCTGCATACGAATTCCACCATAGATCATCCGCATCATGTCGAGCGGCGGCCCAAGCATGTCACCCCCATCGTCATAGGTTGCGATTTGACCGCACAGGACAATCCTGCCGAAGCGTCGCATGCGGCCGGCGATGTCCGCAAGCAGCGGCCCGCCGACATTGTCGAAGTAAATGTCGATTCCGTCCGGACTGATCGCGTCGATCCGCGCGGTGACGTCCTCGGATTTGTAATCGATGACATGCTCGATGCCGCATTGTTCGCGCAGCCAGCGCACCTTGTCGCTCCCGCCGCACAAGCCGATAACCTTGCATCCCTTGATGCGACCAATCTGCGAAACCACCGAACCCACTGATCCCGAGGCGCCAGAAACGAGCAGAACTTCGCTATTTTTTGGTTTGCCGATTTCCAAAAGGCCGCAATAGGCAGTCAACGCGTTGAGGCCAAAAATTCCCATGGCATCAATCGAAGTAATCGAGTCTGGTATCTGGCGGTACCTCGCGGGATTTACCCATTCTTCGTCCTGCCAACTGCCGGTGCCGATCAGCCGGGTGCCTACCTTGATGCCGGGATCATGGCTCAGGATGACCCGACTGAGCGATGGCGCAAGCACCGGCTCACCAATCTCGATAGTCGGATAATAGCTGTTGCGGTTGCCGCTCAGCCAGTTCCGGATCGTCGGGGCGCATAACAGCAGTTCATTGCGGACCAGAACTTGGCCTTCGCCATTCCCCGGACCCTCGCGATCGCATTCTTCCAGGCGGAAACAATCGGCGGACAGCGCCGCTTGCGGCCGCTTTGCCAGTACCCACCGGCGATTACGCATAACGCAAGGTTTTTCGATCCATCAAATATGACCTCTGCAAATGACTAAGCATCATGCGAAAAATAGTTCAAGCGCCGGCACAGCCTCAGCTATCCCACCGAGCGTATGCAAATGCGCCAATTTCGGCTAGTATTGTTGCCGAGGCAGCGAGAAAAGGGAAGAAGGTCCAGATATGGACGTATCCCTCGACCACCGACAATTGGACCGTGCCTTTTGCCGCAGCGATGCTTCGCGCCATGCGCACGGCATCGTCGTACAGGGCCTCGCTGGCGCTGGCGGTCAGGTAGATCGGCGGCAGCCCGCCATGCTGTCCCCACAGTGGCGACGCGAGGGGTTCGTGAGGATCGATCTCGCCGATATAGACCTTCCCCATATTCACGATCAGGTCACGGTTAATCAAAGGGTCGGATGGGATGTTGGCGCTGTCGCCTTCTCCCGCCAGGTCCAGCAAAGGCGATATGCCAATTCCTCCAGCCGGATTTGGCAAGCCCTGGTCGCGGATGGCAAGCAGCGTTGCCATACACAAACCGCCCCCGGCTGAATCGCCGCTCAGGATGATATTCGCCGGCTTGCGATCGACAATCAGCGCGCGGTAAACCGCCATCGCGTCATCTACCGCTGCGGGATATGGATGTTCCGGCGCCAGTCGGTAATCGGGCAGCAGCACGGGTGCGCCGGTTGCCTTCGACAGGCGTCCGGCAAATTCGCGATAGGCATGGGCGGAACCCATTACGTAGCCGCCGCTGTGGAAATGGACGATCAGCCGGTCCGTTGATGCCCCGGGGGCGGTTACCTTGATGCAAGGCACATGGCCAACGACCACAGGCGCGATAACAAGATCTTCTGGCAGTTCGAGTTTGGCTGCCATGGCCTCGAAACCGGCACGCCATTCGCTGATCGGCGCGTCGTTCGCCAGCGGGGTCGCCTCGCGAAACATCGCCACGCTGCGGGCCTTTGCCTCTTCCTCACCCATCATTTTCGATCCTTTCGTGGTCGAAATATTTATTCTACATTCGGTCGGAAAAATTTCTTTACCAATGCTTGCCAGTTATCGCCATATAACTTAGAAATTTGCAATTCGAGAGTCTATTTTTTTCCGACAATAAGTCGAAGATACCCGCCATGGCGCGTTGGTAGTCTTGATAGGGAACGGGACATGTCAATCAGTTCGTCCGCCAAGCACGTAATCCTCGCCGTCGCGGCGCTGGCTGTTGCGGGCGCAGCTGTGGCAGCCGGCGGCAAGGACGCGCCTTCGCCCGGCCGGACCGCCTATCTCGCCAACTGTGCCGGCTGCCACGGTGAAAGCCTGGTCGGCCAGTTCGGCAAGCCGCTGACCGGTCCGGGATTCGTCGCAACGTGGGTGGCAATGCCTGATGCGCTGCGCGCCTACATCGGCAAGGCGATGCCCCCGGCCAACCCCGGCGGACTGCCGGCACAGACCTATGACGATATCGTCGCTTACCTGCTTGCCGCCAATGGCACGGCCGCCCCGGCGACACGCGCAACGGCGATGCTGACGGTCAGCGAAGTACCCGGCCCGATGCCGCCGGTGCTCGACTCGGTCTTCAACAAGGACGCCGGTTATCAGGCCGCCCTGCAGCGCCGGGCCGATCGGCTGACGGCACTTTCCGTTGTCACGGACGCCATGCTGCGCGATCCCGCACCGGGCGACTGGCTGGCCTATCGGCGCACGGACAATGCCCATGGCTTCAGCCCGCTGTCCGCGATTGACCGGGGCAACGCCCACAGGCTGACGCTTGCCTGGGCACAAGCACTCGATCTCGGCACCAATGGTATCACCCCGCTGGCCCATGACGGCGTCATCTTCGTCAACAGCAATGGTACCGTGACCGCCACCGACGCGGTAACCGGCGATCAGTTGTGGTCGTTCCAACGGCGCGTCGATACGGTGATGGTCGGGCCGCCGGTCAGCCAGCCTGCAGGCATGGCGCTGGCTGGCGAGACATTGTTCGTGCCGACCAACGACCATCACCTGATCGCGTTGGCGATGCGCACGGGCAAGCTGCTGTGGGACCATAACGTAACCGGGTTTCACAAGACGCTGAAAATGTCGGCGGCGCCGCTGATCGTTGGCGGCAAGGTGATCCAGGGCATGTCGGGCTGTGCCGGCGGCGGGGAGCCGGGTGGCTGCTTCATTGTCGCGCTCGACGCTGCGGACGGGCGCGAGCTATGGCGCCTGAATACGCTGCAACGCCCCGGTACGACTGCCGACAGTTGGAACAACGCCCCGCTCGACCAGCGTTTCGGTGGGTCGGTGTGGGCCACGGGCAGCTATGACCGGGAAACCGGTCTCGTTTATTTCGGCACAAGCCAGACGTACCACGTCACGCCGCTGCTCGCCCCTGTTCCGATATCGAAGGCGGCTGCGGCAGGACTTTATACCGACAGCACGCTGGCGATCGATCCGGCCACCGGCAGGCTGGTGTGGTATTACCAGCATCTGTCGCGCGACATCTGGGACCTCGATTTCGCTTTCGAACGTACACTGGCGGACATCGTCATCGGGGGGCGCAAGCGCCATGTCGTGATGACCATGGGCAAGATGGCGCTGATGGATATTCTCGACGCGCGGACGGGCGAATATTTAGGATCGCGCGATCTCGGACTGCAGGATGTCGTGACCGCAATCAATCCGAAGACCGGGGCAAAAACCACCAATCCGGCGTTTGAACCGATCGCTAGCAAAGCGGTAAATGTCTGTCCGCATGCGATCGGTGCGCGCAACCGGCCAGCCACGTCATTCGATGCCGGGTCGGGCCTGCTTTACGTCACGCTGTTCAAAGGCTGCATGTCGCACGTCTGGACGCCCGGGCTGGAGTTCGACGTGAATTGGGGGATGCAACTTCCCAAAAATCCCGACGGCAACTTTGGGGAGGTGGTCGCGCTCGATGTTGCCAGCGGCAAGATCCGTTGGCGGCAGGAGCATCGCGCCTCGGAATCGAGCGCCGCACTCGCTACAGCGGGCGGGATAGTGTTCGAAGGGGGGCGCGATTTCGCGTTCCGCGCCTCGGACAGCGCAACGGGCGAGGTGCTGTGGCAGACCCGGTTTAGTAATTCTGCGAGCTCTGCGCCAATCACCTTCATGGCCGACGGCGACCAGTACGTTGCGGTAACCACGGGCGGCGGCAATCCGCACGATGCGACGGTCGGCCTGCTGACCCCGGAAATAGACCCCGTACGCGGCGGGACCATGCTGTGGGTATTCAAGCTGGGCAAGTAGCCATGGCGTCAATTCAATCGAATGGAGCGGATATGGCTGATTTTACGGGAAAAGTAGCGCTGGTCACCGGCGGTGCCTCGGGCATGGGCGCCTCATTTGCCCGGATTGTCGTACGGGATGGCGGCAAGGTTGCCATCGCCGATCTGAATGCCGAGCTTGGCGCGGCGATGGTTGCGGAGCTTGGCGCCAACAACGCCAGCTTTACGATCACCGATGTATCCGAATTTGCCGCGATGGCCGCATTCGTCGATGGCGCCGTTGAGCGCTTTGGCGCGGCGGATGTGATGTTCAACAACGCCGGGATCGGCGGGATGGGCACGACGATGGATATTTCGGAAGACGCGTTTCGTCACGTCATCCAGGTCGACCTCTTTTCGGTTTTCTTTGGTTGCAAGGCGGTGCTGCCGCATATGCTCAGGGCGGGCAAAGGCGCCATCGTCAACAATGCCTCCATTTCCGGCTTGCGCGGCGACTACGGGATGACGGCCTACAACACAGCCAAGGGCGGCGTGGTTAATTATTCGCGCGCGCTGGCGATGGATGTTGCGCGCAAGGGGGTTCGCGTCAATGTAATATGCCCTGGAACTGTTGATACCCCGTTGTTCGCGGGGCTCAAGACTGTCCCGGAGATATTCGATAAATTTGTCGACGCCGTGCCGATGGGCCGGATTGGCAGGCCGGAGGAGGTTGCCGAAGTGGTCGCATTCCTCGCCTCCGACCGCGCCTCCTACATGACCGGCACGATTATTGAGGTCGATGGCGGCGTCACCGCAACCACCGGTTTCCCCGACCTGGCCCCCTATATGGACGAACTGATGCGGGCGTTCGGGACGAAATAGCCCCGTCGCCCGATATCAATCACGCCGAAACGGCGCCCAAGCGGTCATCGACCGATCCGGCGCTGCGGGCTGGAATGCGATAGAATTGCGCGGCGGTATCGTGAAACAGCCAGCGCCTGTCGTCATCGCTGCAGTCGGCGGCCAGACGTTTGAAGGCGTTCCACAGCGTACGGTATGAATACATCGCCTTGTCGACCGGAAAATTACTTTCGAACATGCAACGCGCCGGGCCGAAAAGATCGATGCAGGTCTCGACGTAGGGGCGCCAAGCCAAGGCCAGCTCAGTGCTGGATGGCGGTCGGTCGCGCTCATGCCAGCGGGCGCCGGTAACGATCATGCCAAATCCGCCAATCTTGACGCTGACATTGGGACATTCCGCCAGTTGGGCGATGTCTGCGGCCCAGTTACGCAAATTCTCCTGCTCGCGACCTGCGTAGTGCCCGACGCCGAGGACGCAGCCAAGATGGTCGAGCACAATCGGCAGTTCGGGCAGCGCCCGCGCCATCGCAGTCAACTCGGGAATCTGTTGATGGTAGAGCATGGCGTCATAGCTTAGGCCATGTTGAGCGACTCGGCGCAGGCCGGCCCGATAGGCCGGATCGGCCAGAAGCTGCGCGGGTGCCGGGCGAAGCACGATACCATCGGGAAAATGCTCGTCACGCGATACCGAGTGGCGGATCCCGCGTAGTCGGTTACCCGCAACTTCGATATGAGCCGCAATAACCTCATCCACGGCATCGCCGAGCATGAGATCGGCCTGGGCAACAATGGCAGCAGCGATGTCGGGTGCGCCGGTTCGGGCGCGGGCGGCGGCACGGATCAGCATCACCTGTTCGGTTTCACCAACGGACGCCAGATGTGGCGGGCCATCTGTGCGATAGCCGAAATGGGCCTGCACAAACACGGTCGCCTTGATCGCGTGACCACTCGTCGTATCGTCGAGCAACTGGTCCAGCAGGTAAGGTTGGCCATCTTCCACCCAGAGGTGATGGTGCGGATCGATGATGGGCAGCTCTGGCGCCAGCACCTCCTCGCGATCCGCCGCGAGCCATGCCGTATCTGGCGGCGGGTAGCGATAGCGCCCGGTTATATCCAATCCCATACAATACCTTGCCCGATTAGTTGCTATCAGAACGTGAACACTACTATATATATCCGGCTAGCCGTCAGAATCAACGGCCGATGCCAGCGAAATCAGATTTCCCTTCGCCGAACGGTCATTTAATTGCGCACGACGATGAAAATACTCTGATCTGGAGAATGTGATGTCATTTGAAAAGATGGACACCGTACGAGCGGCCAAGCTGGACAAGGATGAGTTCAAGGCTTTGCCGGACCAGGTTCAGGCAGAGCTGGAAAACCATCGGCAGCTTTACCTGACCGACCCTGCTGCCGCGCATCTGTGGGATCCAATTGTTATTGGAACTCCTGGCGGTCCGGTAACGTGCCTGCTGTTGCATCATCAGGGCCGAAAGAGCGGTGAATGGCGTAATACCGCGTTGCAGTATTATCGTTTCAATGGCGACATCCTGATTGTTGCTTCGCGCGGAGGCACTGAACAGCCGCCGGTGTGGTTTCTCAACCTCCAAGCCAACCCGCAATGCCGCATCCAGGTCGGCACGACTGGTTCTGACAGCGTGGCCCGGGTCATCACGGGTGAGGCGCGCGTGCCCTATTGGGACTTTATCACCCGCGAGCAGCCGGCCCAGGCGGAATATCAGACCCGCTGCAATCGCGAAATTGCGGTTGTCGCGCTTGACCTTCCGACTGGCGTAACACTGTAGTCCGTGATGACGGCGATACGCATGGCTCAATTGCGCCCGGTCATCGCCCATCGACCGGCAGGGCGTAGGCCTCTATCATCCGGCCATAGGGCATCGACTGCAAGGTGCCGTGCCCGGTCGCCGCGATCACCACGAATTGGCGTCCGCTCTTTGGACCAATATAGGTCATCGGATTGGCATTGCCCGAGGCTGGCATGCGTGCTGACCACAGCTCCTGACCGCTTTCGGTCGCAAAGGCGCGGAAGCTGCGCTCCTTGGCGCTGCCGATAAATGTCAGGCCGCTCCGCGTGGTCAGTGCCCCGCCAAAGCCGGGCATGCCCATCGGGATCGGCAGGCCGGAATGTATTCCGAAAGGTCCGCTGTCACGCATGGTGCCAAACGGGCGCTGCCACAGGATACGGCGGGTATTCATGTCGATCGCGGTCAGCCGGCCATAGGGCGGAGCTTGGCACAAGGTGCCAAACGGCGTGACGAAGCCGCGCAGCTTGGCGCCATAGGGCGTGCCGGACATCGGCTGCGGCAGATCGAAATTGGCGACGCTGTGGCTGCCGCCACGGCTACCGGCGCTCGCCGCCGCCGCAATCGCGCGATCGGCATCGGCTCGCGGTACAAGCCGGATCAGACTGGCGTAATAGAGCGTATTGACCAGCAACAGATGTCGTTCGGGATCGTAGGCGACACCGCCCCAGTTCATGCCTCCGCCGATGCTGGGCCACAGGATCGATTCAGTAAAACCGGGCGGTGTCGCCGGGCCATCGTAGCGCAGTTGGCGAAAGCGGATGCGGCAATAGAGCTGGTCGAGCGGGGTCATCCCCCACATGTCGCGTTCGCTCAGCCTGCCGCCGGAGAATTCGGGCATACCGGTCGAGAAGGGCTGCGTTGGCGACAAGCGCTCGTCTGGCGCCTTGCCGTTCTGGGCAACGGGCAGTTCGCGTACTTGCGTGAGCGGGTTGCCGGTGCGGCGATCCAAAACGAACAGCTCGGCACGCTTGGTGGGTTGCACCAGCGCCGGGATCAAACCGTGCGGGCCAGGGAAGTCGATCAAGGTGGGTTGCGAGCCGACGTCATAGTCCCATAAGTCGTGGCGCGCGGTCTGGAATGACCAGCGGACCGCGCCGGTTGCGGCATCCAGCGCCACGATCGAACTGCTGAACTTGTCGCTGGCGGGGGAGCGCTGCGCGCCGAAGTGATCGGGTGTGGCATTGCCGGTCGGCACGAAAACCAGGCCCAACGCCTCGTCCGTGCTCATCGGCGCCCAGGAATTGGGGGTCGACGGCGTATACCGCTGGCCGGGCGCCGGGCCATGGTTGTTGGCAGGATTGCCCAGATCCCATGCCCAGCGCAGTTTGCCGGTGACGACATCGAAGCCGCGCACCACCCCGGACGGTTCATGCGTGCTGACATTATCTGCCACCCAGCCGCCGACGATCACCGTATCGCGTACGATCGCCGGGGCCGAGCTGACATAATACAGGCCGGGTAGAACGGGCCCCAGCCCCTGTTTGAGGTCGACAAAACCGCCCGCCCCAAAACCGGGGCAGGGCCTGCCGGTCTGGCTGTCGAGCGCGATGAGTTGCGCGCCGAAGGTCGCGGTCAGGACACGGCGCGCGCAAAACGGCGCCTTGCCATCCGCCAGGCCGGGCGCCGCATCGTGATAGGCCACCCCGCGACACGTCCGCACCACCGAGCCGCCAGCGGGATCGACCTTGGGATCGAACCGCCACACCGCTCGGCCGGTCTCGGGATCGAGCGCGAAGACGACATTGGTCTGGGTGCAAAGATATATTTTGCCGTCAACCATCAGCGGCGTGGTTTCCATTGCGCTCGGCGTCGTCTGCGTGGTCGGCTCGACGCCCGTGTCGAACTGCCAGGCAGGCCGCAGGCGGTTGACATTCGCCGGCGTGATCCGGGTTAGCGGGGAGAAGCGGGTACCCGCTGCGTCGCGACCCCATACCGGCCATTCGCCGGGCTTTCCCGCTATCGTGACCGGATCGTAGGATACCCGCCAGTTCGCGGCCACCTCCATCGGCGAATGAAAAAAGCATGCCGTCACGAGCAGCAATGTCGTCAGCGAGACGATGGCTGCAGCCGCGCTACCCCGACCCGATCGGCGCCGGATCGCCGGCAGCGCGAACAGCAGGCCGATTACAGCCGGCCCGAGTAGCC
>JAYUBN010000101.1:0-5437 GCA_043740855.1 Sphingomonadales bacterium | reverse complement strand
AACCGCAAAAACAAGGTGGGTGCATGATGCCCGATAACACTGTCACCGATCTCGCCGACCTCGGCGCCCTGACTTCCGCCACGCCGACTGCCGCTCCGACACCGACGGATACACCGTCCGCCGCGGTCGAAGCCTATGTCGAAGAGGCTCCCCGCGCGCCTGCCGCGCCGACGATGCCGCTGCGCGATCGCATCGTCGATGCGCAGGGCCGCTCGTATGCGACCGGACGCCGCAAGAACGCCGTGGCGCGCGTCTGGATCAAGCCCGGATCGGGCAAGATCACCGTCAATGGCCGCGACCAGGATGTCTATTTTGCCCGCCCGACGCTGCGTCTGGTCATCGACCAGCCGTTCCAGATCGCGGACCGCGTCGCCCAGTACGACGTTGTCTGCACCGTCAAGGGCGGTGGGCTGTCCGGCCAGGCCGGCGCAGTCAAGCACGGTATTTCGCAGGCGTTGACCCGGTTCGAGCCGGCGCTGCGCAGCGCGGTAAAGGCAGCCGGCTTCCTGACCCGCGATTCGCGTGTGGTCGAACGCAAGAAATACGGCCGCGCCAAGGCCCGCAAGAGCTTCCAGTTCTCGAAGCGCTAAGGCATTTTGGAATTGCACCAAAAAGCCCGGGGGAAACCCCGGGCTTTTTTTGGTTTGGACGGTTGAGCCGCAGCTCAGGGCAGCGATGCCGTGCCGCCTTGTTGCCAGCGATCGTTGGCGCGCGCGGCCTGCTGGCATATGCGCGCTGATCCAATTATAGTCCTGTGGCAGCGCTAAGGTTTGCCTGCGGATCGACAAACCGCGTGGCACTGGCGCCATCGCTGATGGGCGTCAGCGTGTGACCGGCGCTGCGGCCGTGGTAGAGGCGGGTGCGGGTTGCGCCTCCCCCCGATTTTCCGGCAACGGCGCCATTCGCGACGCGACCCAGCGCGCGCGCAAGCGGTTGATCGGCTGGTCGTAAAAGCGCCAGATCAGCCACGACGCGGGCAGGACCAGCGCGAAACTGGCCGCGGCGACCGCCAGCCGGCGAACGAACGGTGCCTTGATCTGGGCGAACCATTGCATCGCGACCCAGTGCTGCAAATAGACGATATACGACAGGTCAGCCATCATCCGGTCCAGCGCGTCGCTGGGCCGGCGTGTCGTCGCAATCGCGAAGGGGATGACGACCACGCCCAAGACAATATTGAAGGCGGGCGCATAGACAAACAGCGGGCCGGGATGCGCGCCGCCCACCACAATCCCGCGCCACGGCGAGACGATAACGCCAACGACCAGCGCCACGGTCAAACCCGCCGAGACCCGCACCTGCCGCTCCGAAGGGAGCCAGCGCAGATGGGCTGCGGTCATGCCGACCATGAAAAACGCGATGTAGCGCGGCAGGACATAGGCATCGATGGTGAGCGCGGACAGTAGCGAGCACAGCATTGCCGCCGCCAGGATCGCGACCTTGCCCCGCTTTGGCGTGGCGAGCGCCACGGCAAGCAACGGGGCGACGATGTAAAACTGCATCTCGACATCAAGCGACCAGGCCGAGCCGACGGGCAGATAAGGCAGCCACGTATAGCCAAGCAGAAACAATGTCGACAGCGCAAGCCGCAGCGGATTACTGCCAAGAATTGTTGTCATCGGCACGCCGACCAGCGGCAGCAACAGCATGGTTATCAGCGATACCAGCACCATCACCGGCGCCAGTCGCCACACCCGGCTGACCATGTAAGTCAGATAGGGCTGGCGGGCATGGCGATACCGGGTGGTCCACATCGTCTCGATCCAGAAGCCCGAGAGCACGAAAAAGGCGTAAACCGCCGCCGGCCCCCAATCGAGGCTGCTGAAATGGTGGACGAACACCATCAGTGCCAGGAACAGCCGGAAAGCCCCGGGCCGCACCGGCCATGCCAGCCTGGCAACAACGCGGCCGAAGAGTGCGAGTGCCGTCATGTTCGGTCGAATGGCCGATTCATCGCCATGCGGCAAGCGCTGCGCAATTCAGACCACCAGCCGATAGCCGATTCCCGGCTCATTGCGCAGGACCGTCGGACGCGATGGATCGTCTTCGACCTTCTTGCGGATGCCGCGCGCAGCGACGCGCAGATATTCGATGTCGTGCTCATGGCCCGCGCCCCAGACGGTGCGCAGCAATTGGGCATGCGTGATCACCTTGCCGGGATGGCGCGCCAGTTCGGCCAGCACGGCGTATTCCTTTGGTGCCAGATGTACTTCCACTCCGGCCTTGCGCACCAGCCGCGCGGCAAGGTCGATTTCCAGATCGCCAATCTGCACCTGCGGAACTTCGACGCCCGCCGACAGCTGGTGGCGCAGTGCGGTGCGGATGCGCGCAAGCACTTCTTCGCTGTCAAACGGCTTGGTCACGTAATCGTCCGCGCCCAGGTCCAGCGCCGCCACTTTCTGTTCGGTGGCATCGCGCGCCGAGATCACCAGAACCGCTGCCCCTGCCGCCGTCATCAGCGGGATCAGTTCCAGCCCGTCGCGGTCTGGCAGACCCAGGTCGAGCAATACCGCAGCCGGTTTGTCGATCTGTAATGCCGCCATTGCCGCGCGAGCCGTTCCAGCTTCCACGGTGTTGTAACCAGCGCGGGCAAGACTGGCGCAGAGCAGGCGGCGGATCGCCGGCTCGTCGTCGACCACCAGCAGAGTCAGCGTTTCCCGCGCCATCAGGTTTCAGCCCCGCCGCGCTTCAGATGCGTCTCGTCGAAATGGATGACGAAATCGGCCCCGGGGCGATCGGTGCGATTGCTCGCGCCGACCCGCAGCCCCATTGCTTCGGCAAAGCCTCTGACGATGCCCAGCCCCAGCCCGGTGCCGCCGGTCCGATCCGAGCCCTCGACCCGGCTGAAAGTGTCGAATATCCGCCCTTCTTCGCCCACCGGCAAGCCCGGACCTTCGTCGATGACATGTAGATCCAGCCCCTGCCAGCCGCGTTTGGCCGACAGCACGATCGGGCTGCCAGCATCGCCGTATTTGGCTGCGTTTTCCAGCAGGTTGATCAGGCAATGGTGCAACAATTGCGGATCGACCAGCACGAAGGGCAACTCGGGCGAGACATCCAATCGGATGGGCCGGTCGCTGAGCGCCCGGCGCAAATCATGGACGGCGCTGGCCACTGCCTCGGCAATATCGACCGGCTCGATCGCCTGATGCAGCGCCCCCGCCTCGACCCGGGCAATGTCGAGGAGGTTGGCGAAGAAGCGGTGCAGCCGATCCGCTTCGGCGCGGGCCTCGGCGATCTGTTCGGCTTGTTCGGGATTGGCCGGGCGCATCGCTGCCAGCGTGCCCAGGATGGTGGTCAGCGGCGTGCGCAGATCATGGCCGATCGATGACAGCAGCGCGCCGCGCAAGCGGTCACGCTCTTCCAGCCGCGTCACCCGCGCCATATCGGCCTCCAGCGCGATCCGTTCAAGCGCCATACCGGCCTGGTCGAGCAGGCTGAGCAGCATCGGCAGCTGGTCCGAGCGCACCGGGGCGGGCGCTTCGGGGCGGGCCAGACCGCACACCGCCAATACCTTGCCCCCCGCCGCAATCGGATGAAACAGCCATTCTGACGCGGTCAGCGTATCCGAGCCACGCCCCGCCGGCCGATTGTTGTCGAACGCCCAGCGCGCTGCGGCATGCTCCAGCGCCTGCAGTGCGTCCTCCGGCGGGTTTGCGGCCACGAGTTGCAGGCCATCGCTGCCTTTCATCAACAGCACTGCGCGCGCATCGAGCAACCGCGCCACCTCCGCACACAGCACCTGCCCCAGTTCGTCGCTCTTGCTCACCCCGGTCAGCAGCCGGGCAAAGCCGGCGAGCGAGGCGTTTTGTCCGGCGCTATGCTGTGCCAGCAGCGCCTGCTCGCGCCCGCGCGCGGCCAAGCTGCTGCTGACGAAAGCCACCCCCATCAACACCAGCACGGTAATGATGTTCTGCGGGTCCTGGATCGTGAAGGTGTAAGTCGGCGCTATGAAAAAGTAATTGTAGGCCAGAGAACAGACCAGGCCAGTGGCAAGCCCGGTGGGCAGACCATAGCGGGTGGCGGCGAACAGCACGGGCAACAGATAGAGCAATGCGATATTGGTGACATTGCCAAACGTCGACGCGCTGACGCCGACCAGCGTGACCAGCGCCGTCAGCGACAGCGATAGCGCATAGCCCGATGGCTTGCCCCATTGTCGCGGGCGGACCCGGGCGACGCGCGGTGTGTTCGGCGCCTGTTCAAGGGGCAGGACGTGAACCGCCATGCCCGGGGAATCACGCACCAGCCGGTCCACCACCGAGCCATGGCGTAATTCGAACCAGCGCGAACGCGGCGACTTACCAATGATAAGCTGCGTCGCCCGCGCATCTTCAGTAAAGCGCATCAGCCCGTCGATGACCGTTTGGCTTGGTACCGAGGCGACCTGCGCACCAAGCTGCGCGGCCAGATGCATTGTCGCGGCCAACTGCCCGTTTTCAAGGTCGCCGAAACCAGCGCTACGCGGCGTTTCGATGTGTACCGCCGTCCACGGCGCGCGCAGGGCATCGGCCACGCGCTTGGCCGCGCGTACCAGCCGCGCGGCTCCGGGGTGCTCGCTGACCGCCACCACCAGCCGGTCGTTGACCCCCCAACTGCCGGCCAGCGCGTGGGCCCGGACGTAATCGAGCATCTGTGCGTCAACTGCCTGCGCCGCGCGCCGCAGCGTCAGTTCGCGCAGCGCCGACAAATTCGATTTTGAAAAGAAATGCCCCAGCGCGCGCGTAGCTTCCTGGGGGATGTAGACCTTGCCTTCCTTCAGCCGCTCGATCAGGTCGTCGGGCGGTATATCGACGATTTCGATCTCGGCATTTTCCAGCACACGATCGGGCAGCGTCTCGCGCACGCGCACTTTGGTGAACGAGGCGACGACATCGTTCAGGCTTTCCAGATGCTGGATATTGACCGTGGACCAAACGTCGATGCCCGCCGCCAGCAGTTCCTCGACATCCTGGTAGCGCTTGTCGTGCCTGCACCCGGGAGCATTGGTGTGCGCCAGTTCATCCACCAGCACCAGCGCCGGTTGCCGGGCGAGGATCGCATCCAGATCCATCTCTTGCAGAATACCGCCCTGCCGCGCGATCTGCATGCGCGGGATCACCGTGAAGCCTTGCGCCTTCAATTCGGTTTCCGCGCGGCCATGCGTTTCAACCACGCCGATCACGACATCGAGCCCCGCATCGCGGCGCGACGCAGCCTTGCTCAGCATGTCGTAGGTCTTGCCCACCCCCGGCGCGGCGCCGAGATAGACCTTCAGGCGACCGCGACCCTCCTGCGCAGAGACACGCAGGAGGGCATCGGGATCGGCGCGATCGTTGTTGTTCACGTGACGGCTTTTGCACCTGTCGATGTCAGATTGTCGAGGGCCAGGTTCAGATCGAGGACATTGACCCGGCGTTCACCGATGAAGCCCAACAGCGGATATTCGGTGTGCCCG
>JAYUBN010000100.1:0-5462 GCA_043740855.1 Sphingomonadales bacterium | reverse complement strand
GCACCTTCGACAATCTGGTCCACGCCCGGCGCCGCGTAGCACAGGCGAATATGGCGCGACGGTCCGTCATGGACCAGGAATGCCTCACCGGCGCGTACCGACAGGCCCTCGGCCAAGGCAGCGGCCTCAACCTCGCGCCCCACCAGATCGTGCGGCAAGCGTGCCCAGAGATAGAGTCCGCCTTGTGGCAAGCCGCAGCGCAGGTCGGGGCAATGGATGGCGAGCGCGGAAATCAGCGCATCGCGGCGCGCCTGCAACCCGGCGCGCATGGTGGGGAGATGCCGCGCATAAGCGCCACTCCGCAGAAACTGCGCCAGAATCGCCTGCGGCAACCGTGGGGTCGCGAGATCGAGGCTCGCCTTGGCCTGCGCCAGCATGCCCATGGCGCCGCTTGGGGCGACCAGCCAGCCGAGGCGGAGTGCGGCGGATACCGACTTCGAGGCGCTGCCCTGGTGGATGACGATATTGTTCTGATCAAGGCTTTTCAGCGATGGCACGGATTTTCCGAAACCGATATCGCCATAGACATGACTTTCGACAATTGGCGTGCGAAAGCGTCGGCATAGTTCCAGCACCTGGCGCCGGCGGTCCAGCCCCATCAGCCGGCCGGTCGGGCAGTGAAAACTCGGGATCAGATAGACCAGCTTCGGGCGCAGCCGGATCAGCGCGTCTTCGAGCGCTGCAGGATCGATGCCGTCACGATCCATCGCCGCAGAAAACAACCTCGCCGAAACCGCTTTTATCCTGACTGACGGCGATGACTACCGACTTCGATGGTTCACCCCGGCGGTCGAAGTCGAGCTATGCGGCCACGCCACCCTGGCCAGTGCCGCGGTCGTGATGGAACGGCTGGAACCTGCACGGCGCAGGGTGGTGTTTCACACCAGAAGCGGCGCGCTGACGGTGCAGCCCACCGAAGCCGGTTACGTGATGGATTTCCCGGCGCGCGCCAGCACCGCGATTGACAGCCCACCCGGCATCGCCGACGCGCTCGGGGCGGTCCCGATCGGGGTCTTCTGGGACGGCTTCAACTACCTGGTACTGCTCGACCAGGCCGCCACGGTTCGCACGCTCACCCCGGATATCGCCGCTATCGCCCGCATTGCCCGCGACGGGATGATCGTAACCGCCCAAGGCGACCGTGACTATGACTTCACCAGCCGCTATTTTGCGCCGTCAAAAGGCATCGCGGAAGACCCGGTCACCGGCGGGGCACATTGCGCGCTCGCCCCGTTCTGGGCCGGGCGGTTGGGTAAGACCGTGTTTCGCGCCTACCAGGCATCCCATCGCGGTGGCGAGGTGATTTGTCGGGCGAAGGGCCAACGGGTGGAGCTCGAAGGCAGTTGCGTTTTCTACCTCGAAGGCATGGTGGATATCTGATGGCAAAGCTGAACGGATCCTGCCATTGCGGCGTGATCAAATTCCACATCGATACAGCGCCCGATGAGCGCACGATTTGTGACTGCTCGCTCTGCACCCGGCGCAACGCGGTGATGGTGAAGGTGCCGGAAAGCGCGCTGTCGGTGACCGAGGGTGCCTCCTCCCTGACCTTGTACCAATGGAATACGCGACAGGCGAAGCATTATTTTTGCAACCGCTGCGGCATTTACGTGTTTCATCGCAAGCGCGTCGCCCCAGAATATTTCGGGATCAATGTTTTCTGCCTGGACGATTTCGACGCCTCGACATTGCCACTGCGCGCCACCGAGGGCGTCAGCATGACCGTCACCGACCCGGCCGCCCGTCTTGAATGGCCGGGTCCACGCGGCGGTTAGGCACGCACCAGATACACCACCCCGGCACGCACCAACCGATCGGCTATATGCTCGGCGCATACGCAAGCGAGGTAGGCGTCGGCCACGCGCGTCATCCCACCACCCCCACCATCGCGAATGGCGGCGGCGAGGATACGGACGAATTCCGCCTGATCCGGGATGCGCAAGGGGCCGTCATCGTTCATGCCACCAGGCTAATCGGGACCGTCGAACAAATCAAGAACGATTCATGCCGCCTGGGCAATAGGATCTGCTGTGACAGCAATGCGCATCAGTGCGTCCTCCAAGCCGCGCAAAAAGCCTGTCGTGTCACCCAGCGTCCGCGCCCAGGCATCGCCGCCGATCCTGGCACACAGCTCGGCATGGGCGGCGGGATCGGTCGCGAGACGGATCGCGGTGGCGACGTAGCCATCGAGGTCATCGGCAATGCAGTCAGGCACGCCGATCGCGGTTAGCAGGCTCGCCGCCATCCGCCCGGCGAAACTTTGCCCGCGCAAGGTCAAGACCGGCAGCCCCATTCGCAAAGCGTCGGACGCAATGGTGCCGGCATTGTAGGGTGCCGTATCGAAAAACAGATCGGCCGCCCCCAATCGCGCCAGATAGATATCGGGAGCCACGCGTTCAGAGAACATGATCCGCTCCGGCGCTACGCCGAGCGCCGCCGCCTTGGCACGGATATTCGCCCCGGCAGTTTCATTGTCGCGCGGCAACCACAGCACGCTGCGGGGCACCGCATGCAGGATGCGCATCCACGCCCCGACCATTTCGGCGGTCATTTTGTAGGTGTTGGAAAAGCAGCAGAACACGAAGCCGCTTTCGGGCAACCCGGCATCCGCGCGGGACAGCTTCGCCGGGCGTTGCCGGGCACTGTCGTTGGCCTGAAATACCCCAGGCAAGGCCAAGGGCGTCGGCGCATAGGATGCGGCTTGCTCGGGCGGGATCACCTGATGGTCGCAGATCAGGTAGTCAAGCTCAGCGAGCGGAATTGGACCGATATAGCCAAGATACGTCGCCTGCACCGGTGCCGGCCGGCAGCGCAGGATGCCCAGCCTGGCCCCGAGCGTAAGCCCATTGAGGTCAATCAGAATGTCGATCTCGTCATCGGCGATACGCCGCGCCGCGTCCTGATCCGACAAGGCACCGATCGGTCGATATTGGTCGAACGCAGCAACCACCCGCGCCCGGATTGCACTGCCATCCTCGCGGCTGGAGCAATAGCCGAACACTTCGAACCGGCTGCGATCATGCCGTTCCAGGGTTTCGGCGATCAGATAGCTCATGGCGTGGCTACAAAAATCCGATGACAAATAGCCGATCCGCAGCCGGGCATGGCGATAGCCGGAGGCTGGGCTGAGCCGCGCCGGCGCCTTGGGCAGCTTCCGCGCAATCCACGTCGTGGCTGCCAGGTGCTGGCTTGCGACATCATTGAACAGGGCGAGGGCGGCGAGCGGACCGACGTGGCGTTCAAGGTCCGCCGTCGCCAGCCCCGGAACGCCATCGCCAAATATCGGCCACGCGCAAAGCCGCTGCCGCAAATGCACCCAATGCTGGATCACATCGGGCTGCAACGCCGTCGTGCACAGGCTGGCAAACAGCGTCCGCTCGGCCGCCTCAAGCTGGCCGATCTGTTCCAGCAGCCGGCCACGCTGGTTGAGCAGAGCCGTCCGCGCCTCATCCGATTGCAGCGCGGCATTCCAGGTCGCAAGGGCTGCCGCTGCCTCCCCATCGCCTTCCAGCATCAGGCCAAGATTGGTCGCCGCCGGATGAAAATCTGGCCTCAGCACCAGCGCGTTACGGTAACAGCTTTGCGCACCCGCGCAATCGCCACTGGCGTTAAGCTCCACGGCCAGGTTCATCCACGCCATCGGCAGCAACCCGATATCGCCACCATGCAGGCCGATCCAGGCCTTATAGGCCGCAATCGTCGCGTCGCGGTCGCGATCGGGTCCCGCCAGCTCGATCGCCTGCAACAAGGTGATGAAATCGCCACGGACCAGGGCCACAAAATCTGTCGGCACGATCGCTCCTCCATAGGTAATCGGCCTGATATGGCCGATCTTCTATGGAGAAGCGGTTAACGTCACGGCTTCAGTGGAACAGCGCAGCACTTTGGGCGGCGGTCAGGCTGGCGATTTGCGCGGTGGTGAAGGCCGGGACCTGGCTGGTGCTGAAGCCTGCAAGCGACGCGGTCGGGAAGGCCGCGATCTGCGCGGTGGTCAATGCCGGGATTTGCCCCGCGGTCAGCGCCTGCAGCTGCGTCGTGGTCAGCGCGACCAAATCGGCGGTTGTCATCGCCGCAATATCCAGGCTGGAGATCGCCGGGATCTGTATCGTGGTCAGCGCCACCATTTGCGCGGTGGTCAGCCCGATAAACTGCATCGTCGTCAACGCCCCAATCCCCGCCGTGGTGATGGTGACAATTTGCGCGGTGGTCAGGGCTGCCACGTCTGCCGTGGTCAGGGCCGCGATATTGGTCGCCGGCATCGCCACAATTTGCGCCGTGGTCAACGCTGCCGCCTGCGCCGTGGTCAAGGCCGCGATCTGCCCGGTGGTCAGGGCCGCGATATCGGCCGTGGTGATGGCCACAATCTTGGCTGTGGTGAACGCTGCCAGATCGGCCCCGGTCAAAGCCTTGGCTTGGGCGGTGGTGAACGCTGCCACCTGCGCCGAGGTCAGCGCCGTTGCCTGTGCCGTCGTCAGCGTTGCGATGTCGCCGGTGGAGAGCGCCGCGACCTGCCCGGTGGTCAGCGCCGCGCCTTGCGCGGTGGTGACGGCCAGCGTTTGCGCCGTTGTCAGTCCGGCCAAAGCCGTTGTCGTCACCGCCACGATTTGCGCGGTGGTCAGTGCGGCGACATTCGCCGTGGTCAGTGCGGTCAATTCGGCGGCGGTCAGTGCCGCCACCTGGCCGGTGGTCAGGGCAGCCGCCTGAGCGGTGGTCAGGGCGGCAATCTGGTTGGTGCCCAGCGCCGCGATATCGGCGGCGGCGACGGCCACCAGCTGCGCCGTGGTCAGCGCCGCGACCGACGTCGTGGTGAGCGCCTTGGCCTGGGCGGTGGTCAGTGCTGCCACCTGCGCCGTGGTTAGGGCAGCGGCCTGCGCCGTGGTCAGCGCCGCCACATCGGCGGTGGTGAGCGCCAGAGTTTGCGTTGTGGTCAGTGCCGCCATCTGCGCGGTGGTCAGCGCCGGGGTTTGCGCTGTGGTAAGGGCTGCAACCCCGGCTGTGGTGATAGCCACGATTTGCGCCGTCGTCAGCGCCGCCACATCCGCCGTCGTCAGCGCCGCGACATTGGCCGAAAGCATCACCGCAATCTGCGCCGTCGTCAGCGCCGCCGCCTGGGCCGTGGTCAACGCCGCAATCTGCCCGGTCGTCAGTGCCGCAATATCCGCCGTGGTGATGGCCACTATCTTGGCGGTGGTAAACGCCGCCAGATTTGCGGCCGTCAATGCCTTGGCCTGCGCCGTGGTCAAAACCGCCACTTGGGTCGAGGTTAGCGCGGTCGCCTGTGCGGTGGTCAGTGCCGCAATATCCCCGGTCGAGATCACGGGCATTTGGCCGGCAGTCAGCGCCGCGACTTGCGCCGTGGTCAGTGCCACGGTCTGCGCGGTGGTCAGCCCGGCCAACGCCATGGTGGTCACGGCTACGATCTGTGCAGTGGTCAGCGCCGCCACATCGGCGCTGCTCAGCGC
>JAYUBN010000099.1:0-5475 GCA_043740855.1 Sphingomonadales bacterium | reverse complement strand
GGCCTGGGAACGACATCCCTGGTGCGCAGAAACGTGCTGATCGATGGATCGGCATCGGGACTGTCGTTGCGCGGCAGTCATGTTTGTCACCATAACGTTATCATCGATTGTCCAACCCCTGATTTCAAAGGCGGCGGCTCGGGCTCGGATCTGGAAAGCCCCAACGGCGTTTCTCAGCGCGCCTATTGCCAATTGGTCATCGGCGGCGCCGATATCGCCAGCAACCAGCCGCGCATGCAGGGATTTTCGAGCAGCGATGGCACGGCGGACAGCTATTATGCGTATTCTCTTTATGCCAATAGTCCCGGCTACGGCAAAGTGAACAATCAATGGCTTGCGGTGAACAACAGTATCAAAGCGCAAATCACTCACATGAATTTTTCCCATAATCGCGCTTATGCCTTTGCACCGCCGACGAAAACTTTACTTAAATCAGCGCGCGCGGCAGGAGAGTTGGCATCAATCATGGTGATTGATGATGATAACTTGTCGTCGTCGACCAGCCCAATGACTAACAATCAGTTATATGACAAGGTCGGCTATCCTAGTAAACAAGCGATGATTACTGCAATGATAGCTGATCCATCACAGGGTTGGGCATATAGGCTGTTGGCTGCCGCAGCCACAGGGTTCAATTTCAGTTTCAATTACACTATGCCTTGACCCCATGATGCCCCGAAGGCGTGTGACTGATTGCTCAGATTACGATCAGCTTGGATGGTAGGGTGTGCAAAATAACCATCGACTTCATCGAGAGGTTGTGGCGATCACTCAAGTACGACTGCGCCTGCCTGAACGATTTTGAAACCGGCTCCCGGTTGCGTGCAGGCGTGCTGCTGGTCCGATTACCATCGGCCACATCCCACCCTTGCGGGTCAAGCTCAATTACAGTGCAGCCACCGACAACCTTATTATGAGGTATGACGCAAACGAAGCAGTCGCCGGAAAACCGGGATACTTCAAACTGGCTTGGCAATATTTAATTGCGTCTCTTTACGCAAGACCTGCCGGGTACGCTGTCGAAGCTATACTAAGTCTCAACTCAAGTAGGGCGCAAGACCTTATTTCACGGCTGAAAAATTCGCAGTTCGACGATTGACGAAGGCGGCAATGCCTTCGCCCGCCTCGCCGCGGGTGACGGCGCGGGCGATTTGAGTGGCCTCGTTGCGGAGATGGGCGTCGAGGTCGTCGGCATTTGCTTCCAGCAGCAACCGCCGCGTATCCGCCAGAGCGCTGATCGCCGATGCGGCAAGGCGTGCGGCAAGCGCTGCCCCGGCGCTAGCCAATTCAGCATCGGCGACGCAATTTGTAACAAGACCGATCTGCACCGCTTCCTCCGCACCGACCCGGCGGCTGGTGAACAGCAAGTCCTGCGCGCGGCGCAGCCCGACCAGGCGTGGCAGCAGCCAGCTCATGCCGCCGTCGGGAGTCAGGCCGATGGCGCCATAGGCCGTAGTGAAATGGGCGGAACGGGCAGCCAGGACAAGGTCGCCGGCCAGTGCCAGGCTCATGCCCGCTCCCGCCGCGGGCCCGTTCACCAGCACCAGCAGCGGCTTTGCCATGTGGATCAGGGTGCGAATGGCGAGATGCAGCGTGTCCGCCAGTTCGGCCATATAGACGCTGGGGACGGCGGTCTGCCTCGAGAATTCGCCGAGGTCGCCGCCGACGCTGAACATGCGCCCGGCACCGGTCAGCACTACGCAGCGAATGGCGTGGTCTTCCGCCACGCTGCGCGCCGCGGCGGCCAGCGCACGGGCGGTTGCCATGTCGATGGCGTTGCCGGCGTCTGGACGGTCGAGCAGCAAAGTGGCGACGGCGCCATCACGCGTCAGGGTAATACCACTCATCGCGCAATCCCGGGTGATAGTTTGGCCATGATCAGGCATTGGCCGGGGCACGGCTGACAAGCGAGGGGCGGATTTCCGTCGGTCACAGTTACGTTGTCATCGCGCTATGCAGTGAAACCAGATGACGATCGCTCGACCACGGTGCTTGCAGCAGCGGCTGACCGTCGCCTGTTGTGCTCGCCGCAAGCTCCACTCCAACGGTAGAATGAGCGATGAAGCCGATCACCGAAGACGACCTTGCGCGCTACCTTGCCACGCGAATGACGAGCTGGAGTGGTATCCGCATATCGAACCTGACCCGGTTGCCGATGGGCGCGTCGCGCGAAACCTTTCGCTTCGATCTGGCCTATAGCGATGACGAAGGGCGCCACGAGGACAAAATCATCCTGCGCCGCGATCCCCCGGAGAGCAATGTCGACAGCGACCGGCAGCATGAATACAATGCTTACAGGGCGGTCTACCAGCGCGGAATTCCGGTCCCGCGCATGATCCTGCTGGAAGAAGATCCGCGTCATTTCGACGGCGCGATATCGCTCGCCGAGGACCTTCGCGGCTACCACAACAGCGAATACCAGATCCAGGAACCGCAATGGCGAGCCCGCTTGCCAAAGTTGGCCGAAGGCTTGTGGACCGCAATGGGCAAGCTCGCCGCACTGCCCTGCGACGACCTCGACGTTGGCTTCATGAAGCCCAGCAGCGCTGCAACCACGGCGATGCAGGAACTCGATTATTGGGAAGCGACGCTCGATGCCGCCAATCTCGGGCCCGAACCGATCGCCCGGGCAGCGATCCGCTGGATGCGCCAAAATCCGCCACCGCCGGCGCAAAAACTGGCAATGGTCCACGGCGATTTTCGCGCCGGCAATTTTCTGTACGACGACGCCGGCGAACTGATCGCCGTGCTCGATTGGGAAATGGCGCATCTTGGCGATCCGCTGGAGGATCTGGCGTGGAGCATGGCCCGCGTGTTGTCGTTCGGCAAGGACGAGCGGCGCAGCGGCGTCGCCCCGCGCGCGGACGCCATTCGGATATGGCAAAGCGCCAGCGGATTGACGGTCGATCCGGCGGCGCTGCATTGGTGGGAGCTGGCGATGTGCATCAAGGGCCAGGCGATCTGGAACACCGGCGTCGCTGCCTGGACCAAGTCGGACGATCCGCAGATCATTTATGCCTATGCGGCATGGTGGCTGCATAATTCGCAGGATCGCGCCATTCTCGAACTCATGGGGAAGTTATGAGACCAACCGTAGCCGCCGCGCTCGCCGATTTTGCCGGCAAGTTGCGCCGGGATATCGTGCCGCAGCTGGCCGGTTTCAACGCGAGCAATGCCGGCATGATGGCAGAAATGCTCGATATGGCGGCGGAGCAATGGGATACTGCTGCGGACAAGCTGATCGGCGAGAACGTCCGTTTGCGCGATGTCGTCCGGCGCGGTGCGGTGATGTTTCCGCATGTTGTCAACGCGCTGCCTCCTCAGGCGGGTGACTGGCGCGTCTCCTCGCTTCAGGCCGAAAATGAAGCGCTGCGCGAAATGCTGATTGCGGTCCACGTCGCGGTTGAACTTGCCCATGATGACGAAGCGGCCAGGCTGGAAGCGGACATCTGGGCGATATTGCGCGATGGGGTGGAAGCGCGAAGAATTGTGTCGGCCAATTTCTGATCGCGGGCATGCTGCCACCCGCGGGTCAAGCGGCCTTCATCAGGGCTGACCGAGCCGGACGCTGCGGACAGTTTCGGCCTGCTCGATAATTTTGCGCACAAGCTCTGCACAGGTCAGTATATCGTGGATCAGCGCCTGGCTTTGCCCGCAGGTCCAGATACCGCCGTCCATGTCGCCGTTCTTCAACACCCGTTCGCGTGCGCGGACCCCCGACATAAGCTCACGCACTGCTTCGAAGGTCTGGTTGGGGTCCCGCTGGATCGCGGCCACCTGTTCGGAAACGGCATTGCGGGCGACGCGTGCCGTGTTGTTCAAAGTTCGTCCAACCAGAACGGTATCGCGTTCGGTATTGGCGACGATCTGCGCCTTTACGTTGGGGTGCAGCTTTGCCTCTACGGTCGCGCAGAAGCGCGTGCCCATGTTGATCGCATCGGCCCCCAGCGCCAACGCGGCGACAAGGCTGCGGCCGTCGGCCATTCCGCCTGATGCGACGATCGGTATCTGCGGCAGGGCATCGACGGTAGCGGGCAGCAGCACCATCAGCCCGACGTCGTCCTCCCCCGGATGACCGGCACATTCAAAGCCATCGATGCTGATCACGTCGACACCTTTGTTCACTGCCGAAATGGCGTGGCGGACGCTGGTGCATTTGTGCATGACCACCACCCCTGCGTCTTTGAAGAACGGGAGATGGTCGGTGGGGGCACGCCCGGCAGTCTCGACGACGCGGATTCCCGCAGCGATGATCGCCTCGCGGTATTCGACATAGGGGATCGGGTTGATCGACGGCAGCAACGTCAGGTTGACGCCGAATGGTTTGTCAGTGAGCTGACGCGTCTTGTCGATTTCGGCGCGCAATGCCTTGCCGCTTTCGAACATATGCGCGGTGATGAAGCCCATTGCTCCGGCATTCCCGACCGCCGCGACCAGCTCGCCATAGCCGACACCGGTCATGCCACCCATCACGATGGGTGTTTCGATCCCGAACAATTCGGTAATTCGGGTCTTGAACAAATTTCTCTTCCCTAAAACGATTGCAGACCGGATTTATCCGGCCAGGAACCCGCCGTCGATCGCCAGCGGGTGTCCGGTCATATAGCTGGCCCGGTCGGAAGCGAGGAACACCACGCCTTCCGCCATTTCCTCGGGCTGGGCGATCCGGTTCATCGGATGGGCGCGGGCCTTGAGACGGAGCGAATCCGGGTCGTGCCGCTCGCTCATCATGCCGCCAAAGGTGGCGCCGGGGCAGAGCGCGTTGACGCGAATGCCGTCCTCCGCATAGCGCAGCGCGGCGGCGCGGGTCAGCTCCATCACCGCGTGCTTGCTGGCGACATAGCCCGGCCCGGCGATACCGGTAAAGGCCGCGGTGGACGCGGTGTTGATGATGCTGCCCGATTTGCGCGGATACATGTGGCGCAATTCGGCCACCATGCAGATCATCACCCCACGCACATTCACCGCCATGGTCTGGTCGAACAGGTCCAGCCGCTGCCAGTGATCGCGCTTGTTTTCGATATTGATCCCGGCATTGTTAAAGCCGATATCCAGCTGTCCCCAGCGGCTGACGATGCCATCGACAGCGGCGTTGACCGCAGCCTCGTCGGTGATGTCGATGGCCACGCCATAGGCTTCCACCCCAGCTTCGGTGCCTGTTGCAGCGATCATCGCGGCGGTTTCCCCGGCGCCATTCAGGTCCGCGCAGCAGACCCTGGCGCCTTCACGCGCAAATGCCCTGGCGGTGGCGCGACCGATGCCGCTGCCTGCGCCGGTGACGAATGCGGTCTTGCCCTGTAACATCATTGCGCGGCGTCCTTCACGTCGCCAGCCGACCGCCCTCGATGGCGACGGTCTGGCCGGTGACATAGCTGGCCCTGGCGGATGACAGGTAGAGGATCAGGTCCGCTGCCTCTTCGGGGGTGCCCAACCGTTTCATCGGCGGCCCGGCGGCGATATGCTCTTTGCCGCCGG
>JAYUBN010000098.1:0-16858 GCA_043740855.1 Sphingomonadales bacterium | reverse complement strand
CAACGGTCGCGACGATGAACAAGGCAATAAACGGAATCGCGCATTCGAGATGCTTTATCGTGACTTTCCCGGTGCCTTGCCCAAGGCAGGCTGCCCGTTGCATTTTGTTAATTTCGCGCACTGAATCGTTCCAGATCGGCAATCTCGTGAAACAAATCGGCCAAGCGGCATTTCCCCGGAACAGCAGAACGAGGCTGATGACATTTTGCGAGGATGTCGTCCAGCGGTGCAGCGAAGGCGTAGGCTTGGGGCCATAGCCCCACCCCGCTTTCCGGAGGAGCGTTATGGCAGCGCGACTTTGTAGATTACGCGACAGAAAATGCCGGGGAGCGCGAGGGGGCTACCCTCGCAGCTTATTCTTGTCACCCGCCGCGGCGTACGGAGCAAACTTTAATCGTTGCGCCACCTTGCAAAAATCGCGGTCGGCAAGAGCCGCGCAGCTTCCCAGTCTTCGCGCACCGCCAGTTCGCCATGCTCGATCGTGCCGGGCAAATCGGCGAACACCTCGCCCAGCAGTCCGGCCAGAGCCAGCGACGACATCCGCACCGCATAAACCGTCAGGAATAGAAAGCGGCTTTGCGCGTCGAGCAGGCGGCGGCAATCGGCGATGAGCGCGGGGAGGTGCTCTTCGAGCCGCCAGACCTCGCCTTCCGGGCCGCGCCCGAACTTGGGCGGATCGAGGATGATGCCATCGTAGCGTTTGCCGCGCCGCACTTCGCGGGCGGCGAATTTGGCGGCGTCGTCGATGATCCAGCGGATCGCGCGCTGGGCCATGCCGGACAATTCGGCATTGGCGCGAGCTTGGGCAACCGACTTTTTCGAGGCATCGACGTGGGTGACGGGCCCGTGGGCGCTGAGCGAGAGCGTGCCGACGCCGGTGTAGCCGAACAAGTTCAGCGTGGCGGCGTCCTGACGCGCGGCGAGCTGTTCGCTCATCCAGTCCCACACCGGGGCCATGTCGGGAAAGAAACCAAGGTGGCGGAAGGGGGTGCATTGCGCGGTGAAGCGCACGTCACCACGCGCCAGCGGCCAGCCTGCGTCAGGCACGGGCTGCGTATAATTCCAGCGGCCACCGCCGTCCTCGTCCGAGCCGGGCACGAATTCGCCATGCGCGGTCCAGTCTGTCAGGCGGGGAGACCACAGCGCCTGGGGTTCGGGGCGAATGAAACGCCACGCACCATAGCGCTCCAGCTTTCGCCCGTGCCCCGAATCGATCAAGCCGTAGTCAGCCCAGCTTTCCCCGGTCAGGATCAGCGGTGTTCGGGCCAGACACGCCACCGATTACTGGCGCGGCGCGGCGCGCGCGACGATGTAGTCGGCGATCTGCGCATAATCGCCGGGCAACTCAACGCAACGTTCCTCGCGCTCGAACAGATTGCCGACGCGGGTCGGCAGCGGCGGGCGCTGACCGGTGGCGCGTTCGACCGCGTCAGAAAACTTGGCGGGATGCGCGGTGGCCAGCGTGACCACCGGCACCGAGCGATCGATATTGGCGGTGCGCGCGGCATGGAGCGCAATTGCGGTGTGTGGATCGATCAACTCACCAGCCTTCTGCCACGCCCAGCCGATCGCCCGCGACATGTCGTCGGCATCGGCGCGTGCAGTGGAGAACAGCGCGGCAGCGCCCTGCCGCTGGGCGTTAGTCAGTTGCATCGCCTTGCCGTTTTCAAAGGTCGCCATCTGCTGGGCCAGCGCCAGCCCGTCGCGGCCATTGAGATCAAACAGCAGGCGCTCGAAATTGGATGATACCTGGATGTCCATCGACGGCGCCGCTGTCGGCGTGACTGTACCCTTGGAGTAATCGCCGCTGGTCAGCGCGCGATACAGGATATCGTTGACGTTGGTCGCCACGATCAGCCGCTCGATCGGCAGCCCCATCTGCGCTGCGACAAAGCCTGCGAAAACATCGCCAAAATTGCCGGTTGGCACCGAAAAAGCAACCGGGCGATGCGGCGCGCCCAACTGCAGGCCGGCGGCGAAATAATAGACGACTTGCGCCATCAGCCGCGCCCAGTTGATCGAATTGACCGCGCCGATATTGAAGCGCCCGGTCAGCGCGGGATCGCAGAACATCCTCTTCACCATCGCCTGCGCATCGTCGAAGGTGCCGGAAATCGCGATATTATGCACGTTTGGCGCCAGCACCGTGGTCATCTGACGGCGCTGTACGTCGCTGACCCGGCCCTTGGGATGAATCATGAAGATATCGACCTTCGCCCGCCCCGCCAGCGCGTCGATGGCCGCCGATCCGGTATCGCCCGACGTCGCCCCGACGATGGTCAGGTTTTGATCGCTGAGCGCCAGAAATTCTTCGAAGAACAGCCCCAACAATTGCAGCGCAACGTCCTTGAACGCCAGCGTCGGCCCGTGGAACAGTTCGAGCAGCCAGTGCTGCTCGTCGAGCTGGCGTAACGGGGTGACCGCGACATGGGCAAAACGGCCATAGGCCGCGTGGGTCAGTTCGCGCAGCCGCTCCGGCGTCAGGCTGGTGCCGACGAACGGCTGCATGATACGCGCGGCCAGCTCGGCATAAGGCAAGCCCGCGAACGCCGCGATTTCTGCGTGGGAAAAGCGCGGCCATTCGCGCGGCAGGTATAGCCCGCCGTCGCTGGCCAGCCCCGCCAGCGTTGCGTTTTTGAAATCGAGCGTGGCGGCGCGCCCTCGGGTACTGATATAATCCATCGAATATCCTGCGGTTTGGACAGCGGTTAGCGAGGGCCGCGGCGAGACGCAAGCCGCAGCAGGGTGTGGCGCAGGGCCAAACAGCCCGGTGCTCAATACCAATTCGCACAATGAGCAAGCTGGGGGTTGCTCAGGATTTCAGTGCACTGCATACCTTGAGGATTGTGCGGGTCGTGCCCGCCGCCCGCTTCAGGCAAGCCGGGGGAAACGCTATGCGCTACGTCACCTTTCGCTTTGACGATGGATTTATTGGCGGCGCGCGCAAAGCCGCCACCCTGCTCGCACCCGATCGCGCCAGCTTTTTTGTGGTTGCCGATCTGGTAACGGGCGGAACGGACTTGCGCGATGCGCCGGGATTTTTGGGCTGCGATTTCGGTTCGGTGGCACAATGGCGGGAAATTTCCGCGCAGGGCCATGACGTGCAATTGCACAGCTGTTCGCACCCCGACATGAGCCAGCTTGCGCCCGCCGAGCAATTGCGCGAAGTTCAGGGATCGCTGGCGCTGGTTCGCACCATTCACGACGGCCCCTATATATTCTGTTATCCATACAATATATTAGCTGACATCGATCTGGCTGCGGAAGGGTTGGTCGCCGGCGGCTTTACGACCCGGTCGTCGGACGAGCCGGTGCAGTTCAATGCCATCGACGGCACCGCCGATGTTTTTTGCCTCAATAGCTGGGCGGTGCGGGAACGCCATTTCGATGACGTGGTCGAGCAGCTGAGCCGCGCGGTGCCGGATGGCAGCTGGACTATCCTGACATTTCACAGTCTCGACGGAGAAGGGTGGGAGCCGTGGTCATCATGGTTCTTCGCCCGGCTGGTGGCCCAGCTGCGACTGCTGCATTATACCATCGTCACCGTCGCAGCGATGGTTGACGCGATTGGTCAGGGTCGCGCGGGGGCGGTGGTGCAAGGGGCTTCGGCACGAGCTGCCGTCACGATGTAATTTAGCGACAGGTCGCTGGCGAGATGCAACCCCTTGCCGGGCGACCACGCGATCCCCTGCGGGGCGCTCATGGTCAGTCCGGCGTCCGCCAGCAGTCCGGCCAGTTCCTGCGGCGTGACAAAATCCTGCCAATGATGCGTGCCGCGCGGGATGACGCCCAGCCGTTCCGCGCCCTCCACCAGCAACAATCGGGATAACGCGGTACGGTTAGGCGTCGACAGGATCATCATCCCGCCCGGCGCCAGCGCTGCCGCCAGCGCGCGCACGAACGCCGGCTTGTCGGCGACATGTTCGATTACTTCCAGCGCACAGACCAGATCGAAGCCGTTCAGGCCCATGTCCGCCACATCCCCGCAGCGATAAGCGATGGCCAGGCCGCCGTTATCGGCATGCGCCTGCGCCGCCGAGACATTTTCCGACGCTGCATCCACCCCCGTCACAGCCGCGCCCAGCCGGGCGAGCGGCTCGCACAGCAGCCCGGCGCCGCAACCGACATCGAGTACCTGCCGTCCCGCCAGCGGCTTCAGCGCGCGCGAATCCCCCTGCCAATGCACGTCCACGGCGTGACGGATAAAACCCAGCCGCACCGGATTAAGCCGATGCAGCATGGCCGAAGACCCCTTCGGATCCCACCAGTCAGCGGCCAGCGCCCCGAAATGCGCGGCTTCATCGGGGCGGATTGTGACTGGCGCCGAAACGGGAGTAGTTGCATTGCTCATGCGCCATCCCTAAAGCGCCCCCGCCGCGCGGTCGAGTGGCCGCGCATTTTTTCGTCCACCCAGCTGGAGCAAGTACCGTGGCCCGCATCGTGATGAAATTCGGCGGCACGTCGATGGCCGGAACCGAACGCATCCGCCGCGTGGCGCAACTGGTGCGCCGCCAGCAGGCCGCCGGGCATGAAGTCGCGGTCGTGGTGTCGGCGATGTCGGGCGAAACCGACCGGCTGGTGAATTTCTGCCGCGAAGCCCATGCGCTTTACGATCCCGCCGAATACGACGTGGTGGTAGCGGCGGGCGAACAGGTCACCAGCGGGCTGCTCGCGCTCCATCTCCAGGCGCTGGGCAGCAAGGCGCGCAGCTGGCTGGGCTGGCAATTGCCGGTGCACACCGACGATGCCCACGCCCGCGCCCGCATTGAAACCATTGATTCATCTGCCCTGCTCGCCAGCATGGCGGCGGGCGAAATCGCCGTCATCCCCGGTTTTCAGGGGCTGACCGCCGGTGGCCGGATCACCACGCTGGGGCGCGGGGGCTCGGATACTTCGGCGGTCGCAGTGGCAGCGGCGATCAAGGCCGACCGCTGCGATATCTACACCGATGTCGACGGCGTCTATACGACGGACCCGCGCATCGTTGCCAAGGCACGCAAGCTCAAGCATGTCACCTATGAAGAAATGCTAGAACTGGCCAGCGTTGGCTCGAAGGTGTTGCAGACGCGCTCGGTCTCGCTGGCGATGAAGGAGGGTGTGCGGATCCAGGTATTATCCTCGTTCATCGACGACAATGCGCCCGCCGCCGACACTCTGCCAGGAACGATGATTGTCAGCGAAGAAGAGCTAGCCGAATTGGAAGGAACCGACATGGAAAGCCAGCTCATCACCGGCATCGCCGCCGACAAGCACGAGGCGAAAGTCACGCTGACCCGCATCGCCGACCGCCCTGGCGCGGTCGCCGCGATCTTCGGACCGCTGGCCGCCGCCAACATCAACGTCGATATGATTATCCAGAATATCGCCAAGGATTTGCCTGAGACCGACGTCACCTTCACCGTCCCCGCCGCCGATCTGGCGCGCACCGAAGCGTTGCTGGAACAGCACAAGGACGCCATCGGCTACACCCGCATCATCGCCAATGGCAAGGTCGCGAAAATCAGCGTCGTTGGCGTCGGCATGCGCAGCCACGCCGGCGTCGCTGCAACGATGTTCAAGACGCTCGCGGATCGCGGCATCAATATCCAGGCAATCTCGACCAGCGAGATCAAGGTATCGGTGCTGATCGACGAAGACGAAACGGAACTGGCGGTGCGGGTGCTGCATACGGCCTATGGGCTGGATGCGGCGTGACGCTGCACGGGCATCGCCCCGGCTGGTAATTCAGGCCGGTTTGCGTTATCTCCGCCTCTCTCAATGCAGAGGTTTCTTGTGCCCCAACGCTACACCCGACCGGCGATCATCCTTCATTGGCTGATCGCGGCAATGATCGCCGTCAATGTCGCGCTGGCGTGGACATGGGATCATTTGCCCGATGCCGTGGTGCGGCCGACGATCGATGTTCACAAATCGATCGGGGTGACCGTTCTTGGACTGGCGCTGCTGCGGCTGCTGTGGCGGCTGACACACCCCGCGCCGGCACTGCCGGCCGGCTACCGGAAATGGGAGCGGGTGCTGTCATTTTTCGTGCATGGGCTGCTTTATAGCCTCCTCTTTGCACTCCCGCTAAGCGGCTGGATCATGGATTCGGCGTATGAACAGGCAGCGGCGCATCCGATGCATTGGTTCGGCCTGTTCGAATGGCCGCGTCTGGCCCCGATCATGCAGTTGGATCCTGCCAAGAAAAAGTACATCCACGACCTGTTTGGGGCCGGCCACGAGTGGTCATCCTATGTGCTTTATGCGCTGGTCGCCCTGCATGTCGTGGGCGCGCTCAAGCACCAGTTTCTGGATCGGACGCGCGAACTGCAGCGGATGATGCTGCGCGGTTGATCGCGACCGGATTGCCGATGCCGATCGCGGTCCGTTGTTGCCGGCTCCAGGAGCCGCGACCGGACAGATAAGCGAACCAGCCCCAGATCGCGCCAGCGTGGCGCAGCAACTGGAATGTGAACGGCTCGGCCAGCGAAACGAGCAGGGCCGCGCCCAGCCCCAGCCCGGCGCGCTGGCCGGTCCACGTCTTGTACAGACCGATCGACCAGAGGTGAAACGTCAGGTCGATCACGATCTTGGCGGCCATTATGCCCAGGATCGGCAGCGCAAGATGCAGCCGTCCCAGCGCAATCAGCACAAGCAGGATGACGAAGGCGGTCAGCCCGAAAATCGGCTGCACCGTATCGAACGCCTTCACCGGCAGCATCCGCGTGCCCAGCTTGCCATAATGGCGGTTCCCCACCATGTCGCGGTTCCAGAACTGGGTTTGGAGAAAACCGCCAAACCAGCGCCGCCGCTGGCGCAGGAACGCGAGCGGGCTGGCCGGTGCATCCGTGCTGGCAGCAGCGGCTCCGATCACGCGGACTCGCCAATCCTGCCCGCTGTCCAACGCGTGGCGATGAAGGCGATGAATCAGCTCGTAATCCTCCACCATGCTTTCGGGATCAAAGCCGCCCACTTCGATCAGGGCGGCGCGGCGGAACCCGGCAAACGCGCCCGAAATCAACAGCAGCCCGTGTTGCCGCATCCAGCCGTAGCGCGCGAGAAAGTTGCGAACATATTCATAACCCTGAAACCACTGGAACGCTTGTGCGGTCAACCCCGGCCCGCAGATCGGGCGCAACACGCCGGTGGCGGCGACCAGCTCCGGTTCGGCGGCGAAGGCATCGCGCATCGCCTTGATTGCGCCGGGCGCCAGCAACGTGTCGGCATCGACGGTCAGCACGAGCTCGATATCGACCATGGTCATGGCGGCGTTCAGCGCCACTGCCTTGCCGCCATGGGGCAAGCGTAGCCAGCGCAGCGTCGGCATCAGCGGCGCTGGCTCGCTGATCGTGCCGAGCGGCGGGGGAGCCAATCCGTAAAGCGCTTCCAGGACCAGGGCGCTATCGTCGCTGGAGCCATCGTCAACCAACACAATCAACTCGGGCGGCGTTTGCTGGCGGGCCAGCGTGTCGATGGTAACGCCCAGTACCTGCGCTTCGTTATGCGCCGCCACGATGACCGCAAGGCTGCTGGTCGCGGCGGCGCCGGTGTGCGTCCCGGCGGCGGGTGGGGGTGGCACGCGCCTGGCGAGGTCGCGGATGTTTACCGCTGTAAAAACGAGCAACGCCGTATCGTAAAGAATATAGACGATGCCGACCGACCAGCCCAGCAGGCCGGAATGCAGGAATGCCTGCGCGAACAGGAAGACGAGCATGACCGGGCCAGCCGCACCGATCAGCCGACTGCCCAGCGGCACCGCGCGGGGCGATAGCCGCGGCGACAGGCGCGCGAAAGCTTGGGACATTATCGCCGCGTTGGATGGTCGGTGCATAAGGAAATGTCTGCCTTGGGCGGATTGCGCCAGCTCACCTACAACACCAGAACGGATTAACGAGGCAAAAACGGCTCGCCCGATGTGCCCTTAGGTGTTGTAACGCTCAGTGACACCCGCACGTTGCGACTGCGTGAGCGTGCGATGGCAAGGCCATCACCGGCTTCTCCAATCAATGCCATGAAAACATGCGTCGCACGGTCTTTTTTAGGTGATCGTTAAAGCAAAGGCTTTGGCCACCACCTCAAAAAAGGTGGCATCGGTCGCCAGGTTAGCTGGCTTTCAGCAGATTGGAGTGTGTGAGATATGAAGGTGCAAAAGCTCGCAATTACCGCCTCGGCGGCTCTGCTCATGAGCGCGATTTCCGCTCATGCCACTATCATCACGTTCGACGCTCAGGGCCTCACCGGACCGAGCTTCGCCAGTCAGGCAATTGCCGGACCAGTAACCGTCATGGCCGGTGGCGACACCGTGACGTTCGGCAACGGCGCGATCCTGACCAATGAGGCATCCTTGCCGGCGGATACGACGAGCGTTTACTATAACAGCTTTTTTCTGCCGGGATCGGCGGGTGATGCGATGACGATCAGCTTCTCGGCACCGATCAATAATTTCTTCTTCAACCTCTATAACGGCCAAACCTCGATCAACACATTTATCGTCTCGGACAATCTGGGCAACTCGACAACCGTTAACATCGCCAGCAATGGCAATAGTGGCGTTTCGCTAATTTCGTTCCCGACGGTCGGGCAGATCATAACAATATCGACCACGAATACGACAGGCTACGACTTCTCGATCGACAATATCGGCTTCAATCAGGCGACGCCGCCAACAGTGCCAGAGCCGGCAACTTGGGCGATGATGCTGGTCGGCCTGGGCTTTGTCGGTCATGCGCTGCGCAAGCGGTCCAGCATCCGCACGGCTGTTACCTGTAACTGAGGCAATCTCTGCCAAACTCGCAAAGCGCCGCTGGCCCCTAGGCTGGCGGCACTTTTATTATGGCCGGTCCTCGTCGGGCTATTGTCGATCGTAGCGAGGCACCAGCGCCGAGGCGGCCGTTGCCGTCGCTATGGTCTGCCGGTCGAATGAATTCCGCAAATAAACCATCGAATCCGTTGAAAATTGGATTGGATGCCATCCGGGGATGGCTCTGTGCGGCCCGCTGTCCAATAGCCACAGGTACCGTGTGGTCATGGGTATCCGCCCGACAAGCTGCATCATCGCCGGCTTGTCCTCGCACGCCTGCGCCGTCGTCATTTGCGAGGGATCGCTGGCGAATTCGCCGGCCGCCGGATTGTGGACCTGCAGCAGTTGCTGCCCCGGTATGTTCCACTGATCGTTTGAAAAATCGTGTCGGCGTCCAATCGCATAGCCCGCCAGATGCCCACGCCTTTCGCGATTCCACGTCGCATAAGTCGTATGGCACGCTTCAACGACCAGGCTGACGAAGCGGGTGTTGCGCGGAATGGCCTCCAGCGCGGCAAGATCCTGGGAAAACTGGCGATCAAACAACGTCATGCTGACGCCGTTGCCGGTCAGGCGAGCACCGGCAAAGACCAGCCCGGCAATCGTCAATCCCTCCACCAGACGAGGATGCCGGAACACGCGGGGCCGGGATATTGCACGCCGGTGAACTGGTGGACTCACCGCCAGGGGACTCGCCACCAAGGGACTGGCCACCAGGGGACTGGCCGCGATCAAACCCACGGCGAGCATGGTCGGGACCAGCCGCATGTCAGCAAAGCTGGACCCGATCAACTCGTCGGGCATTATCGCAAACAGCAGCGCGAGGCAGACCGCAGCCAAGACCAGCCCGCCATTCCGGGTAAATCGGCGCGACGACCAGCCCCAGCCGATAATGCCGAAAATAACCAGTGCTGCAACGACGTCCCATATCGCCCAGCGATCCCGCACCGGCATGATCAGATAAAACAATTTTACCTTGATCGATAACGGCGCGTAAACAAACAGCTTGGTGCCGGTGTGGGCGGCCGATGGACCCGGCCACAGCAGCTTCAACAGCCAAGGCGCCAACAGGCAGCACAGCAAAATCATCGAGCGAAACGCAGCCCGGGCAAACTCTCGCCCGTGCAGCTTCCCCAGCCCTTTAGACCTCAGGCGCCACGCTTCATCGGCCGCCGCCAAAACGCAAAACATCGCCCATCCTGCAAGGTGCGCGACCCACAGGACACAGGCCAGCGGCACGAATATTACCCACCGCAGCCAGAGTCCGTCGCGGTTCGCCCCCTCGCGGTTCGCCCCCTCGCGATTCGCCAACGTCACCCAAAGCGCCAGAAAACATGTCGCCAGCGCCACAGACAGCGTGAAATTCAGAAAACCGTAATGAAACGGATAACTATAGGCCAGCGGCACGGTGAACAGCGCCGTGGGCGGCACATAGCCATGGACCGCGCGAGCCAACAGCAGCCAGCCAGCGATCTGCACCACTGGAATGGCCACCACAATCAGCTTCAGCGCCGGTTCAAGGCCCAGCCACGGCGCCAGCACCTGCATCAGCAGATCAACCCCGAGATTGGGGATGAGACTCCAGCGATAGCTGTACCATTGCCGCAGCGTGGCAGATGCGCCCCCATCCACCTGAATGGCGTAGCGACCCAAATGCCCGCCCAAATCGATAAGCGGCGGCATCGCCGTGAACGCAAGCGGCAGCGCGCCCAGCGCGCACAGCAGGACAAAGGCGAATGGGCTTTGCAGCCACTCGACCACCGGACCGTTACCCTGACGGGCCGACAGACTCGCCGTTTCCCCTGCTGGCAGGGGCGGTATGTCGAGAATCGTCGGTCCGTTCGACATGCGCAGCGGGGTCCTGTGAAAATCGATTAAAGTCCGATAGTTACTCTACGGGATTATACTGCATATGCGAAATGGCATTATGCTGCCCCCTGCGCGCACCGCGAACCGTGACCCAACGAAAAAATTGTGAGCGGACAGGCGATTATCGTCGCCGCAGCCGTTATTCTTGGCTTCCCTGCCAAATTGTGACAATCTGTCGCGCTACCGGCGGTGAATGGTCTGGCGGTGGGGCCAGTCAACCTCTATGGGCCCGCGTTCACCTCTGCGAACGACGCGGGCAATCGTTGTTTTCGCGCGTCGATTCAACGGGATCGACATAAATTTTCCACCACGCAACCGCCGAGAGGGACTCGTGATACATAATACCAAGGGTTTGATGGCGCGCGGCACGGCTTTTCTCGGCAGCGAATATGCTATTTTGTGCGGCGCGATGAGCTGGGTTTCCGAGCGCAATCTGGTTTCGGCGATCAGCAATGCTGGCGGGTTTGGCGTGATTGCGTGCGGGGCGATGACGCCTGACCTGCTCGATGGCGAGATCACCGCGACGCGGGCGCTGACGGACAACCCGTTCGGCGTGAACCTCATCACCATGCATCCGCAATTGTTCGAACTGATTGCGGTCTGCGCCACCCACCGCGTCAGCCATGTCGTGCTGGCAGGCGGCATTCCGCCCAAGGGCAGCATTGAGGCGCTCAAGGCGGCGGGTGCGAAAGTCATCTGCATCCCGCCGACGCTGGCGCTGGCGAAGAAATATCTACGCTCGGGCGCGGATGCGCTAGTGATCGAGGGGTCCGAGGCGGGCGGGCACATTGGCCCGGTATCGACCAGCGTGCTGGCGCAGGAAATCCTGCCGACGCTGGGCGGCGAGGCGTTGATATTCGTCGCGGGCGGGATCGGGCGGGGCGCGGCCATCGCCGCCTACCTCGAAATGGGCGCCGCCGGGGTACAGTTGGGGACGCGTTTTGCCTGTGCCACCGAAAGCATCGCCCATCCGGCGTTCAAAAAGGCATTTTTCCGCGCGTCGGCCCGCGAAGCGATCGCCAGCGTCCAGGTCGATCCGCGCTTGCCGGTGATCCCGGTCCGCGCGTTGAAGAACAAGGGTACCGAAGAATTTACCGCCAAGCAGGTCGAAGTGGCCAAACTGCTCGATGCCGGGCTGGTCGACATGGGCGAGGCGCAATTGCTGATCGAACGATTCTGGGCTGGAGCGTTGCGCCGCGCGGTAATCGATGGCGATGTCGAATCGGGCTCTGTGATGGCGGGCCAGTCAGTGGGCATGGTCACCAAAGAAGAACCCGCGGCCGATATCGTCGCTGAACTGGTGAACGAATGCGAAGCTGCGCTGAACAAGCGGCTGGTCGCGCCCTAGCGGTTTTTGCGGTCGCATTGCCTTGAGCCAAAAACCGATACCGATTTTTGGAGCGGTGCCGCTAGTCCGCGAAAACGAGTTCGCTGCGGCTCAATTTATCGATGACTTCATCCAGCGGCTCGATCACTGTAACGCTGCGGCCCTCGCCAAAGCGGATGCGGGTACCGTCGGTGACCGGTGAGATGAAAGTGACTTGCGCGGCGTTGATGGCGGTGATCACGCGATCGACACTGGTAAGCTTCACGAACATGGCAGGCTCTCCTCCGCTTGGCAGTTGAGCGTAACCCTTTCGCCACAAGATACCAGCCGTAGTTTATTCCGTCTGCCAAGGGTAATCGCTTGGCGCGGCAATTGAGCAGCGTGCCTTTGGCGATGCCGGTACGGCTTGGGAACGCAGTCGGTGACAGGCTGGTGCGGACCCTGATCGTGGCGACATTCACAGCCGCCCTGCATTGCAGTGGACAAACGCGACGCCGGGCGCGCGACCGGCCAGCGGATAAGGCGCCAGGTGGTTGAACATGATTTGAAGACGATTGTCTGCTTGCGCGCAGCTTGGCATATCTTTTTATCGCCGCTAGCCCAGGCAGGCGCGCGCGGGGCCGGGCCGTGGTCGAACGCAGCCACGGCCTGGCCATCATCGCGCGCACCGAATTCCAGCAACGAGGTTTCCAATGCCTGTCGACTCCGCTGAAGCCGTCCTGTTCCATGCCCGCGCCGACGGCATCGCCATCATTACCATCAACCGGCCCGAGCAGCATAACGCGCTCAATGCCGAGGTGCGCGACGCCCTGACCCATGCCTGGCGTCATTTCGAAGCCGACCCCCGCTTGCGCATTGCCATCCTGACCGGCGCCGGCGACAATGCCTTTTGCGCGGGCAGCGATCTCAAGGAAATGGTCGAGACCGGCTTAGGCGTTCCGCCGCGCGATTTCATTCCGGTGCCTTACGACAATATCGAGCTGACCAAGCCCACCATCGCTGCGGTCAATGGCATCGCCTTTGCGAGCGGCTGGGAGATCGCGCAGGCGTGCGATCTCTGCGTTGCTTCAACCGCCGCGCGCTTTGCCATCACCGAGGTCAGGCTCGGTCGCGGCTCGCCCTGGGCCACGCCGCTGATCCACATGATCCCGCAGCGCATCATGATGGAAATCATCCTGACCGGTAAACCGATCACTGCCCAGCGCGCTTATGAAATCGGCTTGGTCAACCGCCTCGCCGAGCCCGCCGACCTGATCGATACCGCCATTGCGCTGGCGCAGGAGGTACTGGAAGGCGCCCCGCTGTCGGTCAAGGCCGGACGCGAAACTGTGATGCTGGCCACCGAGATGGGCCGTGCTGCCGCGTTGACCGCCGCGCGAGCCGCGTATGCGTACACGTATTGCAGCGAAGACGCGCAAGAAGGACCGCGTGCCTTTTCGGAAAAGCGCACCCCCAATTGGCGGGGCCGGTGAGATCATTGGCCAAGGCCGAACGAACGGTTTGAGTGGAAAGCCCCCGAATGATCGCCTAAGAGTTGAAATCAGTCCATTGTGGGCATCTTCTGGAGGATGCATGAAAATTAAATTGTTCGTCACCGGCCTGTTGGCTCTGGCGCTTGCCGCACCGGCGGCGGCGCAAACCGCCCCTGATGATTTGCAGTGCTTCATGCTGAGCAACTTTTTCGCCAAAGCCGCGAAGGACGACCGGGGCAAGACAGTCGCCACACAGGCGGTGATGTTTTACCTGGGCCGGCTCGACGGCCACATCAGCCCGCAGGCCGTTGCCGCGATCACGCACTCGCGCCTCGACCCCAAGACCGCTGGCCCACAAATGATGGCCTGTGCGCAACGCATGGGCCGCGCCGAGCAGACGTTGCAAGCGGCGATAAGCGCGCAGGCGCCGCCAACCAAGCATTGACTTGCAACGCGGGACAGCGCTGAATCAGTGACGTTTGCAAAACCAATCAAGCTGTATGCTGCGCCGTTTTGGTACCCGTTGCGGGTCGGCAGGCACGGGTCGGGCCGTCACGGTCGGTCGCTCGCGAAAGAACCAGCTTCTAAGGTGAGGGATTACATAATCCTGCGACGTCCGCGGCGATTCGGTCCTCATGGTGCGCCGCGAAGACTGCCTGGCACATGGCGCCGTCAAAGCCCTCTGGAAAGTGTGCCCGCATGGCGGCCGCAGTACCCTGCTCAATCCCTGCGTGGAGCGCGCCACTCCCAGCCTCCATTACGATCTCGCGAAATACATGGACAGCAGCGCGCCGCGCAAACTGAAGAAACGAAAGCACGGGGGCCAGATTAGCGCCATGTGGTATCTCGCACTCAAGGCTGGCTTGTCCGGTATCCTGATCGCGGCGATTTCCGAGGTAGCGAAACGCTATCCGGGCATCGGCGCGTTGATTGCCTCCCTGCCGCTGGTCTCGGTCATGGGAATGATCTGGCTGTGGCATGACCGCCCTGATGCAGCCAACATGGCCGCGCATGCCGAAGCGACGTTCTGGTTCGTGCTGCCGTCGCTGCCGATGTTCCTGCTGCTGCCAATGCTGATGCGCCATGGCGTCGGTTTCTGGGTGGCGCTGGTCACCGGCTGCGCGCTCACAATTGCGCTCTATACTGGGATGACATGGCTTGGCCCGCGATTTGGGCTGAGGTTGTAGCCCGGGGCGTTGCATGGGCGAAGCCTAATGGCCCACACTCGCCGCGAACGCGGCAACCAAGGCTCGTTGCGATTCACCGTGAGGTGATCACGACAGCTGCCAAATGGATGGTAACGGCTTCGCTCTGTCGGTGACGCCCCTCTCGGCTGAAGGGTAACGTAGCGCCAAGTGATGTCGCAACGTTCGAAACAAGTTTCATAGCGCCAGTGCCGCAGGTGCCCTCGCCGATAGACATCATTTCAGAAGACCCGGTGCAGCGCCAGTGGTCAGCCAAGGGGTAAACGCAAATTGGCGCGGCAAATTCTGAGCCCATTGCCAATATTGCGCAATTATCCGGACGCATGGCCTGGCGCCACGACAGCACGCAAGCCCAGCAATTGGCCCCTGAGCCGTTGGGCTTTGTTCCGGCAGCGACAAGGCTGGCGGAATGATCATTCTAACCGGACCACTCAAAGTGTTGGTGGCAACAAAACCTGTGGATTGAGCTTCGCGTGCCCTTCGGGCCAGGAACGCTACCATCGGCGTTGTCGCGTCGGTCGCGCGTGACATGGGGCTCAAGCCGTTCTGCGAGGTAGCGTATATCTTCCGTTGCAGGCGGGCGAACCCGATCAAGCTGCTGGTCTGGGACGGAACCGGCTTGGCTTTGGTCAGCAAGGTTCTTGCGGTGCACTTCATTGCATCGACAGCAACCCCTCGAGCCGGCGCGACGTCATCCCGGCGCTATACCGCGTGCCGATTTCCCCGACATGTGACGACGCGTCCGGAAATGGCCGCCGAGCGTGAAGCGACGGTCCGTTCCGAGCCCTGCGCTCAGGCGTTGTGGTGCCCAGTTGGAGTTGACTAGTGGTTAGAATCTAACGCTTGGTGCCCTTTTTTGACGGCGGCAATGATTTTGTCGGGATCGGCGGTCCAGGTAAATAGCTCGGGCTTCTCGTTGTTTTCCGCAACGAAGCGATTGATGGCTGCCTGGAGATCGACAACGGAGTGGAAGACACCGCGTTTGAGGCGTCGCCTGGTCAGCTTGGCGAAAAAGCCTTCCACGGTATTGAGCCACGAACACGATGTCGGTGTGAAATAAAACCTGAAGCGGGGATGGCGATCGAGCCACTGGCGAACCTTGGCGTGTTTGTGTGCGGCATAATTGTCGAGGATCACGTGGACGGCCTTGTCGCTCGGCAAATTGGCATTGATGGTGTTGAGGAAGCGGATGAACTCCTGACGCCGGTGCTGCTGCATATTGCGTCCGATGTCGGTTCCATCGAGGACATTGAGGGCTGCAAACAGCGTGGTCGTGCCGTTGCGCTTGTAATCATGAGACATGGTACCGAGCCGCCCCTTCTTGAGCGAGAGCCCCGGCTGCGTCCGGTCAAGCGCCTGGATCTGGCTCTTCTCATCGAATGACAGCACGATGGCATGGGCTGGCGGATCGACATACAGCCCGATAACATCGTGAATCTTGTCAGCGAATTTAGCGTCCGTCGACAGCTTGAATTGCCGGTAACGGTGCGGTTGCAGACCATGCATTTTCCAGATGCGACGCACGGCACTGGCGCTAATCCCGCTTGCGGCAGCCATCATGTCAGCCATCCAATGCGTCGTCTCGCCCGGTGCATCAGTCACACCAAGCTTCAGGGGAGCAATGCGCGAAGGCCGCGCCTTATCGCGCAGCAGACCCTCGACGCCTGCGCTCATAAACCGCTCCTGCCAGCGCCAGACGCAGGTCTTCGACTTGCCCGTCTGCCGCATGATCGCGGGCGTGCAGGCGCCATCGGCGGACAGCAAAATAATCGACGCACGCCAGACATGCTTCTGAGCAGCATTGCGATCTCTGATTACCTGCTCAAGGCGGTCCCGGTCAGGCGGTTCAGTTCCTGGACGATGGGCGGATCGAACTGGACAATAATACGGTCGAGCGGGCGATCAGGCCGCTGACTTTCCGACAAAAAAATGCACTTTTCCGGGCAACGGCTCAAGGCCAAAAAAGCCGGGCGACCAGCGCCACGCTCATGCTGGCATGCGGACCGCTAAGCGGGGCGAACTGGCTGGAACACTGGAGTTTTCGCATACTCGGGCCGAGGCGCAGAATGCGGCGCGCTGCTCTGCGGCGGTGCTCTACGGCGGTGCTGCAATTTAAGATGGTTGCGGGGGCAGGATTTGAACCTGCGACCTTCAGGTTATGAGCCTGACGAGCTACCGGGCTGCTCCACCCCGCGTCACCGATCCC
>JAYUBN010000097.1:0-16965 GCA_043740855.1 Sphingomonadales bacterium | reverse complement strand
CACGCAATGCTCCAGCGCTCCTGCGCGCAGTGCCGGGGTTGCCTGGCGCAGTGCCAGCACTTGCCGGGTGAGCGTCAGTTGTGAACCGGGGTCGCCTTCCTGCCCGGCGACCGCGCGCGCGGTGTTGGCGGGGGACAGCGGCAGCCAGGGCGAGCCGGTGGTAAAGCCGCCGAGCGGTTCGTTGCGCCACGGCATCGGGGTGCGGACGCCATCGCGTGACAGGGTTAGCGGGAAATTGGCGATGGCTTCGGGATCTTGCAGCAGCTCGAACGGGATGTCGTCCTGTTCCAGCCCAAGCTCCTCGCCCTCGAACAGGATGATGTTGCCGCGCAATGCCGCCAACAGCGCGATCTTTACGCGGGCGTAGCGGGTCATGTCCGTGGGCGCGCACCAGCGTGACACGGCGCGCGGGGCGTCGTGGTTTTCGAAAGCCCAGCTTGGCCAGCCTTCGCCGTCAGCTCCGGGCCAACTGGCCATGGCATCGACGACGAAGCGCGGGGTCAGGGCGGGCGCATAAAGGAAATCGAAGCCGTAAGCGCTGGAGAGCCTGCGGTCGCCTGCGGTATAATCCTTCATTTCTGTGTCGGCGTTGTCGCCGCCGACCTCGGCCACGGTGAAGATGGCGCCATATTCCGCGCACACCCGAGCGATGCGCTCGATAAAGCCGATCATGCCGGGCTGTGACTGGCTGTAGCGTTTGATCTGGTAATCGAAGGGCCGGGTGCGGGTGCGGGTGATGTCGGTCGCCACGGGATTGTTGCGCAGAAGCGGGTCATGCATCGCATGGTTGAGGGCATCGAGCCGGAAGCCGTCGACCCCGCGATCCAGCCAGAATTTGGCGACCGCCAGCAAGGCATCCTGAACTGCCGGATTGTGCGCGTTGAGTTGCGGCTGTTCTTTCAGGAAGCTGTGCATGTAATATTGCCGCCGCCGCGCGTCCCAGGTCCAGGCGGGGCCGCCGAACACCGATTGCCAATTGTTGGGCGGGGTGCCGTCGGATTTCGGATCGGCCCAGACGTACCAGTCTGCCTGACAGTTGGCCTGGTCCTGCCGGCTTGCGGCGAACCAGTCGTGCCGGTCCGACGTATGGGCATAGACCTGATCGATAATTACTTTCAGGCCCAGCTCATGCGCGCGCGCCACCAGAGCATCGAAGTCGGCCAATGTCCCGAAGATCGGATCGACGTCGCAATAATCAGCGATATCATAGCCGAAATCGACCATGGGTGAGGTGAAAAACGGTGAAATCCAGATCGCATCGACGCCAAGCGAAGCGACATGGTCAAGATGCGCGGTGATGCCGGGAAGGTCGCCGATACCGTCGCCGTTGGAATCGGCAAAGCTGCGCGGATAGATCTGGTAGATCGCGGCGCCTCGCCACCACGGGTTTCGGACTGCAGCAGACGGATAATTTCTGGCCATGGTTCGCAAGGGCTCCGGCAAATCTGGCGTATGGTACGGCGGTGCGGCCAGCTGGTCGATGATCGAACCGTGCAGAACGCGTAATATCATGTGTGCAGAAATTTATGTTGCGCCGCAATACGCGCTTGTGGATGCCAGCCGGTATGGCATAACTTGTTAGTCAGTGCTTCCGGAGGCCGATATTCAATTCTGACCGGTCGGAAGCGCATGTTTCTGCCCGGTCATTGCCATTCATGGGAGCCTGCGCATGACCACCACACCCACCTCCGAGCCTGCGCCGCCGCCCACCGCCGAAGCTGCTCGTGGCGCGCACGCCTCATCTGAACAGATGTCGATCAACGATTTGTTGATCGACGTGCTGCGCCACCGCGTCGGCAAGGACGAGCGCGCCGCCAAGCCGCTGGACTGGTTCACGGCGGTGGTATTGTCATTGCGCGACCGCATCATCGATAAATGGATGGAATCGACCCGCCGGACCTATGAGGATGGCGGCAAGCGCGTCTATTACCTCAGCTTGGAATTCCTGATCGGGCGGCTGTTGCGCGATGCCTTGACCAACCTCGACCTCAGCGATGAAATGGAACAGGCGCTGCGGGCCAATGGTTTCGAATTATCCGCGCTGGAAGACATCGAACCTGACGCGGCGCTGGGCAATGGCGGCCTGGGCCGGCTGGCCGCCTGTTTCATGGAGAGCCTCGCCAGCCTCGATATTCCGGCCTACGGTTATGGCATCCGCTATGTGAATGGAATGTTCCGCCAACGCATCGTCGATGGCTGGCAAGTGGAATTGCCCGAAACCTGGCTGGCGCATGGCAATCCTTGGGAATTCCCACGCTGGGAAAGCGCCTATCGCATCGGCTTTGGCGGCGAGGTGGTGGAAGCGCGCAATGGCGTCGCTTGGCATCCGGCCGAACAAGTGTTGGCAACAGCAGTCGACACCCCGGTGGTGGGCTGGCGCGGCAAGCGGGTCAATACGCTGCGGTTGTGGACGGCCAGCGCGATCGATCCGCTGCGCCTCGATGCTTTTAACGCCGGCGACCATTTCGGCGCGCTGGCCGACCAAATGCGCGCGGACAGCTTGGTGCGGGTGCTGTATCCCGCCGATTCCAACGCCGCCGGTCAAGAGTTGCGCCTCCGTCAGGAGTTCTTTTTCTCATCGGCCTCGATCCAGGACATCGTCCGCCGCCATGTCCAATACGATGGCGACATCCTGACGCTGCCCGACAAGGCCGCCATCCAGTTGAACGACACCCATCCGGCGATCGCCGTGGCCGAACTGATGCGGTTGCTGATCGACAGCTATGAACTGGGCTTTGACGAGGCGCTGGATATTACCCGGCGCACCATGGGCTATACCAATCACACGTTGCTGCCCGAGGCACTGGAAAGCTGGCCGCTGCCGCTGTTCGAACGGTTGCTGCCGCGCCACATGCAGATCGTTTACGCGATCAACAGCCGCGTGCTGCGCGAAGCGGGCAAGGCGCAATTGGGCGATGCCGCGATGGCGGCGATATCGCTGATCGACGAGGGCGGCGAACGGCGGGTGCGCATGGCCAACCTGGCTTTCACCGGGGCGCATAGCGTCAATGGCGTCGCGGCACTGCATACCGAGCTGATGAAGACGACGGTGTTCGCCGATCTGCACAAGCTTTATCCGACCCGCATCAACAACAAGACCAACGGTGTCACCCCGCGCCGCTGGCTGCAGCAGTGTAATCCGGCGCTGACAGCGGTGCTGCGCGAGGCGATTGGCAGCGATTTTCTGGATGATGCCGAAAAACTGAACGCGTTGAACCGCCATGCCGATGACGCCGCGCTGGGTGATCGCATCCACGCGGTCAAGCGCGCCAACAAGGTCGCGCTGGCGGCGCATCTCAAGGAACTGACCGGGGTGCGGGTCAATCCCGACGCGCTGTTCGATGTCCACATCAAGCGCATCCACGAATACAAACGGCAATTGCTCAATCTGGTCGAGACGGTCGCGCTTTACGACCAGATCCGCAGCCATCCCGAGAAGGACTGGGTGCCGCGCGTCAAGATCTTTGGCGGCAAGGCAGCGTCCAGTTATCACAACGCCAAGCTGATCATCAAGCTGACGAATGATATCGCGCGGCGGGTGAATTCAGACCCTTCGGTCGGGGGTTTGCTCAAGGTTGTGTTCGTGCCCGATTACAACGTCAGCCTTGCCGAGCGGATCATTCCCGCAGCGGATCTGTCGGAACAGATTTCGACAGCCGGCATGGAGGCTTCAGGTACCGGCAACATGAAATTCGCGCTGAACGGAGCGCTGACGATCGGCACGCTCGATGGCGCAAATATCGAAATCAAGGACCATGTCGGCGACGACAATATCGTCATCTTCGGCTTGACCGCTGACGAAGTGGCCGAAAAGCGCGCTAGCCAATACAATCCGCGCGAGCTGATCGAAGCCTCGCCCGAGCTTAACCAGGCGGTCCACGCCATCGCCAGCGGCGTGTTCTCGCCGGACGATCCCGGCCGTTACGAGGGGTTGATGGCGGGGCTCTATGACCACGACTGGTTTATGGTTGCGGCCGATTTTGACGACTATGCTGCGGCACAACGCGCGGTCGACGCGCGCTGGCTGGATCAAGCGGGCTGGCGCGCCAGCGCAATCCGGAATATTGCCAATGTGGGCTGGTTTTCATCGGACCGCACCATCGGTGAATATGCCAGGGATATCTGGGGAGTTTTGTGAAACCACCAAAGTCGGCCATCACCGCCCTGCTGGAAGGGGTCCACGCAGACCCATTTGCCCTGCTGGGCATCCATGATGGGCCGAACGGCGCCTTTGCCCGGGCTCTGCTGCCGGGGGCGGAGATGGCCGAAGCGTTCAGTCTGTCCGGGGTGCCGCTCGGTCAACTCACCCGGGTTGACGGTCGCGGGCTGTTCGAAGGACCGGTGACGGGCGGGCGTCAGCCGGTGACGTATCGTTGCACGGCTGGACCGCACACCTGGCTGATCACCGATCCTTACAGCTTTGGGCCGGTACTGGGTCCGCTCGATGACTTGCTGATTGCCGAGGGCAGACATTTGCGGCTGTTCGACAAGCTGGGTGCGCATCTGATCGAACACGGTGGCGCAAAGGGCGTTCATTTTGCCGTCTGGGCGCCTAACGCCCGGCTGGTCAGTCTGGTTGGCGATTTCAACGATTGGGATTACCGCCGCTATCCCATGCGCCGCCGCACCGACAGCGGCGTTTGGGAAATCTTCATTCCCGGCATCGCTGAAGGACGGGCGTATAAATACCGCATCGTCGCCGCCGATGGCACGGTGCTGCCATTGAAGGCGGACCCCTTCGCTTTTGCCGCCGAACTGCGCCCCAGTACCGCCTCGCTCACCGCCAGGCCCATCGCGCAGGAGTGGGGCGACCAGGCGCATCGCTCCTTTTGGGCCGGGGTCGATCACCGCCGCCAGCCGATCACGATCTACGAGGTTCACGCCGGATCGTGGCAGCGCAACCTGCAAGGCTGGTTCCTGAACTGGGACGAGCTGGCCGCGCAGTTGATCCCCTACGTCGCCGAAATGGGCTTCTCCCACATCCAGTTCATGCCGATTTCCGAGCACCCCTACGATCCCAGCTGGGGTTATCAGACCACCGGGCTGTATGCGCCATCGGCCCGGTTTGGCTCGCCGGAAGGTTTCGCCCGTTTTGTCGATGGCGCACACCGCGCCGGGATCGGCGTGTTGATCGACTGGGTGCCGGCGCACTTCCCCACCGACGAACACGGACTGGCCCGGTTCGACGGCACTGCGCTTTACGAACATGAAGACCCGCGGCTGGGGTTCCATCCCGACTGGAACACGGCCATCTATAATTTCGGACGGCGCGAAGTGGCGAATTTTCTAGTTAGCAATGCGCTGTATTGGGCCGAACAATACCATGTCGACGGGTTACGTGTCGATGCGGTGGCCTCGATGCTCTATCGCGATTACTCGCGGGCAGCGGACGAATGGATACCCAATGACGCGGGCGGTCGCGAGAATTGGGAAGCGGTCGGATTTATGCGGGCGATGAACCGTGCGGTCTATGGCGCGCATGCCGGATTCATGACCATTGCCGAAGAATCGACCGCCTGGCCCGGCGTGACTTTGCCCGCCTATGACGGCGGCGCGAATTCCAGCAACCTGGGCTTCGGGTTCAAATGGAACATGGGGTTCATGCACGATACGCTGCAATACATGGCGCGCGACCCGGCTCACCGGCGCTGGCACCACAGCGAGATCACCTTCGGGCTGATGTATGCCTTTGCCGAAAATTTCGTTCTGCCGCTAAGCCATGACGAGGTGGTCCATGGCAAAGGCAGCCTGCTGGCCAAGATGGCGGGCGATCCTTGGCAGAAATTCGCCAATTTGCGCGCGTATTATGCGATGATGTGGGGTTATCCGGGCAAGAAGCTGCTGTTCATGGGGCAGGAGTTCGCCCAGTCGCGTGAATGGAGCGAGGATCGTGCGCTGGACTGGGATTTGCGCCGCTCGCCACTGCATGAAGGGGTGCGCTCGCTGGTACGCGATCTCAATTGGTTGTATTGCGATCGCCCGGCGCTCCATGCCAGCGATTGTGATCGTGAGGGTTTTGAATGGTTGATCGTGGACGATGCGGAGAATTCGGTCTTCGCCTGGCTGCGGCGCGCGCCGGGTGAAAAGCCGGTGGCGGTAATCGTCAACATGACGCCCACGCTGCACACGCGCTATCGCGTGCCCTTGCCGCAGGACGGGGCCTGGCGCGAAATCATCAATACCGATGCCACGGCATATGGCGGCAGCGGCGAAGGCAATATGGGCCTGGCAGCAGCGCAGAACGGCGCCGCCTGGCTGGTGCTGCCGCCGCTGGCCACGCTGATGCTGGAGCCGGCAGGTTAGGTTGAGGATGCGACAATAGAGACCCATGAATCACGACACGATGCCTAAATCGAAAAGTGGTCCAGCGGAGAGAGAGGGTGCGCAATGCGGATTACACGGGGCCATCAGCCACTGGCACGCGACGCGATGGCCTATGTCCTGGCCGGCGGGCGGGGCAGCCGCCTCAAGGAGCTGACTGCAAACCGCGCTAAGCCGGCGGTCTATTTCGGCGGCGTCTCGCGCATTATCGATTTCGCGCTGTCGAACGCGATCAATTCGGGCATTCGCCGGATCGGCGTCGCCACGCAGTACAAGGCGCATTCGCTGATCCGCCATATGCAGCGCGGCTGGAATTTTATGCGGCCAGAACGCAACGAAAGCTTCGACATCCTGCCCGCAAGCCAGCGTATCGACGAATTGCACTGGTACGAGGGCACGGCCGACGCGGTGTATCAAAATATTGACATCATCGCCGCGCACGCCCCCCGTTATATGGTGATCCTGGCCGGCGATCACATCTACAAGATGGATTACGAGCTCATGCTGCAACAGCATGTCAGTTCTGGCGCGGATGTCACGATCGGCTGTCTGGTGGTGCCGAAACAGGATGGCAGCGAATTCGGGGTGATGGCGGTGGACGCCGACGATACCATCACCTCTTTCCTCGAAAAGCCGGCTGACCCGCCGGGCATACCGGGCAACGAGGCATTTGCCTTGGCCTCGATGGGCATCTATGTGTTCGATACCGAATTTCTGTTCGAAGCATTGCGGCGCGACGCAGACACCCGCGATTCCAGCCGCGATTTCGGCAAGGATATCATTCCCTATATCGTGGCGCATGGTAAGGCTGTGGCGCATCGCTTTAGCGCCAGCTGCATCCGGGCGGCGGAAGAAATCGGCGAATACTGGCGCGACGTCGGGACGCTGGATGCCTATTTCGATGCCAACCTCGATCTTACCGATGTCGTTCCCAAACTCGATATGTACGACCGGGAATGGCCGATCTGGACCGATCAGATCATCGCCGCACCGGCAAAATTCGTTCATGACGAAGAGGGTCGGCGCGGCCAGGCCATATCCTCGCTGATTTCGCAGGACTGCATCGTCTCGGGCGCATTGGCGCGGCGCAGCTTGCTGTGCACCGGGGTCAAGATGGGCAGTTTTTCCAGCGTCGAGGAAGGAGTGATCCTGCCTTATTGCAATATCGGCAGGAATGCGCGGCTACGTCGGGTGATCGTCGATTCAGGGGTGCGCATCCCCGAAGGACTGGTGGTCGGTGAAGATCCGGTGGTGGATGCGCAACGATTTCGCCGTACCGATAACGGCGTCTGCCTGATCAACAAGGCGATGATTGATCGGCTGAAATAGCGATGCCTGCAGCCGCGAAAGCTTCAGCCGGTTCGATACCGCTTCGTGTCTTGTCTGTGGCGTCGGAAGCGGTGCCGCTGGTCAAGACCGGTGGTCTGGCCGACGTGGTCGGGGCCTTGCCCGGCGCCGTCGCCCCGCATGGCGTGGCGATGACCACGCTGATCCCCGGTTACCCTGCGGTGATGGCCGCGTTGGGGCTTTGCGGACCTGACAAGGGAATATCCCGGAAAGGCGCTGGCAAGGCCAAGTCCGCCGCCAAACTGTTGCACCAGTGGCATTCGCTGCTGGGTGAACCGGCTCGGTTACTGGGTGCCAGCGTGGGTGGTCATCCGCTGCTGGTGCTCGACGCGCCCGCCTTGTACCACCGCGATGGCGGTCCCTATGGCGATGCGTTGGGCCGGGATTGGCCGGATAACTGGCGCCGGTTTGCGGCATTGGGCCGTGCCGCTGCCGATATCGCGGGCGGCGCGGTCAAAGGCCTGCGCTTCGACCTGCTGCATGCCCATGACTGGCAGGCAGGGTTGGCACCTGCTTATCTGCGCTTTGCCCCCGTCCCGGGGGCGCCGCACGTGCCAGCGGTGATGACGATCCACAACATGGCGTTTCAGGGTTGGTTCCGCGCCGAGGTTTTCGCGCGGCTGGGACTGCCGCCAGCCGCCTGGGCCATGGATGGGGTTGAATATCACGGCGGCGTCGGCATGCTCAAGGCGGGGCTGGAAGCGGCCAGTGCGATCACCACCGTCAGCCCCACCTATGCCATGGAAATCCGCAGCGCAGAGTTCGGCATGGGGCTGGAGGGGTTGATCGTCAGCCGTGGCGACCGGGTGCACGGCATCGTCAATGGGATCGACAGTGCCGAATGGAATCCTGCAACCGATCCCGCGCTGGCGGCGTCGTTTACCGCGCGCAGCCTGCTGCGCCGCACCGCCAACAAGCGCGCGCTGGAGGCGGAGTTCGGGCTGGAGCCCGGCGCCGGTCCGGATGGGGGCCCGCTGTTCGTGGTGATCAGCCGACTGACTTGGCAAAAGGGCATGGACGTGCTGTGCGAGGCGCTCGATCACCTCGTCGGCTTGGGCGGGCGACTGGCCTTGCTGGGCGCGGGCGATGCCGCAATCGAGGTGGAACTGCGCAAGGGTGCGGCCCGGCATCCGGGTCGGATTGCGCTGCACATCGGCTATGACGAGAGCTTGTCCCATCGCATGCAGGCGGGCGGTGACGCCATTCTGGTCCCCAGCCGGTTCGAGCCCTGCGGCCTGACCCAGCTTTACGGACTGGCCTATGGTTGCGTGCCGGTGGTTGCGCGCACTGGCGGGTTGGCCGATACGGTGGTCGATGCCAATCTGGCCGCGATCAACGCCGATGCGGCGACGGGCATTCAGTTTGCCGGCGTCAATTATGAGCAGCTGACCTTGGCGATCACCCGCGCCGTCGATCTTTACCGTCAGCCGCAGGTGTGGCGGCGCATCCAGGCTGCGGGGATGAAATCGGATTTTTCCTGGGGTCGCAGCGGCGCGGCCTATGCCGAGTTATATCGCCAACTTGTTACGGAGGCACGATGACCGTTACCACCCCGAATACGCCCGCCGTCAGCGTTACGCCGACCACGCCTTACGCCGGCCAGAAGCCTGGCACTTCGGGGCTGCGCAAGAAAGTGCGGGTCTTTCAACAGCCGAATTATGCCGAGAATTTCATCCAGGCGGTGTTCGATTGCGCGGGTGTCGCGTCCGGATCGACGCTGGTCATCGGCGGCGATGGCCGGTTTCATAACCGCGCCGTCATCCAGCAGGCCATCCGCATGGCGGCGGGCAATGGCTACGGGCGGGTGCTGGTCGGGCAGGGCGGCATCCTGTCCACCCCGGCGGCCAGCCATGTTATTCGCAAATACGCAGCGTCGGGCGGGTTGATCCTGTCGGCCAGCCATAACCCCGGCGGCCCCGACGAAGATTTCGGGATCAAGTATAATATCGCCAATGGCGGTCCGGCGCCCGAAGCCGTGACCGAGGCGATTTATGCCCGCACCGGGACGATCGACCGCTGGCTGGCGGTGGCCACGCCCGACATCGATCTCGACCGGATCGGCCGCGTCGAGCTGGCGGGGATGGCGGTGGATGTCATCGACCCTGTTGCCGATTACGCCGCGCTGATGGAGGAATTGTTCGACTTCCCGGCGATCCGCGCGGCGGTCCGCGACGGTTTCACCATGGCCTTCGACGCGATGCATGCGGTGACCGGGCCGTATGCGCATGAAATCCTGGAAAAGCGCCTCGGCTTTCCGGTCGGCACGGTCCGCAACGGCACTCCGCTGGAGGATTTTGGCGGTCATCATCCCGATCCCAACCTGGTCCACGCCAAGGTGTTGTATGATTTGATGATGTCGCCCGAGGCGCCGGTGCTCGGTGCCGCCTCGGACGGCGATGGCGACCGCAACCTCATCATTGGCAAGGGCTGTTTCGTGACACCTTCGGACTCGCTGGCAATGCTGGCGGCCAATGCCCACTGCGCACCCGGCTATGCGCGCGGGCTGGCCGGGATCGCGCGCAGCATGCCGACCAGCGCGGCGGCTGACCGGGTTGCCGCGGCATTGGGCATCCCGTTGTTCGAAACCCCGACCGGGTGGAAATTCTTTGGCACCTTGCTCGACGCCGGGCAGGTGACGATTTGCGGCGAGGAAAGCGCGGGCACCGGCAGCGACCATGTCCGCGAAAAGGATGGGTTATGGGCGGTGCTGCTGTGGCTCAATATCCTGGCCGTGCGACGGATCAGCGTGACCGAACTGGCGCGCGAACATTGGGCGCGGTTTGGCCGCAATTATTACGCGCGCCACGATTACGAAGCCGTCGACACAGCCAACGCCGATGCGGTGGTGGCGGCGGTAACCGGGGCCTTGCCCGATTTGCCCGGTCAGACGTTCTTCGGGCTGACCGTGGCTGCCGCGGACAGCTTTTCCTATACCGACCCGATCGATGGCGCGGTCAGCGCCAGCCAAGGCCTGCGGATATTGCTCGAGGGCGGTTCGCGTATTGTCCTGCGCTTGTCGGGCACTGGCACCGAGGGCGCCACCGTTCGGCTGTATCTCGAGCGTTATGAGCCGGCGGGCGGAAAGCTTGACGCCGCTACGCCCGACATGCTGGCCGAACTGATCGCCGCCGCCGAAGCCATCGCCGGCATTGCCCGCCACACCGGCCGTACGGTGCCGGATGTCGTGACGTGAGCGAGAGCCTTGGTGCTATCGCCACGGCGGATGGCACCCGCTTTGCAGTTCGCGCGCCGCGCGCGCAGGCGGTGTCGCTGTGTCTGTTCGCCGAGCACAACGAACAACGCATCGCCATGCGGCGCGGTGTTGAGTCAGGTGGGGCCGATGCAGGCGGGTGCGACATCTGGCAAGTCGAGCTGTCGGGCAATCTGGCCGGCGCGCGCTATGGCTATCGCGCCTGGGGCGAATGGGCGCCCGAACGCGGGCTGTGGTTCGATCCGGCCAAGCTGCTGATCGATCCCTACGCGGTGCAACTTGATCGGCGGCCGGGGTACAGTCCGCGCCTGGCAGTGCCGGGGGAGGATACTGCCGCATTGGTGCCCAAGGCGCTGGTGCCCGGCCCGCTGCGCGATGTGCCCCCCGCGCCGCCCTGCTTTCAACGCGGCGGGCTGATTTATGAATTGCATGTGCGCGGCTTTACCATGCGCCATCCCGACGTGCCGACCGCGCTGCGCGGGACGGTGGCGGCGCTGGCCCATCCCGCGATCATTGCCCATCTGCAAAAGCTGCATGTCTCGGCGGTCGAACTGATGCCGATCGTATCGTGGCTTGATGAGCGACATTTGCCGCCGCTCGGCCTCACCAATTTCTGGGGTTACAACCCGATCGCGCCGATGGCGCTCGATCCGGTGCTGTGCCCCGGCGGTATGGCCGAATTGCGCGCAACGGTGGCGGCGCTGCGCGGCGCGGGCATCGGCGTGATCCTGGACATCGTGCTCAATCACACCGGCGAAAGCGACCGCCAAGGCCCGGTGATCGGCTTGCGCGGGCTGGACAACGCCTTTTATGGCCATGAACCGAGCGGTGCGCTGATCAACGACACCGGCTGCGGCAACACGCTTGATTTCGCTTACCCGCCGATGCGCGAGCTGGCGCTGACGACGCTGCGCCATTTTGTGCGCCATGCCGGCGTCGATGGCTTTCGCTTCGATCTGGCGACGATATTGGCGCGCGGACCCGGATTTGACAAATCCGCGCCGTTCTTTGCCGAGATCGCCGCCGATCCATGGCTGGCCGACCGGGTGATGATTGCCGAGCCGTGGGATATCGGACCGGACGGCTATCGGCTTGGCCAGTTCCCGGAAAACTGGCTGGAATGGAACGATCGCTTCCGCGACGACGTTCGCCGCTTCTGGCGGGGCGACGAAGTGCCCGGGGTGCTGGCGACGCGGCTGGCCGGATCGGCTGACGTATTCGGCGAGCAAAACTGCCGCAGCGTCAACTTTCTCTGCGCGCATGACGGCTTCACTCTGGCCGACATGGTCGCTTATGCCGAGCGCCATAACGAGGCCAACGGCGAGGGCAACCGCGATGGCCATGGCGAAAATTTCAGCTGGAACGAGGGCGTCGAAGGCCCCACTGACAACCCTGCGATCATCGCCCGCCGCGCCGACGCGTGTCGCGCGCTGCTGGGGAGCCTGTTCGCCGCGACGGGCACGATCATGCTATGCGCCGGCGATGAGTTCGGGCGCAGTCAGCAGGGCAACAACAACGCCTATTGCCAGGACAACACGATCAGCTGGCTCGATTGGCAGAACCGTGACCGCGCGCTGGAAGAGCATGTCGCGCAATTGTCGGCATGGCGGGCGACGCGGATCAGGCGCTTTGTCCAGTTTCCGCGTTCGGGTGAATGGTTGCGCCTGGACGGCACGCCAATGACCGTCTCTGACTGGGAAAGCGAAGCGACGGCGGGGTTGATGTACCGCTCGACCGATCGTGACAGGACCTATCAATTGCGGGTCGATCGCGGCTCGCGTGAGGTAATCGTGTCGGATCCCTGATGGAAAACGTGCAAGGCCCGCTTTTCATCGATCCGGTCGCCTCGTCCGCTTGCCTTTCAACCGGCTCGTCAGATGGTGAAACCGGCAGCGGTCGCAGCGATAGGGTCTCAGCGGGAAGGGTGCGCGCAGTGCCGCAAGCAACGCCGCCGCTTCGTCAGCAAAACGCTGCTTCCTGCGGCAAATACTCAGTCTGTTGCGCATTTATTCCAGCTCGGCCTCTAGCCTCTGACACTAAGGCTCAAGCGCAGCAAAGTCGATACTACGCCGGATTCGCGGCTGGCCGAGCCGGAGAATATCGCCAGCGTGATCGTCTGCCTGCGTTCGCCGGGCGGCGAGATGGTCAATGCCCAGTTGGTCGTTGTCGATGGCGGCTGGACGGAAACCAAGTATCTGAGCCCGCGCACGACCGGGTCGCGTTGGATTGAAACGGGGGGTAAACCGGGTCTTGAACGCATGGCGGGACTGAAATGAGATTACTGCTTCTTCCGCGCGGCAATTGACGCGCGCGCTGTCGCGCCCATAGAACTGGCTGACCATAAGCGGAGAGCGAAACAGTGACCACCACCCATCCCGTGCCTGCCGAATGGGCGGCACGCGCCTATGTCGATGCTGCTGGCTATGCCGAGAAATATCGGCGTTCAATTGACGCGCCGGAGGCTTTCTGGGCTGAAGAAAGCGCCCGGATTGACTGGATCAAGCCGTGGACGCGGCTCAATCGCTGCTCGTTCGAGCGTGACGATTTTGGCATCGAATGGTTTGGCGATGGTACGCTTAACGTGTCCGCCAATTGCCTCGACCGGCATCTTGCCAGGCATGGCGATACCGTGGCGATCATCTGGGAAGGCGACGATCCCGCGCAGCAGCGCCGGATAACCTACCGCGAGTTGCACGGTGAGGTCTGCCGCATGGCCAATGCGTTGAAGGCATTGGGCGTGGCGCGCGGCGACCGCGTGACGATTTACCTGCCGATGATTCCCGAGGCGGCGATGGCGATGCTGGCGTGCGCTCGCATCGGCGCGGTCCATTCGGTGGTGTTCGGCGGCTTTTCACCTGATGCGGTCGCCGGGCGGATCGAAGATTGCGCCAGCCGCGTCGTTATCACTTCGGACGGTGGCAACCGTGGCGGCAAGATGGTGCCGTTGAAGGCCAATGTCGATGCGGCGCTCGATCGTCCCAACGGAGTCGAAAGCGTGCTGGTGGTGCGGCACACCGGGGCCGAAGTGACAATGGCGGCGGGGCGCGATCATTGGTGGCATGAGATGCGCGAGGCGGTACCAGCGGATTGCCCGCCCGAGGAAATGAACGCCGAGGACGTGTTGTTCATTCTGTACACGTCGGGTTCGACCGGCAAGCCCAAGGGCGTGCTGCACACCAGCGGCGGCTATCTGGTGTGGGCAGCGATGACGCATCATTACGTCTTTGATTATCGACCCGGAGAGGTGTTCTGGTGCGCGGCCGATATCGGCTGGGTCACCGGGCACAGCTATGTCGTCTATGGCCCGCTGGCCAACGGCGCCACGGTGTTGATGTTCGAAGGCGTGCCCAATTACCCCGACCACTCGCGGTTCTGGCAAATCATCGACCGCCATCAGGTCAACATCTTTTATGGCGCGCCAACCGCGCTGCGCTCGCTGATGCGTGAGGGCGATGACTGGGTGACGCGGACCAGCCGCAAATCGCTGCGCCTGCTCGGCAGCGTCGGGGAACCGATCAATCCCGAGGCGTGGGAATGGTATTGGCGCGTGGTCGGCGAGGGGCGCTGCCCGATCGTCGATACGTGGTGGCAGACCGAGACCGGCGGTGCCATGATTACGCCGCTGCCCGGTGCCACCGCGCTTAAGCCTGGATCGGCAACGAACCCGATGTTCGGCGTGGTGCCGCAACTGGTTGATGGCGATGGCAAGGTGCTGGAAGGCGCCATCGAGGGCAATCTGTGCATCACGCAAAGCTGGCCCGGCCAGATGCGCGGCGTATGGGGTGATCGCGAGCGCTTTTTCCAGACCTATTTCACCACCTATCCCGGCAAATACTTTTCCGGTGACGGCTGCCGTCGCGACGAAGACGGCTATTACTGGATCACTGGCCGCGTCGATGACGTCATAAACGTCTCGGGCCATCGCATGGGCACTGCCGAGGTGGAAAGCGCGCTGGTGGCGCACCCGAAAGTGGCCGAGGCCGCCGTGGTTGGCATGCCGCACGAGATCAAGGGGCAGGGTATTTATGCCTACGTCACGCTCAACGTCGGTGAGGCCGATGACCATGCGACCCGACAGGCGCTGGTGTTGTGGGTGCGCCGCGAAATCGGCCCGATCGCCACGCCCGATGTGATTCATTTCGCTCCGGCGTTGCCCAAGACCCGCAGCGGCAAGATCATGCGCCGCATCCTGCGCAAGATTGCCGAGGGCGATGTATCGAGCCTGGGCGATACCTCCACCTTGGCCGATCCGTCGGTAGTGGAGGTACTGATTGCGACGAGGGAGCCGCTGTGAGCGAGCGTTTTGAACGGCATCGCCAGCCGTGGAAGTCCGATGAAGTTCAAAAGCTGCATACGCTGGCGGGGAAAGGCATGGGTTTGAAGGCGATTGCCAAGGCGCTTAACCGCAGCGAGGAATCAACCACCGAACGCGCGAAAAACGACAACATAAAAATCGCGAAATTGCGCTGATCACTTGCCCCTCCTCGTCAGGGGAGTGGTCGGGGTTGGGTCTTGCCTCCGCGTGCGACGTTGAACCAGGGTGCTAAACCACGCTCCTCGCGCCCTCCCCGGAAGGGGCGGAGCGCGTGGTTGTGACCCGTAATTGCTTATTTTGCTGCATTGCGGCATTATTAGCAAAATCAGGGGAAGCCAAAACCCTTTGAACGCTGTATAGGCATCGGACAATGTGCCGTGACCGGGTTTTCCGTCACGCGCTGGCGCGCCGGTTGTCGGCTTGCCCTGAACCCTCCCCGCTTGCTGCGGCCTTATAGATAGTTGAGCCCAATGAATTTTTCCGAATTGCCGCCGGCGCTGGCCGCTGCGCTTGCCGAACGCGGCTATGCCGAAGCTACGCCGGTGCAAGCCGCAGTCCTCGAAGCCGACGCGATCGGCCGCGATCTGGTGGTGTCCGCCCAGACCGGGTCGGGCAAGACCGTCGCTTTCGGCATGGCGATTGCAGCCGAATTGCTGGATGATACGGGCAAGCTGCCGATGGCGCACAAGCCGCTGGCGCTGGCCATCGCGCCAACGCGCGAACTGGCGCTGCAGGTCAGCCGCGAATTGAATTGGTTGTATGAAAAAGCCGGCGGGCGCATCGCCACCTGCGTCGGCGGCATGAACGCCTCTGAGGAACGGCGGGCGTTAAGTCGTGGCGCGCATATCGTCGTCGGCACTCCCGGCCGGTTGTGCGATCACCTTGCGCGCGGGGCGCTGGACCTGTCGGCGTTGAAGGCGATCATTCTCGATGAAGCCGACGAAATGCTCGACATGGGCTTTCGCGAGGACTTGGAACAAATCCTCGACGGCACTCCCGAAACGCGGCGCACGCTGCTGTTTTCGGCGACCATGCCACGTCCGATCGAGGCGCTGGCCAAGCGCTATCAGCGCAATGCCCTGCGGATTTCCACAGTGGGCGACGATCGCGGTCATGGCGACATAACCTATCAGGCGATGACGGTCTCGCCGTCCGAGATCGAACATGCGGTGGTCAATCTGCTGCGCTTTCACGAGGCGGAAACGGCGATGCTGTTCTGCGCTACGCGCGACAACGTCCGCCATCTCCACGCCACCTTGCAGGAACGCGGCTTTGCCGTGGTGGCGCTGTCGGGCGAACATTCGCAAAGCGAGCGCAACCAGGCTTTGCAAGCCTTGCGCGACCGCCGTGCGCGGGTCTGCGTTGCCACCGATGTCGCCTCGCGCGGTATCGATCTGCCGACGCTGAGCCTGGTGGTGCATGTCGAAATCCCGCGCGATGCGGAAACGTTGCAGCACCGTTCGGGCCGGACCGGCCGCGCCGGCAAGAAAGGCACAGCTGTGGTGATCGTGCCGTATCCGCGTCGCCGCCGCGTCGAAATGATGCTGAAGGGCGCCAAGATCAACGCCGACTGGATCGAAGTGCCAAGCGCCGAAGCGATCCGCGTCAACGATCGCGAACGGTTGATCGCGGCGATGCTGGCGCCGGTGGAATACGACGAGGAAGATCGCGTGCTGGCGCAGCGGCTGTTGGCCGAGCGCTCGCCCGAGGATATTGCCGCCGCGCTGGTCCGCGCGCATCGCGCGATGATGCCCGAGCCTGAGGAACTGGT
>JAYUBN010000096.1:0-5642 GCA_043740855.1 Sphingomonadales bacterium | reverse complement strand
CAACCAGGGCAAGCTGGAAACGGTCATCCGCGCGCTGGCGGCAAAAGGCACCACGGTGATTTTTTCCACCCATGTCATCTCCCATGCCGAGCGGCTGTGCGATGAAGTGGCGATCATCGCCGGGGGCAAGGTGCCCTTTGCCGGGCCGGTCGATGTCGCCCGCGACCACATTGCCGCGCAGGTGCGGTTGGAAACGCGGCTGGCAGACGGCGCGTGGCGGGCTGCGCTGCCTGCCGGCGCCCATCATGAACGCAAGGCGGGCGGCAACAATCACTGGCAATTCCCGCTGCCCGAAAGCGGCGTGGAGCCGCTGCTGCGCGCCTTGATCGAGGGTGATGCGGGCATTGTGTCACTGTCGATCGAACGCGCCGGGCTGCATGATGCCTTCGTCGCCATCGCCGGCGAGGCGGCGGCGCAGGCATTGCTGCACGGCCAGGGCAATAGCGAGGAGGTCCGCTGATGGCCGACGCACGCAAGGATGTTGGCGGTCGCTTGTCGACGCTGCGCGCAGCGATGGTCATCATGCGGCGTGATTTCACCGCGATCCTGTTCAGCCGCAGCTTTCTGTTCTTCCTGCTAGGACCGCTGTTTCCGGTGCTGGTGGGCGTGATGGCGGGCAGCATTGGCAGCCATATCAATCAAGGCGGCGAGCGCGCCGTGCTGGGCATCGCCATGACGGCGCGCGATGCCCATGCCATGATCGCTGCAGCCCGCGTGCTGGCGCCGCACACCAATGGCGACCTGCCTGATTTTGTCGTGGTCAAGCAACTGCGACCGGGCGAGCGCTTCGATGCACCGGGCGCACTAAAGGAAGGGGCGGGAAATCTGGCCGCAATCGTCAGCGGCACGCCTGCCAACCCCGTGCTGACTGGACCGGCAGCGACTATTTCTGGCTGGGCTGGCGAGTTGTCGCTCATCGCTGCGCAAGCCATAGGCCATGGTGCGACCAGCTTTCCCCCGATCAAGCTCGCCGCCACCGTCACCAGCCACACCGATATTCATCATGGCCAGATCCTCACCGCGCAGGCCGGGCAGACCCTGCTGTTCCTGCTGACGATGCTGCTGGCGGGCATGGTGCTGTCCAACCTGGTCGAGGAAAAAAGCAACAAGATCATCGAAGTTCTCGCCGCCGCTATCCCGATGGACGCCGTTTTTCTGGGCAAGCTGTTCGCCATGCTGGGGATGTCGCTGGTCGGGATCTGCGTGTGGGCGGCGGCGGGCGAGGCGTTGATTTTGACCATGGGCGACGCGCTGCCATCATTGCAGGAGCCGGCTGTCGGCTGGCCGCTGTTCATCGGCCTGGGCGTGCTTTATTTTGCGATGGGCTATCTGCTGCTGGGGTCGCTGTTCCTGGCGATCGGATCGCTGGCCGCCACCGTGCGCGAGGTGCAGACGCTGTCGATGCCGGTAACGATGATGCAGTTGCTGATCTTCTTCTTTGCCAGCTACGCCATGGCCAAGCCCGGCAGCGCTGTCGAATTGCTGGCGGCGATCATTCCCCTCAGTTCACCGTTTGCGATGCTGGCGCGCGCGGCGGTCAGTCCGGCGCTATGGCCCCACGTCCTGGCGTTGTGCTGGCAAATGGCCTGCGTGGCGCTGTTTGTGCGCGTCGGGGCGGCCGTGTTCCGCACGCGGGTGATGCAATCCGGCGGCGCGGCCGGGCGTTCGGCACGGCGGGGGGGGTTTGGCCGACATAAGCGGTTGCGGGCCTGATACGGCACGGTCAGGTGCTGGACATTATCTCCCGATCCCCGCCGCCGCCAACAGCGCCTCGGTGCTGGCATCGAAGCTCGCCGTGCCCTGTTCGATCTGCCTGGCGATGTCCTTGCCCAGTTCCACGCCGAACTGGTCGAACGGATTGATCCCCAGCAGCACGGCATTGGCGAAAGTGCGATGCTCGTGAAACGCGATCAGCGCGCCCAGCGCGGCCGGGTTCAAATCATCGACCAGCATTGTCGCGCTGGGCCGGTTGCCGGGATAGCAGCGCGCCCGATCGGGGGCCTGCTTGCCCGCCATCAACGCCGCCCCTTGCGCAAAGCAGTTCATCAGCAGGATGCGATGATGCGCCGGATCGAGATCGTCGCCCGGTGCAATCGCGGCGATGAAATCGACCGGCACGACGATGGTCCCCTGATGCAGCAGTTGGAACACGGCATGCTGGGCATCGGTGCCGACCCCACCCCAGGTGATCGGTGCCGACGGGCCCTCAAGAGCTGCGCCATCGAGGGTCACGCTCTTGCCGTTCGATTCCATTTCCAGCTGTTGCAGATAGGACGGCAGCAGCCGCAAGCGTTCGTCATAGGCAAAGCAGGCGCGGGTCTGGCAGCCGAGCAAATGGGTGTAATAGAGATCGGCGAAGGCCGCGCGCAGGCACAGGTTGGCTTGGCCATCGGTGTCGCGGAAATGGCGATCAATCTCGGCCGCACCTTCAAGAAATTCGGCAAAACCGTCCACGCCGATCGCCATCGCCACAGGAAACCCGATCGACGACCACAGTGAGTAGCGCCCGCCGACGCCTTCGTTGAACGGCAGCACGCGGGTTTCATCCACGCCCCACGCGACCGCCTTTTCAGGCGCTGCGGTCAGCGCGATGACGCGGCCATAGGGGTCGGCCACATTATTTTCGCCCAGCCACGCCAGCGCGCTGGTGACATTGGTCAGCGTCTCGATGGTAGTAAAAGTTTTCGACGCCACCGCGATCATCGTCGTCGCCGGGTCGCAAGCTGCACAGGCCGCTTCGAGCGCGCAGCCATCGATGTTCGAGACGACATGGACATCGACGAGCGCGCCATCGCGCGCGAGCGCATCTACCGCCAGCGCAGGGCCCAGAGCCGATCCGCCGATGCCGATGTGGATGAGGTGCTTGACCTCGCCAAGCACGCCGCCGTGGATCGCCTCGACCAGCGCGCGCATCCGGGCATGAAGCGCCTGCGCCTCCTCTACCGAGGTCTCCTTGCCCACCCCGCGCTGCGCAGTGTGCTCTGCCGGCCGGCCTTCGGTGACATTGGCGATATCGCCCGCAAACAGCGCTGCGCGCCGCCCGACAAAGTTCATCGCCCCGGCCAGAGCCTCGAACGCCTCGATATGCGCGGCATCGAGGTGGGTTTTCGACCAGTCGAACAAAATTCCGCCGTCGGGCAGTTCGAACCGGGTCGATAAATCGGCAACGCGGTTGGCGGAGCCTGCAAACAACTGTGCCAGCGTCGGCTTTGGCAGCTCTTTCAGTCGTTCCCACAAGGCAACCGCATCATTCGTCATGTTCATTCCTGTGTTCGAGCCAAGATTGCCATTCGCCGCAGGCTATCCTATGCCCACTCGCGAAGACCCCGCCAATTGTACAAATGGCCGGCCAGATGTGCAATGCAGCGTAGTGCATCATCCGTCATCCCGACAGTGCAAAGCTGGTGCGGATGCAGGTGATGCCGCTCTGCCGCGCGCAGCCAACCGGACCTCACCTCCCCGGAAATATCCGGAAAAATTGGACCTGCGATGAACCAAATCGATCCCGATGCCGGCAGCCCTGTCGCGGGCGCCAAACCTGCAAAAAAAGAAGACAGCTTTGTCGTCTTTCTGATCAAACTGGTCGTAATCGTGGCGATCTTCCGCAGTTTCATCTTTTCACCATTCAACATCCCCAGCGAATCGATGCAGCCGCGGCTGGTCGATGGCGATTACCTGCTCGCGGCAAAATGGCCCTATGGCTATTCCAGCTATTCGCTGCCGTTAAGCGCGCCACTGCTGGCGCACCGCATCCTGCCGCACCAGCCAGAGCGCGGCGATGTGGCGATCTTCAAGGCGCCGCCAACCAACGAGGTCGATTATATCAAGCGGGTGATCGGCCTGCCTGGCGACACCGTGCAAATGGTGGGCGGCGTACTGCGCCTGAACGGGCAAGCAATTCCCAAGGTACGGATCGCCGATTTCGAGGTCGCAGTGTCGCCTAACACCCATTGCTATTCGCCCGAGTTCGAATTCCAGCAGCCGGGTGGCGGGGCGGTGTGTCACTATCCGCGCTTTACCGAGACGCTGCCTGGCGGCAAAAGCTATCAAGTGCTCGACCTGGGGCAGACCCCGCAGGACGATACCCAACCGGTGATCGTGCCCGAGGGCGATTTGTTCCTGATGGGCGACAATCGCGACAATTCGATGGACAGCCGCTTTCCCGCCATCGCCGGCGAAGGCATCGGGTTGGTTTCGCAGGATAATCTGGTCGGGCGCGCCACCATCATGATGTGGTCCACCGATGGCTCGGTGGTGTGGTACGAACCATGGACCTGGCTCACGGCGACGCGGTGGAACCGCATCGGCGGCACCTTTTGAGTGACGCCGCGCTGAACGCCGGCAGACTGGCTGCCGAAACGCGCGTCTTTCTCGCCGACCTCACTGGCGAAGCGTTCGGCGACGATGGTGCCACACAAGAGCTGTGGCAAGAGGCGCTGACGCATGGCAGCACCGGGCACGAACGCGATTATCAACGGCTCGAATTCCTCGGGGACCGGGTCTTGGGGCTGATCATCGCCGAATGGCTGCATGAAACGCTGCTCGGCAAGGAAGGCCAACTGTCGCAGCGGCTCAATGCGCTGGTCGCGCGCAGCATGTGCGCCGAAGTTGCGCGCCGTTGCGGCCTTGGCCCGCATATGCTGCTGGGCAAGCAGGCGCGCGATGATGGCGGCGCGGACAGCGATAATATCCTCGGCGATGTGCTCGAGGCGCTGATCGGCGCCGCCTTCGTCACCTGCGGCTTTGACCGCACGCGCGCCATCGTCCGCCGGCTATGGGCCAATGCCGTGGCCGGAAAGGCTGGACATGCTAAGCATCCAAAGTCCGCGTTGCAGGAATGGGCTGCGGGAAATCGTCGCAAGATGCCGGAATATCGGCTGATCACGCGCGACGGCCCCGATCATGCCGCGCGCTTTACGGTGGCGGTGGAGATCAAGGGCGTGGGTGAGGCGCAAGCCACCGGCAGCAGCAAGCAAGAGGCGGAAACCGCCGCCGCACAAGCATTTCTGGAGACATTTGGATGACTGACGATTTGACCACCGCTTGCGGCGTGGTCGCGGTAATCGGCGCGCCCAACGCGGGCAAGTCCACGCTGGTCAATGCGCTGGTCGGCCAGAAAGTCGCGATCGTCTCGGCCAAGGCGCAGACAACGCGCGCGCGGCTGATGGGCATCGCGCTTGCCGAAACTGGCGAGACGACTGGCAAAATCGGGGTGCAGATCATCCTAGCCGATACGCCCGGCATCTTCGAGCCGCGGCGCCGGCTCGATCGCGCGATGGTCGCCGCCGCCTGGGAAGGAACCAGCGAAGCTGACGCGATCCTGCTGGTGATCGACGCGCGCAAGAAACGGCTGGACGATCTCGAGCCGATCCTGGAATCGCTGCGGACGCGGCCCGAGCGCAAGCTGCTGGTGCTGAACAAGGTCGATCAATGCGTGAAGGAAAAGCTGCTCGTGACTGCGCAGGCCTTCGGCGAGATGGCGTTGTTCGACGAAATCTTCTTTGTCTCGGCGCTGACCGGCGATGGCGTGCCCGAATTGAAGGCGCATCTGGCCAAGGCGATGCCGCCGGGCCCCTGGCACTTTCCCGAGGATCAGGTGTCCGACGCCAGCGAGCGCCTGCTCGCCTGCGAGATCACCCGCG
>JAYUBN010000095.1:0-17148 GCA_043740855.1 Sphingomonadales bacterium | reverse complement strand
AATCCTGGCTTTTAGTTTTTTGCTAGCCCTTTTACTCCTGGGTACGGGGATCGGTCTTTATTGGTTGTTCGAGCATGTGAACGGTTGCCCCGCTCGATGACCTGAGTGGTAGCGCAGCCCGCACTCAATCGGTTGGGCTGACCCGGCGGTGGCATCAAGGCGCATCACTGGCGCACCGCCTGCCCCAATGCTTAGCGGCGGCGATGCGAAAAGAACGAACCAAATGGCGCGGTGAACGGAGCGCGCGCGCCTTGAAGCGCCTAACTGCAATCGAAGCTGCGATCACGGCGCTCCAGGACGACGCGCTGCTCGACTTCGCCGATATCTTCGTCGAGCAGCCAGGAACTTCACTATGCGACATAGCGGCAACCGAAATGGCAAAACGCAAAATCAGCCTATAGGGGCTCTCTCGTGTGCCGGCACTTTTATCCCCGGAATCTGCTATCTCTTAAGCTGAAATCCGCGAAATAACTATTGATGGGAGGAGTATGTCGCGAAATCACTGCTTATGGGACCAAAGTTGACTCGATCTAGGATCCGTGACGAGCCTGGAAGCCCAGACTTGCATGACCAAGTTTACGGCTTACGTGCAAAGCGACATTAAATCAGCCGCTCCGGGAATAAACCCGGTCACCGCGCCGTCTTTCCTCCGGACACTACGGCAGGAAAGCAAAGACGATGACGGACGGTAATATTTCCATGCGAGACGGAATAAACCGGCGCGGCATGCTCGAATGTATGGGTTGGGCGGGAACCGGGGCGCTGTTTGCGATGCAGGGCGGCACCGCCTTTTCCAAGCCGTTGCATAAAGCCGGCGGCGGCGCGGCGGCCAAAGTGAAGCCCTTCACCTTCCTGCAAATCAGCGACACGCATGTCGGCTTTTCCAAAATTGCCAACCCCGACCCGGTGGCAACGCTGCGCGAGACCATCGCCCGGGTCAAGGCGCTGCCCGACCAGCCCGGTTTCATCGTTCATACCGGCGATGTCAGCCATCTGGCCAAGCCCGAGCAATTCGACACGGCGCGCTGCCTGTTGGCCGAGTTGAATCTGCCGGTCCATTTTATCCCCGGCGAACACGATATCCTCAACGGCACCGATCCGCGTCCGTTTCTCGACCATTTCGGGCAAGGTTCGCTCGGCAACGGCTGGTACAGCTTCGATGCCAATGGCGTGCATTTCATCGCATTGGTCAATGTCGTCCAGCTAGGCGACAAGGGCATGGGCACTTTGGGACCGGACCAGCTGGCGTGGTTGAAGGGCGATCTGGCCCAGCATTCCGCTTCGACGCCGATCGTTGTGCTCTCGCATTTTCCGCTCTGGGCGCTTTACCCCGATTGGGGCTGGGGCACAGCGGATGCGACCGAAGCCTTGGCGATGCTGGGGCGGTTCGGCTCGGTCACGGCATTGAACGGCCACATCCACCAGATCCAGCAAAAGGTGGAAGGCCATATCCATTTTCATTCCGCCCGGTCGACCGCTTATCCACAGCCCGCGCCGGGTGTCGGCCCCGGCCCCGGACCGCTAGCGGTGCTACCCGAGCAGCTACGCTCGTATATCGGCATGTCGTCAATGACGGTTAGCCAGGGCGTGGAACCCATCGCCATCATCGATGCAACGCTGGCTTAGGACCGGGACATGACCTTGCGCGCTATTCCATTGTGTCTCGCCGGCGGTTTGCTGATGCTGGCGGCTGAAGGTGCTTTTTCGGCGCCAGCGACCGCCGCCGCCGCGAAAAGCTCCATAGCCGCGATGAAAGGCGACCCGGTCGCGGGCGGGCGGCTGTATCAGGCCTGCGTGGGGTGCCATTCGCTCGACGAAAACGAAGTCGGCCCGAAGCATCGCGGCGTCGTCGGGCGCCGGGCGGGGTCGGTTCCCGGTTACGTCTATTCCCCGGCGCTGAAGTCCTCCGGGATCGTATGGACGTCGCAGACCATCGACCGCTGGCTGACCAACCCGCAAAAACTGGTGCCCAGCGCCAAGATGTATTTCTCTGTTGCCAGGCCGCAAGACCGCGCCGACATTATCGCTTACCTTGCCCTCCAACGTTAAGCTCCTCGAAAGACGAAACCCGATTAAGCGCCAACCGTTCCTTTGCCTGGCCGCGCCCTGTGTTCAGCCGCATGCGGAGCAAAGAGCCTGCACCGGACCCGGTGGCCAGCCGGTTCCGCCAGTTGGTGCTGCCGCATCTCGACGCTGCGTATAATTATGCCCGCTATCTGGCGCGCGACGGCACAGCGGCGGAAGATATCGTCCAGGACGCATTTCTGCGCGCCTGGAAGGGCTATTACAGCTGTCGCGGCAGCGAGAAATCATGGCTGCTGGCGATCGTGCGCAATTGTTTTCACGACTGGACGCGGGTCAACCGGAGTTTCTCCGTTGAGGCCGATCCGCTCGAAGAGATAGCGCAGCTGGCCGGCGACGAGGAGCCCGAGGATGTGCTGCTGCGCGGGCTCGACCTGGCAATGCTGCGCGATACCATCACCCGCCTGCCCGAACCATTCCGTGAAGCGCTGGTGCTGCGCAAACTGGAGGAGCTGTCCTATCGCGAGATCGCCACCTTGACCGCTGCGCCAATCGGCACCGTGATGTCGCGGCTGGCACGCGGCCGCGACATGCTGAGCAAGCTGGTGCTTGAAAGGGGAAACGAAGGAATGCGATCATGACGACCTGCCCGGATCGCGAGATGGCGCTGCACGCCATGGTTGATGGCGAATTGGACAGCATGGCCAGTGTTTCGCTGGAGGCGCATGTGCGCGGTTGTGCCGGGTGTCGCGCCGCGCTCGCGCGGCTGGAAGACATCCGTGCGAGGTTTGCGGAAAACGATTTGCGGTATTCCGCGCCGCAGAGCCTGCGCGATGCGGTGGTCGCGATGCTGCCCGATCCCACGACGATGCCCGCGCGGCGCGACGCCCCACCCCGCGTCATGCCGTGGCTGGCCGGCGGCGCGATCGGGGCGCTGGCGGCAAGCATCGCGCTGCTGCTCGCCATGCCGACTCTGAGCGAAGGCACGTTGCCGGACGAACTGGTCGCGGCGCATATCCGGTCGCTGCAGGTGGCGCATCTGATCGATATTCAGACTTCGGATCGGCATGTCGTGAAACCGTGGTTCAACGGCAGGATCGATTTTGCGCCGCCGGTGGTCGATCTGGTGTCAGTGGGCTTTCCGCTGGTGGGTGGTCGGCTCGATTACATCGGCGACCGCGATGTCGCAGTATTAGTGTACGGCAGGCGCCTGCACAGAATCAACCTGTTCATCCGACCCGCGCCCGCCGGGGTGTTACCGGTGTCGGCGACGTTGCGCCGTGACAGTTACAATATGGTGCGCTGGAAGTCGTCCGGTCTGGAATACTGGGCCGTGTCGGATGTTGAGGCAGGGGAGTTGAGGGAGTTTCGAGATGCGTTTCGCAGGGCTACGGGGACGTAAATTGCGCGGCGGGCGGGACGCTCAGACCGTTGCCTAATGGGCATTTAACAGTTTTCGGACGTGTTACGGCAGTTCCATCCTTGCAACGGCAGCGCCGCTGCGTGCGCCCGGACAACACCTGCACCAATAATTATCTCGAAGCCTGATTGAAGCCGACATCACAAGCCTGCTCCAGTTTGCGATCTTCAATCACTGCAGATACCCGCCGTAAATCGCCACTAGTCGGTTCCACAGGTGATGGTGTAAGCCGCATTGCCATTGTCGCAATCATCCCATGATCTTTCCACTCTATGACTATGCTCCCATCGCGGGCCCGCATGATCTGGTCCATCAGCTTCAAGCCCTGCCCCCCTTCACGTGAGCGTTTCTGGACGGGGAGGTCGCAACGTTCGCGCCACGTGACCGTCAGGAAATTGTTGGCATTGGAGGCGCTCACATGGACGGCTCCGCCATTCGCAAACGCGCCGTGCTTGGCAGAATTGACTGCCAATTCCCCCACCACTAACGCCAACGCGTCGGCCTGGGGCGGCTGTATGACGATGGCGGGAAGATGGTCGAAAGATAATTGACCTGCTGCATTTCCGAACGGTGTAATAAGCGCCGAAATGAGCTTCGCAAAATCGCAGGGTTCTTCACTTTCGGTGAAAAGAGCTTGTGCCCTGCTTAGCGCATTCAGTCGGTCCGCCATCTGCTTGGCAAATATTTCAAGAGCGGGATTGCCTCGTGCCGTAATGAGCATCAGACTTATAGTGATTTGATAGGCGTTCCTGAGACGATGCCTCATTTCCGCAGCGGCAATTTTTAACGCTTCACAACTCTGATGAATAAATGTCACGTCGCGGGAAATAGCGAGAAATCCGACAATTACTCCCAAAACATCTGCTACCGGCGATATCGATATATCCCACCAACGCAGACCACCCTTGGCCGTCGGACAAAAAGCCCGGAACTCCACCGTTTGACCGGAAGCCACCTCGGGATAGGAGGCGATAAGCAATTGCCGAGTGGGCTCCGGGAACAGATTGGCCCACACTGCGTCTTTAATGTACGAAAAGTCTTCAACCTCCATCGCGCGGAGACCGTTTCTATTCATGTATTGGATCTTGCCGTCGAGGGTAAGAAGCTTGACGCAATCGACACTCTGATCGGGTACATTTGCCAGGCTGACCGCAGATAGTGAACTGATGGCTGTCATGCTATGAATTGACTTTGTGTCACATGGGGCATCAGGACAATACCTGACGCGCTGCTGCCTATAACAAAACGTACAAATTCGACGCCCTGTTTGATATTTATAGCCTTCGTTTGTTGAAATGAGAGTACCAGACGCCAGCATCCATCCATTGCCCGGAAACCTTCCGCAGGGATGCCCGCGCGTTCAATAACGGTCGGTTACCGATCCGCTGGAACATCGCACCCGACTTATAAAGTCTAATGAATTGACGGTTACTGTCGTGAAGTCGACGCGTACCGACACGATCGTCTTGTCGGTAAAATTGTTCCCGACGCCCGCGAGCATCCACTGTTGGTTCGGCAGGGCGTAGCGCACTGTTGCATCGAAGCGATTGTTGGCGCCGATCCGCTGGTCGGGGAAAACGACAGCCCTTCGACAATCTCAGGGACAACGGGGAAATGAGGGTGAACCAGAATTTCAGCACGCCGCCCTAACGCAAAACCCAGAACACCGTCCCTGTCGCCAGATAAACCACCAGCCAGAACCCGCCATCGACCAGCGCTTCGCGGCGGCTGATGCGCTGATGGGCATAACTGATCCACAAGGCGGGAATAATGAAGCCCAGCGCGATACCACCCGATTGCATCCAGTACAGCCACGGCTTGGCCGCCAGGGTGGCCGCGCCCAGTCGCGCGAAATTATGCCCGAGCATCAGTGCCGACAGCGCCTGCAAGAGTATTGCGCCGCCGAGCCCGCTCAACAAACGGGTGCCCTTGCCCTTTGCGCCATTGCCCCGTCCGAACAGATCCGAGCCCCCGAACAGCGGCCCGTACCAGATAAAGCCGACCGCAATCGCCAGATTGGCGGACAAAATCACCGCCAGCCAGTTGATCTGTCCCATTTTTATGAACTCCCATCCGGTTTGGCCCATCCCGTGTGGCCCATTCCGATTGCGCGACGGTAGCGTAAACCGGGCGTAACGTGTAGGGGCGCGGGTTATGACAAGCAACTTGGCACAGCGGTTGGCCCCCACCGCGATCGTCCCCACGACAATTCCCGCCAGCCCGCGCGTCGGCATGGTCAGCCTGGGCTGCCCCAAGGCGCTGGTCGATTCCGAACGCATCCTGACGCGGCTGCGCGCCGACGGCTATGCGATGAGCGCGGATTACGCCGGCGCCGATGTGGTGCTGGTCAACACCTGCGGCTTTCTCGATTCGGCCAAGGAGGAAAGCCTGGCCGCGATCGGCGAGGCGATTGCCGAGAACGGCCGGGTGATCGTCACCGGCTGCATGGGCAATGAAGCCGAGGCGATCCGGGCGCGGTTCCCGGCCGTGCTGGCAGTGACCGGGGCGCATCAGTACGACGCGGTGGTTAGCGCGGTGCATGAGGCCGCGCCACCGTCGCGCGGGCCGTTCGTCGATCTGATCCCCCAGCCGTCCGAGATCGACATCAAGCTAACCCCGCGCCACTACAGCTATCTCAAGATTTCCGAGGGCTGCAATCACAGTTGTTCGTTTTGCATCATTCCGCAATTGCGGGGCAAGCTGGCCAGTCGGCGCATCGATGCGGTGCTGCGCGAGGCGGAAAAGCTGGTGGCGGCGGGCACGCGCGAATTGCTGGTGATCAGCCAGGATACCTCGGCCTATGGCGTCGATACCGGCCATGAGCCGCGCGACTGGCATGGCAGCCCGGTGCGGGCGCATATGACCGATCTGGCGCGTGAACTGGGCCAATTGCGCACCCCGCAGGGCGCGGCGCCGTGGGTGCGGCTGCATTATGTCTATCCTTATCCCCACGTCGATGCGGTCATCCCGCTGATGGCGCAAGGGCTGCTGACGCCATACCTCGACATTCCGTTCCAGCACGCCGCGCCCGCCGTGCTCAAGGCGATGAAGCGCCCTGCCAATGATGCCAAGGTGCTGGAGCGGCTGAAGGCGTGGCGTGCCATCTGCCCCGAGATCGCGGTGCGTTCCAGTTTCGTCGTCGGTTTCCCCGGCGAGACCGAGGCCGAGTTTCAATATCTGCTCGACTGGCTGGATGAGGCCCAGCTCGACCGCGTCGGCGCCTTCCGCTTCGAGCCGGTGGCTGGCGCCAGCGCCAATACGCTGCCCGGCGCCGTGCCCGAGGACGTCAAGGAGGAGCGATACGCCCGTCTCATGGAAAAGACCGCAGCGATCAGCGCGGCAAAGCTTGCCGCCAAGGTGGGGCGCCGCTTGCCAGTCATCATCGATGAAGTCGGCGATCCCGACGAAGACGGCGATATTGGCGCCACCGGCCGCAGCCAGGCCGACGCGCCCGAGATCGACGGACAAGTATTTCTGCGCAATGTGCCAGGATCGCTGGTCGCCGGCGACATCGTCGAAGCAGTCATCGAGGACGCCGACGCGCATGACCTTTACGGCGTAATTGCGACAGGTTGAACCTATCTGGATCGACTCATGCAATTTTTGCAACCGCTCCCGACCTTTTCGCACTTGCAGCATAGTTAAGTTTCCGGCTTAAGAGGTGGGCCTTTCAGGCATCCTCTCCCAAAACTTTAAGGCCCGATCGGAAACGACCGGGCCTTTTTTTGTTGGTATTTCCTTGCATTGGCAGCCCGAATGCCGACGATAGAGAAAGGAAACAAAAAGCGGGCACCGGATTTGTCAGTAAATAACGTGCAAACACAGACGCTGTGCCACGATGCGATTTAATCCTGCCGAGTTGCGATTTGGCGCGATGGGGGCGATCCACGCCTGTCTGGCCCTTGCACTGGTGCTGTCGGCAGCACCGGTGCTCGCCCAGCCGGTCAGCGCTGATCGCCCCGGCATCGGTTCCGATCTTGAGGCCATGCTGCAGTTCACGTTGCAGGCGAAATTGGCTAGCGACAACAGGGACGTCAGGCCCGGTGCCTTGCGAGGCTTCGAAGTTGGCGGGGATAATTACAGCTGGGGCGCCAAGCTGTCGTTGGCCGATAATGGCTACCTCAAAATCTCGTACACGGCGTCCTATGACAGCCAGCTTCTCACTGCTCTCACAATTCCAGCTAAGGATAATTTCAACACGCTGTTCAATCCGGGTACGACGGCAAGCTGGTCGCACGCGATGCAAACGCATGCTGGCGAGTTCAATTTCACCCCGACGACCCGGCTCACCATCACACCGGCGCTCTATTACGAGAGAAAGCCAAGGGCTGCGATCTTTGCCGCTTGGGTTTTGCCCAAGCATGACAATTGGCAGCTTGACCTTGGCTATGACCAGCACAAGTTCAGTGCCGGGGTCAGTACCGCTCTTGATTTTGCAGCCATTTTTAAAAAACGATAGTTCCCACGCGGTGCAACCGCCGGGCGGTAGCGGTTTAACGTGAACTCTCGAACGGATCGCCGAAAAACCCGTTCCCACTTTTGCGCGCGATGCTCTAACCCAATCCCCATGACCGAATCGTCCCGCATCTACACCGCCGCGCTGATCGTGATCGGCGATGAAATCCTGTCTGGCCGCACCCAGGACAAAAATATCGCCCAAGTGGCAAGCTGGCTGGGCATCCATGGCATCCGCCTCAAGGAAGTGCGCGTCGTTGCCGACGATACCCCCGCTATCATCGAGGCGGTCAACACCCTGCGCGCGCGCAACGATTACCTGTTCACCACCGGCGGCATCGGCCCGACCCACGACGACATCACCGTCGACGCCATCGCCGAAGCGCTGGGCGTGAAGGTGACGATCCACCCCGAGGCGCGCGAAATCCTGGCCAGCTATTACGAAACGCGCGGTGGTCTGACCGATACCCGGTTGCGCATGGCGCGCGTGCCCGACGGGGCGACGCTGATCGCCAACCGTTACACCGGAGCCCCGGGCATCCGCCATGGCAACATCTTCATCATGGCAGGCGTGCCGGCGATCACCGCAGGAATGCTTGATACATTGTCGGGCACGCTGGAAGGCGGCGCCTTGCTGCTGGCCACGACCATCGGCAGCTGGGTGCAGGAAAGCGCGGTCGCCGAACTGCTGCGGGTCACCGAACAAGCGCACCCCGGCACCCAGATCGGCAGCTACCCGTTCTGGACCGAAGGTCGCACCGGCGCCAATTTCGTAATCCGCTCGGTCGATTCCGAGGTGCTGGCAGCTTGTAGCGACGCGCTGGTCGCCGGGCTGGAGGCGATGGGCAAAGCGGCCACACCCGGCGGCATCTGATTGTGATGCGCGCAATCGCCGGGATTGCTGCGCTGGTGTTGCTGGCCGGATGCGCGACCTCGCCGTTGCCGGCCTTTGAACGGACGCTGGCAGCGCAGGACAGCGCAACCGCCGCGCTGGGCCAATGGTGCGCCGCTCGCCACCTGGCGCAACCAGCGCGCATCGCTGCCAGCCCGGTGCGTAATGCCGACGCGCCGCCGCCGGGCGACTTGCGCGGGTTGCTGGGGACCGACTCGGGCACCGTAATCGGCTACCGCCACGTGCGCTTGTCCTGCGGCCCGGTCGTGCTGTCCGAGACGCACAACTGGTATCTGCCCGGCCGCCTGGCCCCTGGCATGAATGCAGCGCTGGCCACCAGCGACATTCCCTTTGGCAAAATCACCGCCCCGTTGCATTTCACTCGCCAGCCGCTCAGCTCGCAGCGGGGCCGCGCGCCCGGATGTCCCGCGCACTCCGTCCTGTCGCATCGCGCGCTGCTGCGCCTGCCGGACGGGGCGCCGCTGGCACTGGTGGTAGAATGCTATACTGGCGCAAATCTGCGCAATCCTTGAACAGGCGGCCGTTGCGCAACATCGTCTTGCCGCCTAGCTTGCGGCAATGATCGAGGGCCACTATCTCACCGGACGTCTGCTGCTGGCGCTGCCCGGCATGCCCGACCCGCGTTTTGCCCATGCGGCGATCGCGATGTGCGTGCATGATGCCCAAGGCGCCCTGGGCGTCGGCGTTGGCCATCTGGTTCCCGGCATTGGACTGCATCATCTGCTCGACGATCTGGACATCGACTCGAAGGATGCGCCCGACGCACCGGTGCATATGGGCGGCCCGGTCGAACCGCAGCGCGGATTCGTGCTGCACACCCCCGACTGGGATGGCCCCGGCACCGTCGCGGCAGGACCGTTCGGCGCGCTCTCCACCTCTATAGACGTCCTGCGCGCCATCGCCACCGGCACTGGCCCCAGCCGCTGGCTGGTTGCGCTGGGCTACGCTGGCTGGGGCGCGGGCCAGCTGGACGGCGAAATGCGCCGCCACGGCTGGCACGCTGCGGCAGGCCGCCCCGAAATCCTGTTCGACCACCCCGCCGAACAACGCTGGACCGCCGCCTGGAAAGCCGAGGGGATCGATCCGGCGCTGCTGTCTGCGGCGACAGGGCGGGCATAACCCCCGATTGAAGGCCAGTTCAAACATGGCAAATCGGATACGGATTAATCAGTAGAACTGATAGAATCCGCCTGACGCCGAACAACGATTCCGTTTATTTGCAGGCTCGACCGCAGCCTGACCAATTCGTGTAGGCCCAGCGCACTGTCGCCGTGCTCGACTGGTGCCTCAAAACGGCGAGCCCAAAGATGATATTGCCGGATCATGTTTGCAATGTACGCTTGCTGGTTATGGATACCGAATAAACAGCGGACACTCGCAATGCAAAGTTACAGAAAGCGCCAGTCCGTCGACTTGTCAGACTTTCCCGACAACATCGTTACCGTGCTTGACTTGCGCGTACGCAGTCGGCGAGGAATCCAGACGCTGCAAGCGCCGGTCCCGGGCTTTGCTGAGCAAAGAAAAAGGCCAGGAAGGTTTCCCCTCCCGGCCCATAATCAGTGCTGATGTGCGATCAGCTACCGTAAACTTCCGAAACATCAACCTTCAGGCCGGGGCCCATCGAGGACGACATCGACACCTTGCGCAAATACTTGCCCTTGGCGCCTGCCGGCTTGGCCTTGACGATGGCATCGACGAAAGCGTCGAAATTGGCCTTGAGCGCTTCGTTGGAAAAGCTCATCTTGCCAATGCCGCCGTGGATGATGCCGGCTTTTTCGACCCGGAATTCGATCTGGCCGCCCTTGGCTGCCTTAACCGCTTCGGCCACGTTGGGGGTGACAGTGCCCAGCTTCGGGTTCGGCATCAGGCCCTTGGGACCGAGCAATTTGCCAAGACGGCCAACGATGCCCATCATGTCCGGCGTCGCGATGACGCGGCCATAATCGAGATTGCCAGCCTGCATGTCTTCCAGCAGGTCTTCGGCACCAACCTTGTCGGCGCCGGCGGCCAGAGCCGCTGCCGCCTTGTCGCCGCGCGCGAACACGGCAACCTTGACATCCTTGCCCGTGCCCGACGGCAGCGTGACCATGCCGCGCACCATCTGGTCGGCGTGACGGGGATCAACGCCCAGGTTCAGCGCCACTTCCAGCGATTCATCGAACTTGACGGTAGAGATGTCTTTCAACGTCTGGATGGCATCGGCGACGCCATACAGCTTCATGTTGTCGCCCAGCTTGGCGGCCAGCGCCTTGTGCTTCTTGGTCTGGTTTGTCATCGGATCAGCCCTCCACAACCTGCAAGCCCATCGAACGCGCGGAGCCTTCGATGATCTTGGCGGCCTGTGCAATATCGTTGGCGTTGAGATCGGCCATCTTCAACTCGGCAATCTCGTTCAGTTGCGCGCGGGTGATGGTACCAGCCGACAGCTTGCCCGGCTCCTTCGAACCCGACTTCAGCCCGAGAATCTTTTTGATGAAGAATGTCGCAGGCGGCTTCTTGGTGATGAACGTGAATGACTTGTCCGAAAACACCGTGATGATCGTGGGCAGCGGCGTGCCCTTGTCGACTTCCTGCGTGGCAGCATTGAACTGCTTGCAGAATTCCATGATGTTGACACCGCGCTGGCCCAAGGCCGGCCCGATCGGCGGTGAAGGCTTGGCTTCGCCTGCCTTCACTTGCAGCTTGATGTAACTGTCAATTTTCTTGGCCATGATAGCCTCCTTTATCTTCCTGTTGGCAGTTGCGCCGTTACCGGTTCAACCCACCTCAGAGTGAGCGGTCAGGCAAGGGATTCCTGATGAACAGGCACCTCTCCCGCGAAATTTCTCCGGATTCCGCCGGAAAGCGTGGCCATTAGGGGAAGACCGGGCCGAAGGCAAGAGAGACCCGCTGGGGCCATTACTCCAGACCCCGGTCAGTTTTTGGCCCTGCGCGCCGCCTTGCTCTATACGCTACCGGCGCGATTTGTCAGCGCGGGTTAGTCGCGGCGGCTATCCCCATGCGCTTGCCTACTTCTGTCGCTCGACGTGCTCGAAGTCCAGTTCCACCGGCGTTGCCCGCCCAAAGATCGACACCGACACCTTGACGCGGCTCTTGTCGAAATCGAGTTCCTCGACCACGCCGTTGAAGCTGGCGAATGGCCCGTCGAGCACCTTCACCGCGTCGCCGATCTCGTAATCGACGGTCACCTGCTTCTTGACCTGCGTCGCGGCTTGTTCGCGGGCGCCGAAGTAGCGGGCGGCGTCCGCTTCGCTGATGGCTTGCGGCTTGCCGTTGGGGCCGAGGAAGCCGGTGACTTTCGCGGTGTTCTTGACGAGGTGATAGACGTCGTCGCTCAGCACTAGCTTGGCCAGCACATAGCCGGGCATGGTCTTGCGTTCGACCTGAATTTTCTTGCCGCGCTTGACCTCGGTGATCTGTTCGGCGGGGACTTCCACCGCCTCGACCAGCTGCGACAGACCCTTGCGTTCCGCTTCGTGCAGAATCGATTCGCGGACCTTGTTTTCAAAGCCGGAGTAAGCGTGGATAATGTACCAGCGGGCCATGCGTCTCTCTTGTTTCTAGTTAAGGCTGGGAAGCGTAATTCAAGCCAGGGACAGGAGCCATTTGACCAGCGCGCCGAATACGGAGTCCACGCCAAGGAAGAACAGCGCCAATATCACCATCAGCATGGCGACGAAAATTGCCGTGGTCACGGTTTCCTGACGGGTAGGCCACACCACCTTGTCGGCTTCCACCTTGACCTGGTTGATGAACTCACTTGGCGTCGTGCGTTTGGCTGAACGGTCGTCCATTTCATTAATTCCTAAGCCTGCACCGCCATCGGTTCTGCGCCGTCCCGGCCGGGGCCGGAAGGGGCTGAAGGTCTCCGATGTCGGAATATCAAAGTGTTTAATGCCGACTCGCGGGATTTGCAAGCCGTGCTAGCAGGCTGACCTGATTGCCGGCTATCGAGTGCCAGATCACCTGTGCGCCGGGGGGCAGGCTGACCGGCCACTTCGCTCCGACGTACCACAGGAAATCGGCGCCAGACGCAGAAGCGACTGCGGGGGCGAAATGGGCAAGCTCGACCGACGCGTCGGCTCCCTGGCGGATGCGGTGCGATGGATCGGCGAAGCCGCGTGTACGCAAATGCAGCATATGGACGTGGGGCACGGCGAAATTGGCGTTCACCATCGCATCGCGGCGCAGCACGGCATAGCAGCCGATATGTTCAAAATGGTTGAGCGACCATTGTTCGGCCTGGACCAGCACCGCGCTGGCGACATTGGCGCCATACGGCACATGATCGAGCGCCTGCAGTAATACCGCGGTTTGCGCCGAATCGGCCTGCCAGCTCAGCGTGGTGATCGCCAGCCGGCCAACATACAGCGCGGGCGCGCTCCACATTGCCCAGCGCGGCCAGCGCCAGTCGATCGCCAGACAGCCCAGCATCATGCCCGCTGAAATCATCCGGAAATCGACATAATCGCCACCTGAAATATGCCGGGGCAAGGCCAGCGACAGTACCAGCATGATCAGCGCCGCCACACCCAGCCGCCAATCGAACCGCCGCCACGCGATCGCCGCAATCAGCAACACCACCACCGCCGCCAGGCTGGAAATATCCACCCAGAACGCGCTGTCGCGCATATCGCGCAACCAGATCGCGCCCTTGTAGGACAACACGAACGACCCGTACGAAAAGCTGCCGCGCGTGCCATGCCCCAGCAGCAGTGGCAGCAGTGGCAGCAGCAGCGGCCAGGGGGCGATAACGGCATGCCGCAGGCCGCGCAGGCGCCATTCATAGCCGAAGACCATCACCCCCAGCACGCCCCAGGCCGAGAGGTGGCACAGCCACACCACCAGCCCGATCGGCAAAAACAGCGCCGCGCGCCAAACCCGCCGGTCCAGCCGCACCCACAACGCAAAGGCGAACAGGGCCAGCGCCAACCCCAGCGTGAAGTTGAGCAACCCCAGCAGCATCATCGGTGACCAGATGAAAGCAAACGCCACGAAGCTGGAGGCGGTCACGCGGCCGCGCAGGCTGTGTTCCACCGCCAGCAGCCCAAGCCCGGTCAGCGGCGGGATCAGCCCGGCTATGACCCGTGCGCCCTGTTCCAAGCCGAACATGGCGGCAAAGGGCCGGATCAGCAGATCGACCCCGACGTTACCGGTCCATTCCCAGCGAAAACTGTACCAATGCGCCAGCGCCGGGCTGCGTCCACCATCGAGCATGACGTAATAGCGCGCAAGATGGGCGGGATAATCGCTCATCTGCGGATAGCGCGCCTCCACCACCGGCAGGCAGGCGGCCAGCGCCAGAACCAGCCCCAGCCATAGCGCGTGGCTGTCGGGCGCAAAAGGCGGGCCATTCCAGCGGTTGCGATGCTGCATCGGGCTTGACAACAACGGCGGGCCCAATCTTGTCGTCAAAACTGCCTTGTCGTCAAATTTTACACCAGCGCAATACTGGCAGGAGTGGGGGGACTCGAACCCACGGCCCTCGGTTTTGGAGACCGATGCTCTACCAACTGAGCTACACTCCTGCAGGCCGGCAGCGTCTAGTCATTGGCGGCGCGGATAGCAAGATAGATAACACCCTCTGCCGCGCCACGACCCGCAGTGGTATAGCCCGCTAGTGCAGCCGTTGCCCCCGCCTCAAATCATCGAGCCACAGCTTTTAATGCTGGCATATCGCTGCGGAATTTTTCCGATGGCCGATTCGCGCCGCGACCGCGACGTTTATTGGGTCGAGCCCAAGCGCCGGGCGATCCTGCCACTCGATGGCTTCCTTTGTTCGCATTCGCTGGCGCGAGCGCTGCGGCGCGGACGCTTTACCGTCACCTGCAATAGCGCCTTTGCCAAGGTCATCGCCGCCTGCGCCGCGCCCCGGCAAAGCGAGGGTGGCGAAACCTGGATCAGCGAGCGAATTTCGGCCAGCTATTACGCTCTGCATGCCGAGGGCCATGCGCATTCGATCGAGTGCTGGCTGGCCGATGACGATGGCACGCCGCAGTTGGTGGGCGGACTTTATGGCGTCGGCTTCGACCGGGTTTTTTGCGGCGAAAGCATGTTTTCAAAGGCCTCGGATGCGTCGAAGGTGGCGCTGGCCTGGTTGGTCGCGGCGCTACGACTCGGCGGGGTGCAATTGCTCGATTGCCAGTTCATGACCGGTCACCTCGCCTCGCTCGGCGCGATCGAAATCAGTCAGGCGCGCTATCTGCGACTGCTGACTGCTGCCCAGAACGGCGATCAGCAGCCCCCTAGGTCACGATGGCCTCTAAAGAATGAGTGGCCTCTGGAGAGTCAGGAGCCCCTGGGGAATCAATGGACAGTATCGACCGCTCCGCCGTCGGCCGCGTTCGCGGTCGGAACTGCCACCGGCGGCGCTATGACCGCGGCGGCAGCGCCAGTGGCAGCGGAACTGGCCAACGCCCCGTTGGCCTTGCCCGAGGCGTTTGCCGCCTTGCTCGACCTGGCGAAATCTTGCGGCACCTCTTCCTCGCCCGGGAATTTCATCGCGCAGTCTTTTACCCACAAATCATAGACCGGATGCTCGACGACGTTGAGCGACGGCGAATTCTTGAACAACCAGCCCGAGAACACCTTGTGCCAGGTCAGCGGTTCGCTGATTGTGTTGTGTTCTTCGACAAACACCTGGACGAAGGCGCTGGTTTCGGGAGGGTGTTCCCACGGCAGGGTTTTCTCGCAAGTCGCCAGCTTGACCACGACATTGCCGATCCGACGCGTTTCGCCGGTCCTCAGCACCAGATCCTGGGTTTCATTGTTGCGCTTGTTGAGCAAGCCGAGCGTGGCGACGCGATCCTTGACCGGCGTACCGTACTGGCTTTCGACGATACCGGACGCCTGTCCAGTCGTGGCCACCGTTTTTGGCACGTCGGTCGCCTGGGTTTCAGGGGCTTGCGCGCCCTGGCTGTGGCAAGCCGACAGTCCGGCGGTCACTGCTGCGGCCACGATTGCGTGCCGCGCCCATGGGGCTAAGGCCCGCCACATGGGACTCAGGCGTCCGGTGACCAGGCTTCGTAATCGCCCGTGGCGGCGGCGCGATGCCCACCGCGTTGCAATGCACCCTGCGGCAGATAGGCGTCGCGCGTGCCGGTAGCATTGGGCGTGAACGGTACCTCCCAAATGCGGGCGGGCGGCAGGTTGCTCTCGGGCACGCCGTCAAAGCTGCCGTGCAGCCAGCCGTGCCATTCGGGGGGCACGCGGCTGGCATCATTGGCGCCGTTATAGATCACCCAGCGCCGCTCCCGCCCCGGAAAAGGACCGTCTGCCGCCTGCAATTTACGGGCGCGGAAATAGCTGTTGCCCTGATGATCGGTGCCGACTTTTACGCCGGTCCGCGCCGAATTCAGCATGGTGCCAATCGTGGCACCGTCCCACCAGGTAAAGATTTTGCCCAGAATTCCCATGTGTCAGCGCCTAAAACATTTTCGGGCCGGGGGAAACACCCGGCACTTGTAAAACTGTGCAGCTTACCATTTCACCGAATCGCCCGGAGCGATCCCGAGCTGGGCCGCGCGTCCGCCATCCAGCTCCAGCACGCCCGAAACCGCCCCGACCGAGAGCAGCGGCGTTTCGTCGTAAGGCTTGGCATTGGCGGCGATATTGCCGATGCGCCCGTTGAGGTCGATGAAGATAATATCGAGCGGGATCACCGTATTCTTCATCCAGAAACTGGCGGGCCGCCCGGGCATCGCAAAAATCATGCCCTCGTCGGGGGCCATGGCGGTCCGGAACATCAGACCTTTTTCCTGGGCCTCGGGCGTGCTCGCCACTTCCACCCGGAAATGATGCTGCCGACCGCGATGCGTGACCACCAGGTCGATGATGCGCAGGCCCGATATCGGGTGTACGGCAAGCGCGGTAACGCTATGCGGCGTCGTCGCATCGCTGCGGGCCGGCGACGAACAAGCCGTCAGCGCAAGGGCCAGGCCTATCATTGCCGCTCCACCGCCGCTTCGCCGTCCGGCTGGTTCGCCATTGGAAAACCGCTTTATCCGCATTACAAATCCTCTTCGTCAGCGCGCGCCCAGTCCTCGGCCGTCTCGATGCTCGTCGCATTGACTAAAGCGCGGGCGCTGTCCAGCGGATGCCCGGCGCGCAGCAGCATCGCAACCTGTTTTTCGCGCCCTGCCCGTTCCAGTGGTACCGCGCCAAACGGGCCAAGCCTGCGCTTGCGGGCCAGCGTCAGCGCGGCCTCGCGACCGGCCTGCTTGCCCGGCAGCGCGGCCGCCACGACCTCGCTGGCGATCCCCGCCTGACCCAGCGTTTGGGCAATGTGGCGGCGTCCATAGCCCCGCCGCTGCAGCCCGCCTGACCGCGCGCTGGCAAA
>JAYUBN010000094.1:0-5652 GCA_043740855.1 Sphingomonadales bacterium | reverse complement strand
AGTCAAGCTGAGGCCATAGTCCTATGCTGCACTGCGGCGCAACCCGTTTTTCCGCCGGCCCCTGCGCCACGCCTGATCTGTTGACCGGCCTGGCCTGTGTCCATCGGCCTGAAGCTGAGCCCGCCGGCGCAGGTCTTATCGAGGCTGGATGTCGTTTAGCCTTGATTATGCCGGCGCAGTTCCGGCAGAGAAGAAGCTATCGATGAAAAAAGAACCTGATAACAGAAGCTCAACCTGCCCGGATGGAGCCTATTCCGGTTCATCGCGAGTAGAACGGGGCAGTGTGACCCTGCCACACGCAACTACCGAAGCATCTCGGCCCGCCGAAGCCATATCATCTGATGGCAACGCCGAAGGCTGGACGGCTTCGCCCGCCTCGCCCGCCTCGCCCGATCGCGCATTCCTGTTCCTGCAGGGACCGCCGGGTGCATTTTTTCGCCATCTCGGGCGCGAGATCAAGGCGCATGGTGCCCGCGTGCTCCGCATTAATTTCAACGGCGGCGACCAGCACGACTGGGCCAGCGCCGCGACCTGCTATCGCGGCCGTCACGCTCACTGGACACTCTTCATCGAACGCTTCCTGCGCGATCAGGGCATCACTGACCTGGTCCTGTTCGGAGATTGCCGTCCGCTGCACATGACCGCGCACCGGATGGCACGCCTGCGCGGCATCCGCGTTCATGTATTCGAGGAGGGCTATATCCGTCCCAACTGGCTGACGCTGGAGCGTAACGGGGTCAATGGCCATTCCAGTCTGCCGCGCGATCCGCAAACGCTGCTGGCCGAGGCCGAGGCGCTGGAATTACCCCCGCAAATGCCGGCGATCGTCGCCACACTGGACCGCCGAATTCGCGATACCACGCGCTATTTCAGCCATTCCTTCATCGGCAAGATCACCCTGCAATATCCCTTCTACCAATCGCATCGCCCCGGCGCGATCATGGTCGAAGGGATCGGCTGGATCGCCAAATTTGCCTCACGCGCCGCCGCCGCTCGCCGGGCAGCGACCGCTCTGCGCCAGATCAAAGGCCAGCGTTATTTTCTGTTCCCCTTGCAATTATCGTCGGATTACCAGATCCGCTCGCATTCGCCATTCAGCAGCATGCGCCAGGCCGCCGATCACGTCCTGGGCAGCTTTGCCACACATGCGCCGGCGACCAGCAAACTGTTGATAAAGGCTCATCCCCTCGATGCAAAGCTGGGCGGCTGGGGCAGTTATGTCAAAGCGCGGGCGCGGCGCCTGGGATTGCAGGACCGGCTGGTCCATATCAATGGCGGCGACCTGCAAACGCTGGCTGAAAACTCGCTCGGCGTGGTCGTGGTGAACAGTACCTCTGCCACTTTCGCGCTTGAGAGCGGGGTGCCGGTGATGGCGCTGGGCCGGGCGGTCTATGCCATGCCCGGTATTACTCACCAGGGTTTGCTCGACGATTTCTGGACTGCGCCGCAAGCTCCCGATCCGGCAGTCTATGATGCTTTTCGGCGCGTGCTCCATGCCCGGTGCCTGGTCCGCGGTGGCCTGGCAAGCGAGTCCGCTACGCGGATACTGGTGCGCAACGCCGCCAATCGCCTGTTGGCCAGCGGCGAATAATACAAAGGCCTTCGACAAGCTCAGGATAGGTGGAGAGGGCAAATGACGCGCGATCAATGCCCCGTAGTATCACAGCCCGCTGTTTCGGACCGCCCCGCCAACCGTGATAAAGGGGTTGAATAACTGGCTGATCAGCTGGATCAGCTTGCTCGGCTGATTTGCTGATGCATTACCGACGTATAACAGGTCTTTGTCTCGCATTGCAAAGCGCTGCGACAGGAAATAGCTACCCGGATGCATCATATTGAGGTGGTAGACCATCGGCGCCTCCTTGCCATCGGGTTGCGGCACGTAGCGGAACACGAAAATGGCTTTGGCATCGCCCAGGTTGGGATTGGCGCCGCCTGCCATTGCCACGGCTTCAGCGAGCGAAGGTTCTGAACTTGGAAAACTCATTTGCTCGACTTTGGTCGACGCGCCCAACACTGTGAAAGTCAGCGGCTTGCGCAACACCTCGATGCGGTCGCCCGGCACGATCCGCATATCGCGGTCAGAGCCACTGAGGACATCGCTGAGCCGGTATTCTATATCGCGCGTCCCGCGTACCACGCGCACGGCCAGATCCTTCGGGTCACCGTGATAACCACCACTCAGCGCGATTGTATCAGCCAGCGATTCACGGTTCGTGGTCAACACCAGCCGACCCGGATGGCCCACCTCACCACCGACAATAACGCTGTTGCCGATCGTGGTGGCAATCATCACCGCCACTTGCGGGTCCTGCGACATACCATGTAAAGCTTTGCGGATCAGCCCCCCGAGTTCCTCAGGCGTATGCCCGGCCGCCCGCAGTCGACCGGCAAACGGCACGCGAATATAGCCCTGATCGTCCACCCGTTCGAGCGGCAAATGCTCCACCTGAACGCCGCCGGGCGTATCGCTCGTCGCCCCGGCGGCAGCAATATTTCGCGACGAGCCGGCAGCAAATAGCGCAACTCCGGCTTCATAGATCGAGATATCGAGGACATCGCCCTGACCGACCTCGTCAGTGGGCTGCGGTGGCAAGAGCGGCGACACAATCGCCGGCTTTTCCAAGATAGGCGGCAGGGTCGTCACATCGCTCAGCTCGACCAGACGAAACGGCACGGCGTCCGTCCCGCGAACGGCGGTTTTCAACACCGCCGAGCCGGTCGGGCCACTGACCGGCAGCGCGGCGCAGGCGCTTAAACTCAGCGCAAGCGCCACCACGGCGAGATTGCCGGTTCGCCCCCGGGTTCGCAAACGGCACGAATGAACCATGGGGCCGAAAATTCCTGATGTAAAACCAACCACGCGCGCCCTTATCACCGCTTTTAACCGTGGCGCAACACCCGAGGGTGTGGCGCTGCAGGGCCAGACTGGAACACGATGCGACGGAAGCGGAATCGCATCGTGTTATGGATTATTGTTCGCAGGTGATTGAATGACAAAACCGCTGCCCAGTTTGTGCCATCATGCTCTTAACCGGATACAGGCCACGCCTGCCATGCTATCCGGGTTCCAACCATGCAGAGCCTAAGTCAAATCGCGGTATCCGACGGGTCTTGTGGCCAGGCGCCCATCGCGCCGTGATGGTAATCGCCACAAACCTCAAGATTGGCCGCATTCCCCACCTCGACCGCTTTCTGGCCGATACGCCGCGCGCGGTTGCCGGTTGGGGACGCAAGCGCTCGGGCCACCGGGCGCTGCGCTGGGCACAGTGGCTGGGCCGCCCGGTCGCTCTGCTCGAAGACGGATTTATCCGCAGCGTCGCCCGAAGCGATCCCGCGCTCTCGCTGATCGTCGATGGCGTCGGCGTATACTATGACGCCACCGCCCCATCCGGCATGGAGGCGGCGATTGCCGCCGGGGTCGATGCCGCGCAAGCGAAGCGCTCGGTTGCGCTGACGGCATTGTGGCGATCCGGTGCAATTTCGAAATACAATCACTCGCGCGATTATGCCGGACCATTGCCGATGCAATACGTGCTGGTGGTGGACCAGACCTGGGGCGATCTGTCGGTCGCGCTCGGCCTGGCCGATCAGTCGAGCTTTCGCGCCATGCTCCGCGCCGCACTGGCCGAAAACCCCACCGGCGCGGTGGTCGTCAAGGTTCATCCCGACGTATTTTCTCACGCCCGGCGCGGCTGGTTGCCGGCTGACCTGTTGGCCGACCCCCGCGTCACCCTGATCGGCAGCGATTGCCACGCCGCCAGTCTGCTGCGCGGCGCCGACAAGGTCTATGCCGTGACCTCGTTGATGGGCTTCGAAGCGCTATTGTGGGGCAAACCGGTGCGCTGTTTCGGCATGCCCTTTTATGCCGGCTGGGGCCTGACCGGCGACGATCTGCCCGCGCCCGTCCGGCGCGGCGCGGCGACGTTGGCGGCGCTGGTCCATGCCGCGCTGGTCAGCCATGCCCGCTATGTCGATCCGGCCAGCGGCGCCAGCTGGCAAGTGGAAGAAGCGATTGCCCATGTTGCCAACGCCCGCCGATTGCGCAGGGAAACGCCTGCCTGATGAACGCGATCCTACGTGGATTGCGCGGCCCGCTGCGCTTGCCCTCGACCGATCTGTTCTTCCTCGACGCCTGCGGCCACCGCGTCGCACGCGGCTGGCGGCGCGGGCCGATCGTGGCGCGCGGCCTAAACTGTTTTGCGGCGGGCGATGCGATGCTGCTGGTACGCAGCGACGCGCCGGAGGTGATGCGCGCCGCACTCGAATGGCCGGGCCGGCTGGCCTATGTCGTCGATGACGATATTCCAGGCGCAGCGGATAGCCCCGACTTGCCCGACCACTATCGCCGGCGTCTGGCGGAATTCGATCGGACCTGGCATCAACCGCTGATCGCGCGCGCCGACCTGCTGTTGGCGGCATCGGACACGCTGGCCCAGCGGCTGGCGGCCCGGCCCCTGCCGCCCGCTCTGGTGAAACGGATCGACCCGTGCTGGGCGCTTCCGCTGGCCGACCAGCGCCATTTCGCCGGGCTGGACCAAGGTGGCGAATTGCAGATCGCGCATCTGGGCAGCGGCAGTCATCAGGGCGGGCTTTGCGCCATTGCCCCTGCCATGACGGCGCTGCTCGACCAGGATTCCTCGATCCGGTTCACCTATGTCGCGGCCGATACCGTGACCGCGGCGCTGGAAACGCATCCCCGCGCGCGCCGCCTGGCGCCGCGCAACTGGCCGCGCTATCGCCGCTGGCTTAGCCATGCCCGTTTTCATCTGGCTTTGTATCCGCTCACCGCCAGTCGCTTCGACCGCGCCCGGTCGTGCAACAAACTGTTCGAACATGCCATCGTCGGGGCAGTCGGTCTTTATCCGGCAGATTGGCCCGCCGCGGGCCTGACCCGCAATGGCGCGATGCTGGCACCCGCCGACCCATCTGGCTGGGCCGCGGCGCTGGGGCAGGCCGCTGCACGGCGCGGCGAATTAGCGGCCATGGCGGCCATGGCGGCACAATCATTGTCTCACCTCGACACCGGGTCTATGCAGCGCGTTATCTGGTCAGACTTTTTCAATACCGAGTTTTGATGAACTTTTATTCGGCGTACCTGCGAACCCTGTTCTGGAAACCGCAGGATGCGATCGTGGCGATGTATTGGTGGTGTACCGGCCGCAAGGTACGCGCGCGCAACCGCTTGCGCATGGTCGTCACGCAATCTCTCTTTGCCTATCAGATGTGGATCGACACCACCGAGCGCAAGCGCGATGAAGCCGCCGACGCGAAAGCTGCCATGGCAGATTGGCATTTGCGCCCGCGCATTTCGGTCATCCTGCACCGATCTGCGGTCGCCAACAGCGATGACGTGACGCGGCTGCTGGCCTTGCTCGATGCCCAGACGTACCCGGATTGGGAACTGATCGTGGTGCCCGTCCAAGATGGCGGGCCTGTTTCGGATTGGGGCGGGGATCGTGTGGTGACGGTTGCACAATGCACGCTCGACACGGCGGAAGCGCTCGCGCTGGGCATCGAGCAAGCCAGCGGGGCCTATATTCTGCCGCTACCCGGTGACACCGTGCTGCCTGCGCGCGCCTTGTTTCGCTATGTCGAAGCCTTGCAATCCGCCCCCGACGCCAGCGTCCTCTACGGCGACCACGATCAGAT
>JAYUBN010000093.1:0-5664 GCA_043740855.1 Sphingomonadales bacterium | reverse complement strand
CGATGCACGATAACTACTTCAGCGCGTTGAATTGCGCGGTGTTTTCGGATGGCACCTTTGTCTACATCCCGCAGGGCGTGCGCTGCCCGATGGAGCTGTCCACCTATTTTCGTATCAATGCGCAGAACACAGGCCAGTTCGAGCGGACGCTGATCATCGCCGACAAGGGCGCTTATGTGTCCTACCTCGAAGGCTGCACCGCGCCGCAACGCGATGAAAACCAGCTGCATGCCGCCGTGGTCGAACTGGTCGCGCTGGACGATGCCGAGATTAAATATTCCACTGTGCAGAACTGGTATCCCGGCGATGCCAACGGCAAGGGCGGCATTTATAATTTCGTGACCAAGCGCGCACTGTGCCAGGGCGCGCGCAGCAAAGTCAGCTGGACACAGGTCGAAACGGGCAGTGCCGTCACCTGGAAATACCCCAGCTGCGTGCTCAACGGCGAGGACTCTGTCGGCGAGTTTTATTCGGTGGCGGTGACCAACAATTACCAGCAGGCCGATACCGGCACCAAGATGATCCATAATGGCCGGGGCACGCGCTCCACCATCATCTCGAAGGGGATCAGCGCCGGGCACTCGAACAACACCTATCGCGGACTGGTGCGCGTGGCCGCAGGCGCAGAGGGCGTACGCAACTACACCCAATGCGATTCGCTGCTGCTGGGCGGCAACTGCGGCGCGCATACCGTCCCCTACATCGAAGTGCGCAACCCCAGCGCACAGATCGAGCACGAGGCAACGACCAGCAAGATCAGCGACGACCAGCTGTATTATGCGCAGCAACGCGGGCTGGACCAGGAAGCGGCGGTAGCGCTGATCGTGAACGGGTTTGCCAAGGTGGTGCTGCAGCAATTGCCGATGGAATTTGCGGTGGAGGCACAGAAGCTGCTGGGGATTTCGCTGGAAGGGAGTGTGGGGTGACGGACCCCGTACTGACAGTGTTTGCTCTGCGATCTTCTGGTGTCGCAGCTTTCCTGGCCGGGGCACTTCGGCCCTGCCCGAAGCACGGTTTTTTCGGCGGGGAGAATGGGCGTATCGGCGTCGTAGCCGAAGACCAATCGCCTGCCTGGTACTGGATATATGTCACGTTCTTTTTTGCGCTGATCGTGTTGGCGTTGGCAGCATCAATCACCCTGTTTTTCCTGGCTTCGAGTTCGTAATGACCATGCTCAAAATTCATAACCTCCACGCCACCGTTGCGGACAAGCCTATCCTCAAAGGCCTCTCGCTCACCATCAACGCGGGCGAAATCCATGCGATCATGGGGCCGAACGGCGCGGGTAAATCCACGTTGGGCTACACGCTCGGCGGGCGGCCGGGCTATGACGTCACCGGCGGCACCGTTGAATTCGCCGGGCAGGATCTGCTCGCCCTCGCCCCGCACGAGCGCGCCGCTGCCGGGCTGTTTCTGGGATTCCAATATCCGGTTGAAATCCCCGGCGTATCGTTCGTGCAGTTCCTGCGCGAGGCCGCCAATGCCCAGCGCACGGCGCGGGGGGAAAAGCCGTTGTCGGGTGGCGAGTTTCTGAAACTGGCGCGCGAAAAGGCTGCGCTGTTGCAGATGGACATGGAAATGCTCAAGCGCCCGGTGAACGTCGGCTTTTCCGGCGGCGAGAAAAAGCGTGCCGAGATGGTGCAGATGGGGATTCTCGATCCCACGCTGGCGATCCTGGACGAAACCGACAGCGGGCTGGACATAGACGCGCTGCGGATTTGTGGTGAAGGGATCAATGCGATCATGCGCAAATCGGACAAAGCCGTCCTGCTGATCACCCATTACCAGCGATTGCTAGACTATGTCCGGCCCGATTTCGTGCATGTGCTGGCGGACGGCCGCATCGTCAAAACCGGTGGACCGGAACTGGCGCAGCAACTCGAAGATCAGGGCTATGAGGCGGTGGCGGCATGAACGCGCTGGCTGTCCCGACGCGCCAGGCCGAGGCATACCGCTATTCGGATATCGACGCGCTGGCCGGGGTGTGGCCGGTAGTACGCGAGACGCTGGTCGTCGCGGCGGGCGAGACCGCCTCGCGGGCCATCGTCCTGACCGGGGCGGAACCCACGGCACGGCATCTGGTCATTACGGTGGCGGCGGGCGCTACTTGCGACCTGCGCATTCTCAACGCCGGATCAGCCTTTGGGCGGATCGCGGTCGAGGCGCGGCTGGGCGCGGGCGCGAACTTCACGCTGGGCGCGGCGCAGATCGGCGGAAGCGCGCAGACTTTGGAGATCGTCACCGAAGTCGCGCATGATGCGCCCGATGCGATCAGCCGGCAAGTCATCCGCTCGGTGCTGGCGAACCATGCCACCGGCACTTATCTCGGCAAGGTCGCGGTGGCGCGCGGCGCCAATGGCACTGACGCCGGACAATCGGTCCGCGCGATGCTGCTTGACCGCACCGCCACTGCCAATGCCAAGCCCGAGCTGGAAATTTACGCCGACGATGTCAAATGCGCGCATGGTTGCGCGGTGGGCGAGCTTGACGCGGCGGCGCTGTTTTACCTAGCCTCGCGCGGGCTGCCGCCCCCCACCGCGCGCAAGCTGATGCTGCACGCATTCATCGCCGAAGCTTTCGTCGGCGCACCCGAAGAGGAACAACTGCTGAACGAGGCGATGGCGCGGCTGGAGTCTGTATTATGAACGCCGAAACGCTAATCCGCCGCGATCTGCGCACCGACTTCCCCGGCATGTTCACTGCCGATGGCCAGCCGTGGCACTACCTCGACAGCGGTGCGACCGCGCAAAAACCGCAACTCGTGATTGACGCCATGGCGCGGGCGATGGGCGCAGACTATTCCACAGTGCATCGCGGCGTTTATGCCCGTTCGGCCGAGATGACACTGGCCTACGAAGCGGCACGGCGCCGCGTTGCGCAATTCATCGGCGCTGCGGCGGATGAGATCGTATTCACGCGCGGCGCGACCGAGGCGATCAATTTGGTCGCGCAGAGCTGGGGCGGCGCGTTTCTCAAAGCTGGCGATCGCGTGCTTCTGTCAACGCTGGAGCATCATTCCAACATTGTGCCATGGCAATTGCTGCGCGACCGGATCGGAATCGAAATTGATGTCTGCCCGCTGACCGCCGACGGCCAGATTGACCTCGACGCTGCCGAGCGCATGTTGACGCCATCGCACCGACTGGTTGCGTTTGCCCATGTCTCGAACGTGCTGGGATCGATCCTCGACGCGCCCCGTGCCGCTGCGCTGGCGCATGGCGTGGGTGCGAAATTGTTGCTCGACGGGTGTCAGGCGGTGCCGCGTTTACCGGTGGATGTCGCTGCGCTCGATTGCGATTTCTACGTGTTTTCCGCGCATAAACTCTACGGCCCGACCGGCATCGGGGCGCTGTGGGCGCGGGCGGAAATTCTTGACGCCATGCCGCCGTGGCAAGGCGGTGGGGCAATGATCGACCGCGTGACCTTCGCCCGGACCACTTACGCCCCGCCACCGCAGCGCTTCGAGGCAGGGACGCCCGCAATCGTCGAGGCAATCGCGCTGGCCGCCGCCATCGATTATGTCGAGGCTATCGGCCTGCCGGCAATCCACGCCCATGAAACGGGGCTGTTGCGGCAATTGCGCGAGCAACTCGCGGCCACCAACCGGATCACGCTGTTCGGGCCAGAGGAATCCGCCGGCGTTGTCAGTTTTGCGCTCGACGGGGTGCATCCGCACGATCTGGGCACGATATTGGACGAAGAAAACGTCGCCATCCGCGCCGGACATCACTGCGCCCAGCCGCTGATGGAGCATTTAGGCGTGTCCGCTACCGCGCGCGCCAGTTTCGGCCTTTATAATGATGAAAGCGACATTGCCGCCCTGCTGCGCGGCATCGAGCGGACCAGGAGGATTTTTGGATGAATGACGAACCCCGCAATTTTGCGGTCGAACAGGTGGCCAGCGCGACCCCGCCGCCGCGCGCGCGCGTCGAGGACGCGGTGCTGCCTGCCGAATCTGCGGCAGAAAAAGTGGTGCGCAAGAAGGATTACCTCGAAGGTTTTCTCGCTGCCAAGCCCGAGGCAGTCAGCCCTGGCGAGCCCGGCGGCGACCTGTATGAAGCGGTAATTACGGCGCTACGCGAGATTTTTGATCCTGAAATCCCGGTCAATATCTATGATCTGGGCTTGATCTACGGTGTCGAAGTCACCCGCGATGGCGCCGTCGTCGTTACCATGACGCTGACGACGCCGCATTGCCCGGTCGCCGAATCAATGCCGGGCGAAGTCGAACTGCGCGTCGCCAGCGTTCCCGGCGTCCGCGATGCCGAGGTCAATCTGGTTTGGGACCCGCCATGGGACCCGCAAAAGATGAGCGACGAAGCCCGTCTCGAATTGGGGATGTTGTAATGAACGCGCCCGCAACCACTTCCCCCGCAACCCCCGCTTCCACAACGACGACCCGCCGGCCCCGCCCTGCCGCCGTGCAACTGACCGCCACCGCCGAAGCCCGCATTGCCAAGCTGATGGCGCAGGCTCCGACTGACGCAATCGGCGTCAAGCTCTCGACCCCGCGCCGGGGTTGCTCGGGCCTTGCCTACTCGGTCGATTACGTCACTGCAGCCAACCCGATGGACGAACGCATCGAAACCCCGGGCGGGCTGTTTTTCATTGATGGCGCCAGCGTACTGTACCTGATTGGCAGCATCATGAACTGGCAGGAAGATGATTTCACCGCCGGTTTCGTGTTCCAGAACCCCAATGCCAAGGGGAGTTGCGGTTGCGGGGAAAGTTTTACGGTTTAGGCAGGCCGGGAACGTATTCATGCTTTAGCCATCTTCGGTTACCGATCAGGCGTGTCCTAGCCGTCATCGATTACCAATGACACGGCCGCGGCCAGCGCGAACCATGAAACCCAGCCAGAGGGGACAGAAATGCCCATTCGCCGATATAGCCAAGTTGCAGTACTATTGCATTGGCTGGTCGCCGCGCTGATCGTCACGAACGTGCTGCTCGCCTGGACTTGGGATTCGCTGTCAAAAGCCGATTCCCATGCGGCCATCAACATTCACAAGTCGATCGGGCTGACCGTGTTCGGCCTGGCGCTACTGCGGTTGTTGTGGCGCTTCAGCCACCGGCCGCCGGCCTATCCGGCGACATACCAGCGTTGGGAGCGGTTGCTGTCGCATATCGTTCACGGCTTGCTGTATCTTGTGATGTTTGGGTTGCCGCTGACCGGCTATATCATGGACTCGGCGCCCAAGGGCCCTGCCGAGCATCCGATTGTCTGGTTTGGCCTCTTCGAATTCCCCCATATCAGCGCGATCCTTCATTTGGCGCCGACTTTACGCGCGCAGGTCCACGAATTTTTCGAAACGGCGCACGGGCTATCGGCCGACGCGTTGTATGCGTTGCTGTTCCTGCATGTCACCGGGGCGTTGAAGCACCAGTTCATCGACCGCATCAAGGCGGTGCAGCGGATGTCGTGGGGCCGCTGACGTCCTCGCATTCAGGTGAATTCAAGCCAGATGGATTCTTCTGGCCACACAAAAATCATGGCAAAACAATAAATCGCGAGCGTTTTTTCTGGTTTATCTTGAACCGGAAAAACTCTAGCATGTCGCAGACGCTTGACAACAATCGCAAGGAGCCGCGCCCACCAACCTCCACCACCGAAAAAAAAGGCCTCCGCTCGCAAGGAACAGAGGCCTTTCGGGATCGTGTCAC
>JAYUBN010000092.1:0-5733 GCA_043740855.1 Sphingomonadales bacterium | reverse complement strand
CATAAGTGTATTCCGGCAGGTAAACGTTGTTGGAGAAGGTGCTGACTACCGTCGTGGCATCAACACCGTGCAGGAACGCCTTGCTGAAGCCGCCCCAGAATGGCGCCGACCAGCCGGAACCGGCGGTGAATGCCATCGAATAGCCCCAGCAGGCCCAGGTTACCGTGCAGATCGAGATGATCATGAACACCTGCATCAGCACGGCGAGCATGTTCTTGGTGCGGACCAGGCCGCCATAGAACAGCGCCAGACCTGGAATTGACATCATCAGCACCAGTGCGGTGGAGACGAGCATCCAGGCGTTGTCGCCCTTGTTGGTCATGGTCGCCTCGAAGGCGGTCTGGCTGGCTGCCGACAGCTTGGCGAGATTGATGAGCGGCGCCGCAACAGGCAGAGTTGGCATCGCGGCGACAGCAGTGGTCACCGAAGTCGCGGCCATGGTGGCGGCGGAGGAGGCCGCAGTGGCGGCATCCTGAGCAAAGGCGGCGGTGGCGGCAAAGAGCGATGCGCCCAACGCGCCGGCGCCGCAAATCAATTTGCGGATCATGGTGGAATCCCTTCCTTGGGAAGCGCCGCTCACAGCGCAGTGTCCCCGGTTTCACCGGTACGGATGCGGGTCGCGGATACGAGATCGAGTACGAATATCTTGCCATCACCGATCGCCTCGGTGCTGGCGACGTGCTGAATGGTTTCGACGACACGCGGTGCCAGTTCGTCGCTGGCAGCGATCTCGATTTTCACCTTGGGTAGCATGTTGGTCGAATACTCGGCGCCGCGATAGATCTCGGTTTGCCCTTTTTGCCGTCCGAAACCCTTGACTTCGGTGACGGTCATCCCGGCGACGCCAATGGCGCCGAGGGCTTCGCGAACCTCGTCCAGCTTGAACGGCTTAATGATGGCGATGATGAATTTCATCGGTGCCCCCTGATAGCCCACCGGCCAAGCGCCGGCTTTGGTTACAAAGCAAGGGTCGTGCCAATTAAGTGATTAGTTACTTTTCGGTCGGTTTTGGCACAAAGATATTTTCTCTAAGCGCGCAATACGCCCGAATCTTGCGCAGATGCCTAAAATTTGGGCAGTGATTTTCCGCACGTGCTTCGCTGCGCGAAGGCGCTTCGCGATGCAGATTACCGCTGTTGTGCCAGCCCCAGCCGGGCATAGACCGGCAAATGATCGGACCCGCGCGCGGACAGCACGCTGTGATGCACGCCGATGTCCAGCACGTCCCAGCCGCGCGAGATGACGATCCGGTCCAGCTGCGCGAGCGGACGGCGTGCGGGATAGCTGCGTCCCGGCGCCAGCACTTGCCAGGCGCGGCCGAATTCGCGCAGCGATCCGCGCTGCGTCGACCACTCGTTGAAATCGCCGAGCAACACCGCCGGGTCGTCGCAGTCACGCTGACCGAGATGAGCCAAAATGGCGCGCAACTGGCGGCGGCGGTGCAGCCCCGACAAATCGAGATGCATGCCGACCACCCGCAGCCGTCGGCCGGCGATACACAACTCGGCGCATACCGCCCCGCGCGGCTCCAGCGTCGGCAAGGCGACGGGTTCGGCGCTGACCACATCGATGCCCTTGCGCACCAGCAGGGCATTGCCGTGCCAGCCCATACTGTCCGGGGTCATCGCCAGCGGCACCAGTTGCCACGGCGTGTGCGCCGCGATCGCTGCACGCGGCAGCACCGCCGCGCGCCGGCCAAAGCGGCGATCGGTCTCCTGCAAGGCGATGACATCGGCATCGATCTCGCGCAGGATCGCCAGAATCCGCTCCGGGTCGCGCCGGCGATCCAGGCCCACCGCCTTATGAATGTTATAGCTGGCGAAAGTCAGCTCCACGGCTCACCGTTCCTTGGTGGCACTGAACGCCAGCTCCGGGTGGCGCTCCTGCTGATAGCCGACATCCCACATTGACCGCGCCATGAACACCGGATCGCCGTCGCGGTCCTTGGCCAGGTTAGCCTTGTTGAAATCGGTGAAGCCCTTGAGCGCCGCCTCGCTGCCCTTGAGCCAGCGCGCGGTATCGAAGGGCGCCGGTTCCAGCCCGGCCTCGACCTTGTATTCGGCCTCCAGCCGCGAGATCAGCACTTCGAGTTGCAATTGCCCGACCACGCCGACAATCCATTGCGCGCCGATCTCGGGATAAAACACCTGAATCACGCCTTCTTCGGAAAGATCGTCCAGCGCCTTGCGCAATTGCTTGGTCTTGGTCGGGTCTTTGAGCTGAACGCGGCGCAGGATTTCCGGCGCGAAATTGGGCAGGCCGGTGAAGCGCACCTCGTTTTTCTCGGACAGCGTATCGCCGACGCGCAGCGTGCCATGATTGGGGATGCCGATGATGTCGCCCGGTTCCGCTGAATCGGCAATCTCGCGGTCCTGCGCGAAAAACAATATCGGCGAATGCACCGCGATCGGCTTGCCGGAACCGGAGGGTGTCAGCTTCATGCCCCGACGGAACGTCCCCGAGACCAGCCGCATGAATGCGATGCGGTCGCGGTGCTGCGGGTCCATGTTCGCCTGCACCTTGAAGATAAAGCCCATGACCTCGGGATTGTCGGTTTCGATCACGCCCTGGTTGCTGGGCTGCGGGCGCGGTGGCGGCGCATATCGCGCAATCGCGTCGATCAGGGCCGCTACGCCGAAATTCTTCAACGCCGAACCGAAATAAACCGGGGTCAAGTCACCATGGCGATAAGCGGCTATATCGAATTGCGGATAGCCGCCCTCGGCCAGCTCGATCTCGTCCGTGAGCGCGCGCGATAGAACGGGCGCATCCTCGACCTTGCCCAGGAACTCGCGCGAGTTGCCCTCCGGGCGGTCGATCCGCCGGGTGGCCAGGTCGAGCACGCCTTCGAACAGCCCGCCCATGCCCGCCGGCCAGTTCATTGGGCAGACATCGAGCGCGAGCGCATCGGCAACTTCATCCATTAGCTCGAACGGCGAACGGCCCTCGCGATCGACCTTGTTGATGAAGGTGATAATCGGCACCGAGCGCATCCGGCACACTTCGAACAGCTTGCGCGTCTGCGGCTCGATGCCCTTGGCCGCGTCGATCACCATGATCGCCGAATCGACCGCCGTCAGCGTGCGATAAGTGTCCTCGGAAAAATCCTCATGCCCCGGTGTGTCGAGCAGGTTGAAAGTAATGCCGTTGCGCTCGAACGTCATTACCGAACTGGTCACGGAAATGCCGCGCTGCTGCTCGATCTTCATCCAGTCCGACCGCGCCCGCCGCGCCGTGCCGCGTGCCTTTACCTGCCCGGCAAGATGGATCGCGCCCCCTTGCAGCAACAGCTTTTCAGTGAGCGTGGTCTTGCCGGCGTCAGGATGCGAAATGATGGCGAAAGTACGCCGGCTGGAAACAGGAGGGATCGACATGAGCGCCGGTTAGCCGTTCAGCCCGAAATTCTCAAACTCCGAAATTCTTCTACGATGTCTTTTTCGGCAATCACGAACCCGTCAGGGTCGTTCGAGCGTGACCCGGGGCTGCCGAGTTGGCGTTCTATCTGCCCGGTTCCCTTGACGGCGCAAACCCGCTAACCGACCAAAGATGTCCAAACCCCTGACCTTGCATGCCGCCTTTGCCCGCGATGTCGGCGCAGCTCTCGATGCCCTGGAGGCGCAAGGCACGCTGCCCGCCGGGCTTGGCCGTGCCGCGGTGGCGGTCGAGCCGCCGCGCGATCCGGCGCATGGCGACTTGTCCACCAATGCGGCGATGGTGTTGGCCAAGCCCGCTGGGACCAATCCGCGCGCGCTAGCCGAGGCGCTGGTGAGCGAGCTGGCCAAGCTGCCGCAAGTGGCCAGTGCCGAGATCGCCGGACCGGGGTTTATCAACCTGCGGCTGGCGAGCGGCAGCTGGCTTGATGAATTGCGCGCGATCGCCGCTTTGGGGGGTGATTACGGGCGGTCGACGATGGGCGGCGGGGCCGTTGTGAATGTCGAATATGTCTCGGCCAATCCGACCGGGCCGATGCATATGGGCCATTGCCGGGGCGCGGTGGTGGGCGATGCGCTGGCGAGCCTGCTCGAATTCGCCGGGCACCGGGTCATCCGCGAATATTACGTCAACGACGCCGGCGCGCAGGTCGATATCCTCGCCCGCTCGGTGCATTTCCGGTATCGCGAGGCATTCCTTGGCGATGGGAAGGCACAGGGCGAAGCGGGTATGGCCGTCCCTGAGGGGCTGTATCCCGGCGATTACCTGATCCCGCTGAGTCAGGCGCTGGTGAGCGAATTTGGCGGGCGTTATGCCGACGGGCCCGAGAGCGATTGGCTGGCGCTATTCCGCACCCGCGCCGTCGCGGCGATGCTGGTCATGATCCGAGATGATCTGGCGCTGCTGGGCATCGCCCATGATGTGTTTTCGTCCGAGGCCGAATTGCAGGCCGCCGGCAAGCCCGGGGAAGCCGAAGCCTGGCTGCGTGCCCGCGACCTGGTCTATGATGGTGTGCTGGAAGCGCCCAAGGGCAAAACTCCGGAACAATTGGGTGCGGATTGGGAGGCAGTGTCGCTGCCGCTGTTTCGCTCGACGCGTTTTGGCGATGATCAGGACCGCCCGATCAGGAAGTCCGATGGCACCTGGACCTATTTCGGCGCGGATCTGGCCTACCATTTCCAAAAAGCGCAGACCGCTGACGCGCTGGTCGACATCTGGGGCGCCGATCACGCTGGCACGGTCAAGCGGATCAAGGCCGCCGTCGCCGCGCTGACCGCCGGGCAGGGCCGGGCGATCCCGTTCGAGGTGAAGCTGGTGCAGATGGTCCAATTGCTGCGCAACGGCGAGCCGGTCAAGATGTCGAAGCGGTCGGGCAACTTCGTCACTTTGGCCGAGGTGGTCAGCGAAGTCGGCAAGGATGTCGTGCGCTTCACGATGCTGACGCGCAAGCCCGAGGCGCAAATGGACTTTGACTTTGCCAAGGTGGTCGAGGCCAGCAGGGACAATCCGGTGTTTTACGTGCAATATGCCCATGCTCGGATTCGTTCGACGCTGCGCAAGGGCGCAGTCGAGGGTATCGTGCCCAGTGCCGACGCGCTGCACCGGCTGGGCGCCGAAGATCTGGCGCTGGTGGCCCGCGCTGCGCAGTTCCCGCGTCAGGTCGAAGCTGCGGCAAGTGCGCGCGAACCCCACCGCATCGCCTTTTTCATGACCGAGCTGGCAGCGGAATTGCATGGGCTTTGGAATCTGGGCAACGATCAGCCGGCAAAACGGTTTATCGTGGCGCAGGACGCGGAATTGACTGGCGCAAGGCTGTTCATGGCCATGCAGATCGGGCAAATCATCCGTAACGGATTGGCGCTGCTGGGCGTGGCTGCCGTAGAGGAAATGTAGCCATGACGGCTGGATACGATGACCGCTTCACTGCTGCGCCCGGTTGGCAGAGTGGTACCGAAACCGCCGCCCCGGGCCATGGCAGTACCGCGATGCCCGGCGCTGAACGCGGCCTGCCGGGTCTCCATGACGAAGAACGCCTGCCTTGGCTGGATGCAGGCGAGGACGAGCGGGATGAAGGCGTCGATGCGGCCCGCGTCTGGACTTTCGTCCTGGCAGGACTGACATTGCTGATCCTGATCGCTGCCGGCGTATGGTGGACCGCGCACCGCCGCGACGAGGCCTCGCAACTGGCCAATGGCAGCATTATCGCGGCACCCCCCGGATCGATCAAAGACGCCCCGCGAAATCCCGGCGGCAAAACGTTCGACGGCACCGGCGACTCCAGCTTCGCGGTTTCGCAAGGCC
>JAYUBN010000091.1:0-17408 GCA_043740855.1 Sphingomonadales bacterium | reverse complement strand
CCTGGAATCCCGGCGAACTGTCATTGGCGCATCACGTGTTATCGACGCATTGCGAGGCATGTCACGTTCGCCCCTTCGAGGCGGTGCGCAACGCAACCTGTATGTCCTGCCACAAGGACATACATGACCATGCCCCGGCGGCGCGGCTCGCGATGGCGCGCGGACCGGCGGGACCGGGCACCGCGGCCTTGCAAAAAATCGGCCACGCCTTTGGCAAGGAAGGTCCGGGCGCCTGCGTCGATTGCCACGTCGAACACGAGGGGATGCGGGCGATGGACCCGCCACGCCAGCAATTCTGCGCCGATTGCCACAACGATCTCAAGACCCGCCTCGGCGATACGCCCTTGGGCAATGCCAGCGATTTTGGCACCGCCCACCCCGAGTTTCGCGCCTGGGTGGTTACCAATGCCGAAACCCGGGCCCGCGCGCCGGTCGCGCTGGACGCTGCCTCGACCGGGAAGAATGGGCCGAAAGAAGACAACGGGCTGACCTTCTCGCACCAGATGCACCTCGACCGGATGGGCGGAGTAGCCAAAATGGCGTTGACGCTGGGCGCCAGCCAAGGTCATGGGGCGACCGGCCAGGGCTATGGCCACGCGCTCGGCTGCGCCGATTGTCACGGCTCATCCGCAGATGGCGCGCGGTTCGAACCGGTCAACATGGAGCATGATTGCGAGGCCTGCCACAGCCTCGCCTATGCGCGCGTCGGCAGCACCACGCTCAAGCTTCGGCATGGTGATGTCCCGCAAATGCTGGCCCAACTCAGCATGGCTGGTCCAGTCCCGGCGATGGGTACAAGCCGCGCGCGTCCCGGCGATTTCGCGCAGGGCAATCATGCCAGCGCCGGGCTTTATCATGCCAACTTTGGTCTGACCGGCGTGGCCGCAAGGGCGATGGCGCCGACCGGCATCTGCGGCGAATGCCACAAGTCCGAGATACGCGGCGGCCGGCTGGCGGTGCGCCCGGTGACGCTGGTGTTGCGTTATATGCCCAATGGCTGGTTTGACCATGCCGCGCACCGCCAGACCGGCTGCGGCGAATGCCATGCGGCGGCGGCATCGCAATCGTCAGCGGATGTGCTGCTGCCGCGTGTCGCTGAATGCCGCAGCTGCCACATGGGCGAAGGCGCCGCGAAACCCAAGGTTCCATCGTCCTGCGCAATGTGCCACGCTTACCACAAGACCGCGCTTGCTCCTGTTTCGGCAAGAGGTATGAGGCGCCGGGAAGATTGAAAAAAGGCGTAAACAACCACTTAAAAAGGGGGGGGCAATGCTGATTGGACAATTAAGCGATATCCATATCGGCTTCAACCGCAACATTGAACCCGAAGAAAACCTGGTGCGCTTACGCGCCGCGCTCGCTCGGATCGCCGCTGCACCGCAGCGCCCCGATCTGCTGCTCCTGACCGGCGACCTCACTGAGTTCGGGGACGCGGCAAGCTACGCCGTGCTCACCGCGACACTCGCCTCGCTCGACATTCCGTGCTGGCCGATCCCCGGCAACCACGATCTGCGCGAGCCCTTGGTAGCCGCCTTCCCGCAAGTCACCCTGGCTGATGGGTTCCTCCACTACGCCATCGCTTTGGACGGCTTGCGTATCCTTATGCTCGACACGTTTGAGCCCGGCCGCCACGGCGGCGCTTTTTGCGCCGTCCGCGCACAGTGGCTCGCCGCCGAACTTGCTGCGCACCCGGCTACCCCTACCCTCATCGCCATGCACCACCCACCCTTTGCCACCGGCATCGCCTGGATGGACCCCGAACCGGACGCTCCCTGGCTCGCTCGCTTCGCCGCAGCCATCGCCGGTCATTCCCAGATCGTCGCCATCACCTGCGGTCACGTTCACCGCAGCGCCGCCGTCCAATATCGCGGCCACACCGCCATCATCTGCCCCTCCACCGCCGCCGCGGTCGCCCTTGACTTCGCCCCGATCGATCCCGCCCACCCCGACAACCGCGCCCTCATCACCGACGACCTGCCCGGCTTTGCACTACACCGATGGGATGGCACGCAATTGACCAGTCACATCCTGACCTCCAGCGAAGCACATCCCCTGGCGCGCTACAACGCAAACACGCAGGCCATGATCGCGGGGATGTTCGATGAACGGCCGGGGGACTAGGACTACACTCCACGGCCGGTTGGCTTACAACGGCGCGGGCAAAGGTAACGGGCAATGGTTGGCGCACTAAAACCGGTTGCTGTTGTGCACGGGGGCGAAAGCGCTGCCATCCAGCAGCTGCTGGCCGCATTCTTTGCGAATTGGCAGCAGCGTACCCGGATCGTCGGTGTGATCGAGGACCCGCTTGGCGACATCTCCAGGCCCGACAGCGGCGGACGCGCGCGCGGCCAACTGCGCAACCTGGCCGGCGGGCGCAGCTTTCCCATTTTTCAGAACCTTGGCCCGGGGTCGACGGGCTGCGCGCTCGATGGCCCGTCGTTGGTCGAGGCGGGCGAACAGGTCCGGAGCGACATCGCCAAAGGTTGCGATCTGGTCGTGTTGAGCAAATTTGGCAAGTTCGAGGCGGAAAGCAGATCGGGTTTGCTGCCCGCCTTTGTCGATGCGATCGAAGCCGGGGCAATGGTCCTGACCTCGGTTGCGCCGAGGTTCATGGTTGCATGGGACAAATTCGCGGACCCATTTTACGTCGTCATCCCGGCCGAGCGTGCGGCAATCGAGGCTTGGTGGACACGGGCTTTCGCGTATAGACTGAAAACTATAGATAATGGCGGCATCTGAACCGCATCGTCACCCGCCAGGAGAGAATGTCATGGAATATCGGTTACTGGGGCGCAGCGGCCTCAAGGTGTCAGCCTATAGTTTCGGTGTAATGACCTTCGGCGGCACTGGCATGTTCGCCGGGATCGGCGATACCAAGGCGGCGGATGCCAGGCGCCAGATCGATATGTGCCGGGATGCCGGGGTTAATTTGTTCGACACCGCCGACATGTATTCGGAAGGCGAATCCGAGGAATTGCTGGCAGAGGCGCTAGGCACCCGGCGGCACGAAGTGCTGATCGCCACCAAGTTCTTTTTTCGGAGCGGTCCCGGCGCGAACGAGCTGGGGGGCAGCCGCCACCATATCATCAACGCCTGCGAAGCCAGCCTGCGACGGCTGAAAACCGATTATATCGACCTGTATCAAATTCATAACCAGGACCTGTTGACCCCGCCCGAAGAAACGCTGCGCGCGTTCGACGATCTGGTTCGGGCTGGCAAGGTCCGCTACATCGGCTCGTCCAACCATTCCGGCTGGACCCAGATGCGCGCACTCGCCACCTCGGATCGCCTTGGCCTGACCCGCTATGTCAGCCAGCAGATCAAATATTCGCTGCTTGACCGCGACTCCGAGAGCGAGTTGCTGCCGCTGGGCGTGCATGAATGCGTGGGCGCGATCATCTGGGGCCCGCAGGCCTCGGGCTATCTGACCGGCAAATACCGGCAGGCGGCAACTGACCAAACCACTCGGCTGGGGACAGGTGGCGGGCTGGACAGCACCGACACCGAGCAGGCCCGCAGCGTCGTGGCATTGCTGGCAGAGATCGCCGGGGATCATCCCGGCGCGTCGCTGTCGCAGGTGGCGCTCAACTGGGTTGCCCGCAAACCCGGCGTCAGTTCGATCCTCGTCGGCGCCCGCACCAGCGAACAGCTGGCGGATAACCTTGCGGCGGCAGGCTGGTCGCTCAGCGACGACGAAATCCGTCGCCTCGACGATGCCAGCGCGGTCCCGATGCGCTATCCCTACCAGATGCACCGCGATTACGGCGCCGACCGCAACCCGGGGGCCGAACTGCTGCCGGCGATACCGCAAAGCTGACCGATATCCCGGGCTTTTCCGGTGGCCCGATTGAAGGACATTGATGAAGCGCGCCGATATCTTCGAATTCTTCCGGCGCCTTGCCGAAGCCAACCCATCGCCCGAGACCGAGTTGGAGTTCGGCAACAGCTACCAGATGCTCGTGGCGGTGGTGCTGTCGGCGCAGGCTACCGATGTCGGCGTCAACAAGGCAACCCGTGCGCTGTTCCAGGATGTCAAAACCCCGCAGCAAATGGTCGAACTGGGCGAAGACGCGCTCAAGCAACACATCAAGACGATCGGCCTCTTCAATACCAAGGCCAAGAACGTTATCGCTCTGTCGGAGCAATTGGTGCGTGACTTCGGCGGCGAGGTTCCGAACGACCGCGACCACTTGATGTCCCTGCCCGGCGTCGGCCGCAAAACTGCCAATGTCATCATGAACACCGTCTTCGGCGCCGAAACCTTCGCGGTCGACACCCACATCTTCCGCCTCGGTAATCGCACCGGTCTCGCCAAGGGCAAAACCGTGGAATTGGTGGAAGCGCAGCTGGAAAAGCACGTCCCCCGGCCGTTCCGGATCGGCGCGCACCACTGGCTGATTTTGCATGGGCGGTATATTTGCAAAGCGCGCCGGCCGGAATGCTGGCGGTGTCCGGTGGTGGATTTGTGTGGGTTCAAAGGGAAGGTTCTAGAGGCGAACGCGAGGTAGATTCTGGGTTCAGAAGTCTCCGGCGCCGTAGATGTGGGCGTTGCGTGGACTTCAACCCCGGCGCTATTTCATCGAGCTTAAGAGCAAAACGTGCCTTTGCGCGCACGGCAAGCTGGCGATAAAAGCGTAACGGCAATGTCCGTTGATAGAGCCACAACAGCGATCACTACTGCTGTTTCTGACGGGTACCATCCGTTTCAAGCTATCCACTGGAACCGTAATCCCTTGTAACGACAGAATTAAATAATTTTGAATATAATTATGATAAGTTAGGAGAAGAGAGGGGTTTTTCGAGGTGGCCGGTAATTGACGCGCTATATCTATAGGTGTAAATAAATCACAGGGATTGGGAATTGATCCAGAGGCGGCAGCCATGGCGACGATTACCTACAACAGCAACGGAGCGACCACTGGATCGGCACCGACGGATGGTACCAATTATACCATCGGTCAGGCTGCCACCGTCCTGGGCAACAGCGGCGGGCTGGCCAACGGCGCGCAGACTTTCGCTTATTGGAACGTCGCTGCCAACGACAGCGGTCAGGTGTGGGTGCCGGGCTTTAAGTTGACAGTCGGCGGAAACACTACGCTCTTTGCCCAGTGGTCAACGACAGCGGGCCTGACCAACGGCGGCGCGACCACCAATTACAAGATCAGCTACGACGCTTCGCTGTCGCTGGCTGCGGGCCAGACCATCGCCCGAGGCCTGCTCGGCCTTGTCGACGGCGATTTCAACCAGATGAACGCGTGGTTCGGCAATATCGGCCTCACGACCCCTATAGCCGTGGTCATCGGCGCCACGAGCGGTGGCGCGGCGTGGAGCGGGCCGTTCCTGGCAACCTTCATGGGGGGCTCACCCTCCACTGATTTCGCCCGCTATCTGATCACCAGCGAAGTCACTGAAATGTTTATGGCCAAACAGGCCAACGGCTGGGGTTATAGCGCTGGCGATACCGACGAAGGTAGCAAGGGCGAAGGGCTGTCCCGCTTTCTCGGCTGGCAGATGATCCAGGCCAAGGGCCTGAGCACTGGCGTCGCGTCCGGTTTTTTCGTCTCCAACCTGTGGTTGAATTCGTCGCGCACCGATTTCGTCAACAACAATCCGGACGACAACAAGCCCGACCAGGTCAGCGGGTGCACGACCCTGTTCATCAACTATCTTTTTACCCAGCTCAACTTCAGCATTGCTGCGATCGTCAGCGCAGGTGCCCAGACCATGGCTGGGGTCTATTCAAATTTGTCCGGCGACGGCGGCGACCCGTTTCCGTTTTTCGCTCGGCTTGTCGGGCAGTCGTTTCCCGGAACCAATCAGATCACCGCCGGTCCCGGCTTCGACGATCCGTTCCCGCTGGGCCTGCTTACTTTCTGGGGCAATACCACGACCATCAGCCGCGATCAGGCCAAGGATCTGATCGCCACTCAGGGCGGTATCGTCAATAACGCCTTCTACCTCATTCTCGAGGGCTTCAGCATTGACGCCTTCAACGCCTGGGGCGTCGCCGTTCCCACACCGGGCTTCGCCGGGCTTGCGGGGGTGTCCGTTCAGCCGTCACCACCGCCCGGCAGCGCCGTGGTCCCGGCTCAGGCGGCGCCAATCTTCGAGCAGGCCGCCAATACCAAGGCGCCGCAGCGCATCCGCTTCTCCTTCGATCTCAAATTCACCGACGAGAGTTCCTTTCCCGTCGTTGGCGCTGCGCCGGTGACCGCCGTGCTCACCGGAACTGCCAGGATCGGCGCCAATCCTTTGTCTGGCGCCAGTTGCAAGGGCGGGTTCGAGCTGTTGGGCGGAGCCAACCCGTATTTCACCAATATTGACGCCGGCAACCCGGCCGACGAAGCCTATCTCAGCCAGGACCTGCGCGTGTTCCAAGTGACGGCAGGACAGTCGCCGCTACCCGGAGCCCCGGCCTTCACCAGCGATGCCTACGCCTCGATCCAGGTCTTCATCGGCTGGCTGAACGGCAATCCGGCCTTTTCCGCACCAAGCGCGAGCGACCCGCTGAATGCATTGCCAAACCAGAGCGGCTACGAAACAGGCGACAGTTCGGTGTCGCCTACTGACAGTTCGGGGAACACCGCCTACAACTTCGCTCTCGCGCGGGTGCGGATGCGCGGAACCGCGCTAGATCAGGCGACCAATTGCCGGGTGTTCTTCCGGCTGTTCGTCGGCCAGTCTGCGGATACCGATTTTCAACCCTCGACCACGTTCAAGAGCGTGCAGGGAACCAGCGGGGCCGACACGGGTCACCCGGTCTTTCCCCTGCGATCGTTCGCCGGATTTTCCGATCCCAGCGGCCAGTCGTTGCAGACCATCCCCTATTTCGCAACCGACTTTGGCGGAACGCACGACTACGACGGTGGGGCGCCGAACGGGAACATTCGCACGGTGCAAATCCCGGCCGGTCAGGATCAGATCTGGGCCTATTATGGCTGTTTCCTCGACATATATGACGCCGCCGGCAGCGCCGGGGACCTTGCCGGCACCCATCACTGCATCGTCGCGGAGATCGCTTACAACGAGGCGCCGATTCCGCTCGTGACAGCCAGCGGCGCCGCGCCCAGCCCGATTTCCTGGGATCAGCTCTCCCAGCGAAACCTGCAAATCACGCTGTCGGAGAATCCCAAGTCGCGCGCCACCCACGTCGTCGCCCAAGCGTTCGATCTGCGGCCCAGCAAGGCGCCTGTTCCCCTGCCCGGAACGCTGCTCGACCTGCCGGATGAGCTGATGATCGACTGGGGCCGCACCCCTCCCGGCAGCGTCGCCACCATTTATTGGCCAGGGCTCGATTCGCACAAAGTATTGGCGCTGGCTCAGTCAATCTACGCCAGTCATCTGCTAACCGCAGCCGATGGCCACACTATCCAGTGCGAGACCACTCACGGCGTCACCTATATTCCTGTCCCCCACGTCTCGGGGGTCAATTTCGCCGGCCTGTTCACCATCGACTTGCCAAGCACGGTCACCGACGGTCAGGTTTTCAATATACTCGTGCGGCGCGGAGCCACCCGGATCGGACTGCTGCCGGCGGCGCCGCCGTCAGGTCCCCGGATCGCGCTGGCGCCAGTTTCCGCCTTCGCGCGCGTGCGGGCGGGCAGGCAGGCAGGGGCACCGTTCGATCCGGAAACCAGCTTTACCTGGCGCCAAACACTCGGATCGTTCCAGGTGCGCATCCCGGTGACCACCAAGACGGTGATGCGGCCGATCGAGGAAGACACGCTCGCTATCTTGAAATGGCGTCTGGGCCACAAGAAAGCACCCTATCGCTGGCGACCGGTATGGGAAAGGCTGATCGATCTCGTCGCCGCACGGGTCAAGGGCCTCGGTGGAGATCCGGAAAATATCCCGCCGTCGCTTGGAGGCTTTCCAGCAGGTCATCGTGACCCGCGTCCTGACCAAGAGCACGAGCATGACCAGGAGCACGAGCACGATGAAGGCGAGGCGACCGGCAAGGTCGAGGGGGTGATCTACGACCGCTTCGGAGACTTCGAGGGCTTCGACCTCCTCACGCTGCACGGCCAGCAGCACCGCTACCATGCACGCGAAGCGGAGGTCGAGGAACTGGTCCTGGCCGCGTGGCGCGAGCGCATGGTGGTGAGCGTGGTCACCCAAGAAGGAGCGCGCGAACGCCAGACGCGGCCGATCCGCATCATCCTGCGACGACTGACTGATTAAAGCCGCGCGCCGGGCGTTAAGACGCATGCAAAAAAACGACTTGTTACCATCACGTGTGCATCAAGTTTCTTTAGTCATTTTCAGGAATGAGATCATGAGAATTGGCAAACTTACCGACCATGTTCGGATCGCTTTTCGGCTATTGTTGACCGTGTTGGCGTTACACCTGTGGTCGCAGGCAACGTTAGCTGGGACTACAAGTGTCACCGCCACGAAGGACAACAACACGCCAGCAAACGTCACGGAAGCGTTTTTTTCCATAGTACAGGCGCAAGATATTTTCTGGACCGCGCTGTATAGTGGGTCCGCTACCGACGGCCATAGCGTGTTTGTATCGCATTCGAACGCATTCCTGAACGAATTTGCGCTGACAACTACCGGGGGAGGTGGCGGAAAATTTCATCTTGCGCCGGGAAGCTACCAGATCAGTATCCGTTATTTTAGTATGGGGCCGGGGAGTTATACCGTCAAATATGATCCGACGGGAAATGGGGCCAACAACGGCGACCCCCATATTACGACCGTCGATGGCATCCACTATGATTTTCAGAGCGCAGGCGAGTTTGTCGCGTTGCGCGATGGTCATGGGATGGAAATCCAGACCCGGCAGACGCCGATATCGACGGCTCCGCCGATCGCGAATCCTTATACCGGACTCATTTCCGGGGTCAGTTTGAATACCGCTGTCGCCGCCCGAGTGGGTCATCATCGGGTAACCTATCAGTTCGCCGGCAGCCAGCGCGACAACGGTTTTCAAATCCGGATCGACGGCGCGCGCATTGTCTTGCCCCCATTCGGCCAGTATCTCGGCTCTGGCGGCTTCGTTGGCCCGTCGGCGGGCGGCGGGGTGCGGACTCAATTCGCAAATGGCACTATTCTGATCGTGACCCCGCAATTCTGGGACTCGCAAAAGCGGTGGTACCTCAACCTCGATGTCTATGGCACGCCGGCGCATGCGGGAATCATGGGCCTGATCTCGCCGGATGGCTGGTTACCTGCGCTGCCTAATGGTCAGTCAGTCGGACCAAGGCCCGACGCCCTCCATGACCGGTTTGTGACCCTTTACGCGAAATTTGCCGAAGCATGGCGCGTGACCGATAAAACCAGCCTATTTGACTATGCGGGCGGGACATCAACCGCAACCTTTACGCTCCTTGACTGGCCGCGCGAGGCGCCGCCGTTTACGGTTCCAGATTCAGAGCCCGCCACGCCGATCAGTTTGGCAGCAGCACAGCGTGCCTGCTATAGTATCAAAATGAAGGCGCTGCGCGAAGACTGCGTGTTCGACGTGCAGGTCACCGGGTCTGTGGGGTTTGCGCGCAACTATCAGCAGATCCAAAAGATCCGCCTTAGTGCGACGGCCATAACTTTAAACGAACGCCATGAATCGAAGTCAACTGATGCGCGATGGCCGATGACGGTGCAGGTTCGTGCGCTCGCTGCAAATGAGAAAATTATTCCTGGCGGCACAGTCCAGTTGTTTGTCGATGCCATGGCATCGGGGCTGCCCGTGCCGCTGGATACGCATGGGCGTGCCACGTTAAAAAACTATCGCCATATCAGGGAAAGGCAAATCATCAGTGTGCGGTACGCCCCGGCGAAAGGAATTATTTTCCTGCCCAGTATTGCATTTGCGCATGAATCACCGGAATCAGACTTGCGATAAGGTGCAATAACCCCCTGCAGTCGCCAATAGCGATCTGATCGGCTGGCGCTGCCGGACAAATTTGGATTTTCCCGGTTCGGACCCGAATTCGGCGACAGCGTTTCGGCACTCTAAACTTGTTTTACCTGCGGCGACTTACGTCCCAGAATCTGGCGTGCCCCATGCACCGCCGCGGGTAAGGCGCGACGGATGCTGGAACGCAGTGACGGCGTGCCCGTCAAACAAGTTCAGCATGACAGCTAGGCAAACCTTGACCGGTTTGAACTCTAGCCTCCCCGCAAAACACTGATCATGATCTGCCGATAAATCCGCGCCAGCCCTTCCAGATCGGCCAGCGCCACCGCTTCATCGCGCTTGTGCATCGTCGCATTGCACAAGCCGAATTCGATCACCGGGCACAAATCCTTCAAAAACCGCGCGTCCGATGTCCCGCCGCTGGTGGACAGGTCGGGCGCTGTGCCGGTTTCCCCGGCGATGGCCGCCATCACCAGCTGCGAAAATGCGCCGGGGCTGGTCAGGAAGGCTTCACCCGAGATTACGGCGCGTGCATTGGCGCCGTGATGAGCAGCGATGGCAGTGATGCGCTCGACGAGTTCGGGGCCGGTGTGGAGCGCGTTGAAACGGATCGAAATCCGCGCTGACGCGCGCGAGGGTATCACGTTGGTGGCCGTGTTCGGGGCGGTGATCTCCGTGACTTCGAGGTTCGATGGCTGGAACCACTCGGTGCCGTTATCCAGATGCAGCGCACCGAGTTCGGCGAGCAGCGCCACCAGCCGGGTGATCGGATTGTCGGCGAGATGCGGGTAGGCGACGTGGCCTTCGCGTCCGGCGACGTCCAGCCAGATATTGACCGAGCCGCGCCGACCGATCTTGACCGTATCGCCGAGCCGGTTGACCGAGGTTGGCTCGCCCACCAGACAGACGTCGGGTTCTGCACCCACGCTGCGAATGTGATCGATCAGCGCGCGCGTACCATATCGCGCCGGGCCTTCTTCGTCACCGGTGATGATGAAGCTGATGGTGCCTGCATCCACGGGAATATCGCGCGCGGCAACAACCATCGCCGCGATTGCGCCCTTCATGTCCACCGCGCCGCGCCCGTACAGCAGATCGCCGCGCCGTTCAGGGGCAAAGGGCGCCGACGTCCAGCCCTCGCCCGGCGGCACGACATCGACATGGCCGGCGAAGGCGAAATGGCGGCTGCCGGGCGGGCCTTGGCGGATGGCGAACAGGTTTTCGACTGGCCCATCGGGCGCTTCGCCAGCGCTGAAGCGGTGCACCGCGAAGCCGAGCGGCACAAGAAGCCCCTCCAGGCAATCGAACACCAGCCCCGCTGCCGGCGTGACGCTGGGACAGGCGATCAGCGCCTCGGCCAGATCGGCGACGCTGGTGGTGGTTGCCGGGCGAGGGTTCAGGTGCAAATCATCCATATCAACCGTTACCCAAAATGCGCGGCGGTCTCAACCCGCCAGCGCCTGATCCAGCACGCGGGCCAACCGCAGGCCAGCCTGGATGATCCGCTGGCGCACCACGGGCAGGCTGGCGTAGATATCCGCATCGCTGATATCGACCACTGGCGGCGTCGACCCCACGCAAGGATCGTGATGAAACGCGTGCGTGTAAGCAAATTTCCGGCTTAGATCATAGCTTTCCCGTGCCCAGTCCGCGACATCCCCGGTAGCGATCCGCGCGCGCTCCGCCGGGGTGTAAACCCGCACCAGCCCGGTGTTCTGTACCCAGTCGGGCAGTCTGTCCCACAGCCAGTGCAGGCTGACCGGCCGAGTCCCGTCGCCAGCGAGCGCCGCGGGGGGATTGCGCAAGGTCACTTCATTGCCGCCACGGTCATTGTGCGCGCCAACGTGCAAGGGTTGATGAATATCGCCGATGAAATGCGTCAGAAACGCCAGCGCGACCAACCGCTGCGTATCGCCCTGATGCCGATCGGCCAGAATTCGGCGCATCCGCATGATCTGCGCCGTTACGCAATTGCCGCCAGGGCAATCCGCCTTTATGTCAAAATGGCCGCAGACTGGCTCATCCTGATAATGCCAGGCGAAGGTAAATTTCCAGTGGCCGGGATCGCCGCGCAGGCAATCGGGCCAATTGGCGGCGTCGTCCAGACTGGCGATCGGGCAACCGGGAATGTGCAAATTTGCCTGCGCCTGCAACAGCGCATGAATGCGCGCGATGGTCTGCGGTTTGACATTGGCCATGGCGATCTCGGCGACAGCGCGATGACCGACCGCGTCCCAGGCCCGCGCCGGATGGACCCAGCCCAGCGCGGCGAGGGATAGCGCCAATAGGGCCAGCAGCGGTCGTTGCAGCATAATCATGCCTCCGCCTTTGCCGCTATGGCCCATTCCTGCATCCACGGATGCTCCCACACCGCGTCCATGTAGGTCCGGGCAAAACCCGGCACGGTCACGCCATAGGAGCGGAACCGCGTGATCACCGGTGCAAAGGCGATGTCGGCGGCAGAAAAACTGCCGAACAGATACGGTCCGCCCGAACCGAATCGCGCCCGCGCCTCGGCCCATAGCGTCAGGATCCGCAGCACATCGGCTTTCGCTTCGGCGTCGATCTCGCGGGTTTGCGCCAGCATGTGCAGATCCATCGGGCACTGCTGGCGCAGCGCACGAAACGAACTGTGCATCTCGGCCACCATGGCACGGGCCAGCCCGCGAGCATCCTGCGCCCGTGGCCAAAAACGATCCCGCCCGACCTTGTCGCCAAGGTATTCCAGGATCGCTAGGCTGTCCCACACCACCATTTCGCCGTCCCACAGCACCGGCACCATGCCCGCCGACGGTGCCAGATCATCCGCCAACCGGCGTCGGGGCCAGTCGTCATCATCCAGCGGCACCAGCACCTCCGCGAAGGGCAGGCCCGATTGCTTGCACGCCAGCCAGCCGCGCAGCGACCAGCTGGACAGATGCTTGCTTCCGATTATCAGTTTCATGGATCGGCTCCGGGGGACAGCTTCAGACGCAAAGAATGCCCGCCCCCACCCGCAAGCGGGCGGGAAAAAGAAAGGCTCTAAATCTCCGCGTCTGCCACCACTGCGGCACGCAATTCGGCAATGCCCAGCTTGGTCTCGGCAGAGGTTACATGCACCATCGGGTAAGCGGCGGGATGCTTTCGCGCTTCGGCTTCGGTCACGGCGGTAACGTCGGCAAGGTCGCTGGCCTTGATCTTGTCGGCCTTGGTCAGGACGATGCGATAGCCCATCGCGGCGCCGTCGAGCATCTGCATCATTTCGATATCGACCGGCTTGGGGCCGTGGCGGGCATCGATCAGCAGCAGCGTCCGTTTGAGCACCACCCGCCCGCGCAGGAAATCGCGCACCAGCCGCCGCCATTGCTCGACCACCGCGGGCGGCGCCTTGGCAAAGCCGTAGCCGGGCATGTCGACCAGCCGCATGGTGAGCGGCACGCCCATATCAAAGAAGTTCAGTTCCTGCGTCCGGCCCGGCGTCACCGACGTGCGCGCCAGCGAATTGCGCCCGGTCAGCGCATTGAGCAACGACGATTTGCCGACGTTGGAGCGCCCGCAAAAGGCAATCTCGGGCACTTCGGCATCGGGCAGGAATTTAAGCGCGGGGGCGCTTTTGAGAAAGGCGATCGGGCCGGCGAACAACACCCGCGCGCGTTCGTTCAATGCGGCGTTCAAAGCGGCGTTCAATGCCGCTGACGCTGCGTGATCCTCACCCGGCTCCACTGGGGTTTCTGGCTCACTCATTTGGCATCGCGCGCAGCTGCCTGCTTCGTATCGAGGGCATCCTTGCCGGCTTGTGCCTTCAACTGCGGATGCCTTGAATAGAGATACGTTTGCTGCCCAATCACCAGCAAATTGGTAGTGATCCAGTAAATCAGCAGGCCCGCCGCAAACGGCGACATGATGAACATCATCATCCACGGCATGATCGACATCACTTGTTGCTGCGCGGGATCGGCGGCGGCGGGTTGCAGCCGGAACTGGCCCCACATCGTCACACCGAGCAGCAGGCCCAGGATGCCGATGCCCAGGATAGAAGGTGGGTCGAACGGCAGCAGCCCGAACAGGTTCAGCACATGCAGCGGATCGGGCGCGGACAGATCGTTGATCCACAGCACGAACGGCTGGTGGCGCATGTCGATCGAGACCATCAGCACCTTGTACAGCCCAAAGAACACCGGCATCTGGATGAAGATCGGCAAGCAGCCCGCGAGCGGATTGACCCCTTCATCCTTGTACAGCTTCATGGTGTGTTCCTGAAGCTTGGGCTTATCTGCCTTGTGAATTTCCTGCAGCGCCTTCAGCTTGGGCTGGATCGCGCGCATCGCCGCCATGCTGCCAAACTGGCGCTGCGCCACCGGGAACATCACGCCGCGGACAACGCAAGTGAGCAGGATGATCGCCACCCCGAAATTGCCGGTGGCGTGGAACAGCGAGCGCAGCATCCAGAAAATCGGCTTTTCGAACCAGCGGAACCAGCCCCAATCGATGGCGAGGCCGAAATTGGCGATGCCAGTGCCTTCGTAGCGGTCGAGCACGGCGCCTTCCTTGGCACCGGCGAACAACCGCGTTGTGCGCGACAGGCTTTCTCCAGCGGCCATGGTGACCGGCTGGTACAACACGTCTGCCCGATAAATGCCGCCGCCCAGCGCGCGGAAGGTGCTGCCAGAGCCGGAATTGTCGGGGATCAGCGCGCTCATCCAATAGATGTCAGTAAAGCCGACCCAGTCGGTCTTGCCTTCGTTGGGGAGCTCCCCGGTTTTGAGGATGTCCTTGTAATTGGGCTTGAATTGCACCTTGCCGTCGAATGCCCCGAACGGGCCGGAATGGATATTCCAGCTATCGATGCTGGCGGTGCGGTCGGTGCGATTGATGAAGGCAAAGGGCTGGACGCTGACCGGCGCTGTACCCTTGTTGGCAACGGCTTGCGTCACCGTAATCATGTAGTCCTGGTCGATCGCGAAGGTTTCGCTGAAGGTCTGGCCGGTGGCATTGCTCCAGCTGAGCGTCACCGGGGTTTTTGGCGTCAGCCGGGCTCCGGTCGGGGCGGTCCACACAGTATTGCCCGAGGGCAGCGCGATGCCGGACGAACCATTAGTCCAGCCCATTTGCGCAAATTGTTGCGCGGGCGTGCCTGCGGGCGAAAATATCCGCTCAGGGCCGCTGGTCTTGTCTACGGTGGTGCGATGGCGATTGGTCACCAGATCGTCGACGACCGCGCCTGACAGATTGATCGATCCGGAAAGACCCGGAGCGGCGATCGGCACGCGGCTGGGCGCGGCCAGCGCGGCTTTCAGGCCGGCGGTTTCGGAAGCGATATCGGCGGGGGCAATCAGGCCACCTTCGCGGCCAGGCTTGGTCGCAGGGATGGGCTCAGGCGAGCCTGGTCCGGTCGGCGCAGCCACAGGTATCGACGCCCCCGATCTGGATGAGGACAATCCCGCCGAGGTTGGGGCCACCGGGCGGTGATGGACCGGATAGAAATGCTGCATCGCGAAGTCCCAGCCGAACAGCAGCAGGCCCATCAGCAGCAACGCCTGAATCACATTTTGCTGATTCTTCACAGAGAAGTCCCTAATCTAGTCCAGTTGGTCAGAAAGGGGCGCCAAAAAGGACAATTGTGCGCCGTTATGGTACCGGATCATAGCCATTCCCGCCCCATGGGTGGCAGCGCAATAGACGCTTAACCGCCAGCCAGCCACCCTTAATCGCGCCATGCCTTTCCACCGCCAGAATGGCATATTCCGAGCAGCTGGGCGCATAGCGGCAACTGCTGGGAAGCACCCGCGACGGGCCGATCTGCCAGCCGCGCACCAACAGGATGAGCAGCCGTTTCATGGCCGCGTTTCCAGCGATTTTGGCGCTGTTTTACCCTTCAGGCCATTTTTCGCGCCCGGTTTGCGCCGGGGCGGATCGCCCTTGCCCGCCGTCGCGCGCGCCAGGGCGCCCAGCAATTCCTCGCGCAACAAAGCAAAATCACGCTCTATCCCGCCTTCGCGGCCGATCAGCACATGATCATGTTGCGGCAAGCCATGTTGCGGCAGGATTTCACGGACCAACGCGCGAAACCGCCGCTTCATGCGATTGCGCACAACCGCATTCCCGATTCGTTTGGTTACCGTGATACCGTAGCGGACCCCTGCTCCACTATTGGGTCGGACCAGCAGGACCAGGCCCGGCCGCGACACCCGCAGGCCGCGGTTGGCCGCGACGAAATCGGCACGGCGAGTCAGGATTGCGCAGTGCAGCAAAGTCGGGGTATCGAGATTGCCCGGATTCAGTTGATCCGCGACATGCGTATCAGCGTTCAGGCCGACAGCTTCTTGCGGCCACGAGCGCGGCGCGCGCGCAGCACATTGCGGCCGCCGACGGTGGCGCCGCGTGCACGAAAGCCGTGACGACGGGCGCGGACAAGGCGGCTGGGCTGGAACGTGCGCTTCATGATAACCTCGAATTGCCAGAGCGCCGCTCTGGCGCGAATAGTTTGGGGACACGAATAACGGGACCGCCGCAAAAGCAGCCGCCTGATCGAATGCGCCCGTTACGCAACACCCGGAATTGTGTCAAGGCCCCGGACTTGACCAAGGGAATTGGCGCCGGACGTTGACGCCAACCGAATAGAGTCGACAGGCCGCCACCCGCCGATATGCAGCACAGGGGCTTTCACGGGGGATGCAGCTTGGTCGCGCTGGTAATGACGGTGGCCTATCTTGGGCTGGAGGCGCGCAGCGTCGAGGTGCAGTGTCAGATCGCCCCCGGCCTGCCCGGCTTTTCGGTGGTCGGCCTGCCTGACAAGGCGGTCAACGAAAGCCGCCAGCGGGTGCAGGCGACGCTGGCGAGCATGGGACTGTCGCTGCCACCCAAGCGCATCATCATTAATCTGTCGCCCGCCGACCTGCCCAAGGAAGGCGCGCATTATGACCTGCCGATCGCGCTGGCATTGCTGGCGGCGATGGGCGTGACCGACGCCGAACAATTGGCCGATTTCATCGCGGTCGGCGAACTTGCTCTGGATGGCCGGATCATTTCGTCGCCCGGCGTGCTGCTGGCCGCGATCCATGCCAGCAGCACGGAAAAAGGGCTGATCTGCCCGGCGGCCCAAGGCGCAGAGGCACGCTGGGCGAGCGGCGTTTCGGTGCTGGCGGCACCCGACCTGATCAGCCTGCTCAACCATCTGAAAGGCACGCAAGTGCTGCCCGAACCCGCTCAGGGCGAGGCCGAGCCACCCGCGATCGGCCCCGACCTGCGGCAGGTGAAGGGGCAGGAGACGGCCAAGCGCGCGCTCGAAATTACCGCAGCGGGCGGACATAATTTGTTAATGGTGGGCACCTCAAGACCCTGGACTAACGTAGTTCGCCTACCACCAACCAACAATCACCTGAGTCCCGAGCGGGGCTATGATAAGGAGCAACGCGCATGGACGAATTGAATTGGACCCCTGAAGGCGCTGCGGCTGAACTTGCCGCCATGATGCCACCCCCGAAAGGCCCCTCGGAGCAACGCGAGTTCACCGAGAGCGAAGCGGCGGCGTTCCTCGGGATCAGCCCGACGACCTTGGCAAGCCGTA
>JAYUBN010000090.1:0-5786 GCA_043740855.1 Sphingomonadales bacterium | reverse complement strand
GTTTCCAGGCGACGTTCGCCATCATCACCGCCGCGCTGATCATCGGCAGTCTTGCCGACCGGGTGAAGTTCTGGCCGCTGATGCTGTTCATGGTGCTGTGGTCGACTTTTGCCTATTACCCGATCGCACACATGGTCTGGTACTGGGCAGGCCCCGACTTTTATTACACGTCAGCCAACGGCCCCACTGGAACCCTGGGTGCCGACGGCGGCTTCATGTACAACAAGGGCGCGCTGGACTTTGCCGGCGGCACCGTGGTGCACATCAATGCCGGTATCGCCGGCTTGGTGGGCTGCCTGTTCCTCGGCAAGCGCCTTGGTTATGGCAAGGAAGTCATGGCTCCGCACTCGCTGACCATGACCATGATCGGCGCTTCGCTGCTGTGGGTGGGCTGGTTCGGCTTTAACGCCGGTTCCAACCTTGAAGCCACCAGCGGTGCCAGCCTCGCCTTTATCAACACCTACTTCGCCACCGCCGCCGCGGCGGTCAGCTGGGCACTGATGGACCAGTTCGTCCATGGCAAGCCCTCGATGCTGGGTGCAGCTTCGGGCGCGGTTGCCGGCCTCGTCGCCATCACGCCTGCTTCGGGCTATGTCGGCCCCATGGGCGCAATCGTGATGGGCCTGATGGTATCGCCAGTCTGCTTCTTCTTCGTCACCAAGGTGAAGAACATGTTCGGCTACGACGATGCCCTCGACGTGTTCGGCGTCCACTGCATCGGCGGTATCATCGGCGCGCTGATGACCGGCATCTTTGCTGCCCCGTGGTTGGGTGGTCAAGGTGCGGCCGACTACACGAAGTTCCCCTATGTCCCGGGAACCGATCTTGTGCACAATCCCTACAACATGGCCCACCAGATGATCATTCAGGCCACCGGTGTCAGTGTCACGCTGATTTGGTCCGGTGTCGTTTCAGCGGTCCTCTACTTCGCGATCGACAAGATCTTTGGCCTGCGTCCCAGCGAAGAAGCTGAGCGTGAAGGCCTGGACATCACCGAGCACGGCGAACGCGCCTACAACTACTAAGACTGCCAAGTTTGGCGAGACCGGGGATTTCCTCCCCCGGTCCCGTCACCCGACGTTCCTCCTGCGAACGCAACTTAAAGGGCCGGAGCCAGCCGCTCCGGCCCCTTTTTGTGTGCTGCATCTGCGTTTGGATTGGGTTTTGCTCAACGGTGCCGCGGTGTGCGTGCTCCCGGCTATAATACCCGTTTCACGGCGGTGCGACTACTTCGCGGTGCCACGCGCCTTCGCTGCCAACATGTCGAGCAGTGGCGCGATGTTCGAGACATCGTAGCCTGCGCCAGCTGCCTGACGGGCAAGTTCTGCCGGATCGCCGCCTTTGCTTGCTTCGGCCAATGCCCAGAGCAGGGTTGAGCGAGTGCCTGAACGGCAATAGGCCAGCACTGATGTGCTCGCGTCGCCCAGCGCTGCAGCCATGGCCGCTACTTGCGGTTCGCTGAACCCCGCGTGAGTCACAGGGATCGCCAGATAGGCCATGCCAGCTGCGCGGGCCGCGGCTGCGATCTCGCTGCCGCAGGTCTGGTCATCGCTTTCACCTTCGGGACGATTGTTGACGATCAGCCCAATCCCTTGGGCTGCCGCGACGCCGACTTCGGCAACGCCGATCTGCGGACTGGCCCAGACTCGGTCGGACAGCTGGCGAAACATGCGTTAAACTCCCGTGATAGCTATGCCGATGCGATAGGTGTGCGATGGCTGCGCTTGTGCCAACTGCCGTTCGTCATGACAAGCGGCGTGCCTGGCAGTCGTGTCGCGCCGAGCGATTCCTGGCATATTTCATGTTTCTCAATGTGTAACAATTGACTTTGGCTTGACTTTCGAATCTGTTCGCAATGACCGCTTTTTTGGTATAAGTCTAATAAACCAATGTCAGTGCCGTCCGCTATTTCGGCTACTGATCTTCTCGATCGGCGCGGATCGTCCCCGTTTCCGAGCGATGTGTAATGGGGCGAAGTGAAGGTACGTTCGGGTCTATGGGTTTTGATAGAGGACGTCGCGGCAGGGGCCGAGACAAGCGCGACGGGTTCGGCGAGGAAAGCTTCGACCCATTTGCAGGCGGCGGCAACGCTGGCAGCGATCGCTTCGGCGGTGGCGGTGGCGGCGACCGGTTCAGCGGCAGCGGTCGTGGACCCGGTGGTGGCAGCGGCTTCGGGGCCGGCGGCGGCGCAGGGCGCGGCGGCGGTGCCGGCGGCGGCGGCGGCTTTGGTGCCCCTCGCGGTGGCGGTGGCGGTGCTGGCGGAATGCCGGCGCAAGTCGTCGGCCAGAGCAAGGGTGTCGTCAAATTCTTCAATGTCCAAAAAGGCTTCGGCTTCATCCAGCGTGAAGACGGCGGGGAGGATGTGTTTGTACACATCAGCGTAGTCGAGCGCGCCGGAATGGAAGGCCTCGCCGAAGGGCAGGGGCTCGAATTCACTTTGGTGGATCGTGGCGGCAAGATTTCTGCCAGCGATCTCATACCCGTCGGCGACGTAATTCCGGTAGCCAAGCGCGAGGAAGCGCCGCAGCGCACGCTGACTGGCGAGCGCGCCACCGGCACGGTAAAGTTCTTTAACGCAATGAAGGGCTTTGGCTTCATCACCCGCGACGATGGGCAACCCGATGCATTCGTGCACATCAGCGCGGTCGAGCGTTCGGGTATGCGCGAACTGGCGGAAGGCGACCGGCTGGAATTCGACATCGAGGTCGATCGACGAGGTAAGTACTCGGCGGTCAACCTGGCGGCGCATCAGGGCTGATTCCGTCCGCATTGCCCGTGGAAACTTGAGTCGGCAAATCTGCTGACCCGGATCCCGGCAAGCGAAAGAATATCAAGCGTCATGGCGGCAGCCCGGTGTTCAAGCCGGGCTGCCGCCATTTTCGTTAAAACTGCCAAAAAATTGCCTGAATTTTTGTTGTCGCATCGTTTAAAGCGACAAATCGGTACCCACATTTTATCACGATGCTTTTACAGGACATTACTATGTCGATCACTCCATTGATGCCGGTCTATGGCCGGAGCGCAGTCCGACCAGTGCGCGGCGATCATTGCCATTTGATCGGCGAGGACGGGCAACGCTATCTCGACTTCGCGGCTGGCATCGCCGTCAATATCCTGGGCCATTCGCACCCCGGACTGATCGGCGCAATCCAGCGGCAGGCGGCGACGCTGATGCATGTCTCCAACCTTTACGGCAGTCCGCAGGGCGAACATCTGGCGCAGCGGCTGATCGATCTGACCTTTGCCGATACGGTGTTTTTCACCAACTCCGGGGCAGAGGCCGTGGAATGCGCAATCAAAACCGCGCGGGCCTATCACCAGCATGTCGGTCATAACCAAAAATATGAATTGATCACCTTCACCAACGCCTTCCATGGCCGAACCATGGCGACGATCAGCGCGTCTAACCAGGACAAGATGCATAATGGCTTCCGACCGTTACTGCCTGGCTTTAAATATGTTGAATTCAACGATCTGGATGCTGCCACGGCCGCCATCGGGCCCCATACTGCGGGTTTCTTGGTCGAACCGATCCAGGGCGAAGGCGGTATTCGCCTCGCCTCCGACAGCTTTATCCAGGGGCTGCGGCAGCTTGCCGACGACCACGATTTGATGCTGGTGCTGGACGAGGTGCAATGCGGCGTTGCCCGCAGCGGCACCTTCTATGCCTATGAACACTATGGCATTACCCCGGATATTCTGGCCACTGCCAAGGGACTGGGTGGGGGATTTCCGCTCGGTGCCTGCCTCGCTACTGAAACAGCGGCGCGCGGCATGGTGCTGGGCGCGCACGGCTCGACCTACGGCGGCAACCCGCTGGCGATCGCGGCGGGCGAAGCGGTACTCGACGTGATTGCCAATGATGCATTCCTCCTTGATGTACGCGCCAAGGGCGAGCGGCTGCGGACACGGCTTGAACAATTCGTCGGCAATTATCCCGAGCTGTTTGTCGAAGTGCGCGGACGGGGTTTGCTGCTGGGCATCCAGCTCAAGGTAGAAGCGCGCGCATTCGTTGCGTACCTAAGGGATCACCATCGGCTGCTGACCGTTGCCGGCGGCGATAACACTATGCGCGTGGTCCCGCCGCTGGTCATCGACGACAGCCATATCGAGGAATTCATGGACGGACTTTCGGCGGCCGCCGCAAATTACAGCGTGGCGGAACCTGCCTGATGCCCCGGCATTTGCTCAATCTGTCTGACGCCGGCGGCAATGCCGTGGCCGCCATGATCGACGATGCCATGAGCCGAAAATCAGCCCGCCGGGATTGGCCCAAGGGTCAGCCGGATGCCGATAAGCCATTGGCGGGTCATGTTCTGGCGATGATTTTCGAGAAGAGCTCGACACGAACGCGCGTCTCCTTCGACATGGCTATGCGGCAATTGGGTGGCAGCGCGATCGTCATGGAGGCAGGCGGAATGCAATTGGGGCGCGGTGAATCGATTGCCGACACCGCCCGCGTGCTCAGCCGCATGGTCGATGCCATCATGATCCGCACCGACGATCACGCCAAGATCGAGGAACTGGCGTGTTATGCCAGCGTGCCGGTAATCAACGGCCTGACCGATCAATCACACCCCTGTCAGATCATGGCCGATCTGCTGACGCTGGTCGAGCGGGGCTTTGCCCTCCCAGGGCTGCAAGTCGCGTGGCTGGGCGACGGCAACAACGTCCTGCATTCGCTGATCGAGGCGGCGGGGCTGATGAAATTTACGATTCGCATCGGCAGTCCGGCTGGCTACGATCCCGATGCCGGCTTCGTTGCGCGCGCACGCGCAGCTGGCGCCGATATTCGTTTTACGCTGGATCCACGGGACGCGGTGGCCGGTGCGCAAGTGGTGGTTACCGATTGCTGGGTATCGATGGGCCAACCAGGCGGTGAGGCCAAGATCGCAGCAATGATACCCTATCAGGTCGATGCCGCGCTGATGGCGGCAGCTACGAGTGACGCGGTATTCATGCATTGCCTGCCCGCGCATCGCGGCGAAGAAGTGACCAATGCCGTTATCGACAGCGCCCGGTCGGCGGTGTGGGATGAAGCGGAAAACCGCATTCATGCCCAGAAATCGATATTGCGCTGGGTGTTCGGGCAGCTGTGAGCGCCACGGATCGTTTTGTCGACGGCGGGACCGGGATGGACCGGATTCTGGCCTTTACCATCCCGGCCCGGCATGCGCGCGGACGCGTGGTGCGGCTGGGGCCAGTGCTGGATCAGGTATTGGCTGCACATGACTACCCGCCGCCAATCCGCGATCTGCTGGCCGAAGCATTGGTGTTAGTCGCGCTGATCGGGGCCTTGCTGAAAGATGTCGACAGCCAATTGACGATGCAGGCCCAGACGACCGGCGGGGTCATCAATCTGCTGGTCTGCGATTATCGCAACGGCGAGCTGCGCGGCTATGTCCAGCACGATGCGGTCCGGCTGGCGATGCTGGGCGCGCATCCCTCGCTGTTCGCCCTGCTCGGCCAAGGTTACTTAGCCATTACTTTCGACCTGGCCGCCACTGGCCAGCGCTATCAAGGGATCGTACCGCTTGAGGGCGCGTCGCTGGCGGAAGCCTGTCAGGCCTATTTTGCCCAATCGGAGCAGGTGCCCACCTTGCTGCGGCTGGGTGTCCGGGCAATCGGCGGCCGGTGTATCGCTGGCGGGCTTTTGGTACAAAACCTGCCCGAAGGTGAAGCGGGGCGCGAGCGTCTCCACGTCAATCCTGCGTATCCCGAATGGGAACACGTCGCGGTCCTGGCCGGCAGCACCCGTGTCGATGAACTGGTGGACGCTGGGCTTC
>JAYUBN010000089.1:0-5796 GCA_043740855.1 Sphingomonadales bacterium | reverse complement strand
CACTCGGCATGTATCTGGTCGTCTATGGTCTGCGCAACGCCGGCCTCACCGGCCATCTTGCATCGTTGCTCAGCCGCACGGCGCAAGGCGGCGTCTGGGGAGCGGCGCTGGGCACCGGCCTTGTCGCCGCGCTGCTGTCGTCGATCATGAACAATATGCCAACGGTTCTGGTGGGGGCACTGTCGATCGATGCGACGCACGCGACGGGCGCGATCAAGGAAGCCATGGTCTTCGCCAATGTCATCGGCTGCGACCTTGGACCCAAGATCACGCCGATCGGCTCGCTGGCAACCTTGCTCTGGCTGCACGTCCTGGGTCAGAAGGGGATCAAGATTGGCTGGGGCTATTATTTCAAAGTGGGCGTGACGCTGACTGTCCCGGTGCTGCTTGTCACTCTGGCGGCACTCGCCATCCGGCTCACCTTTGCGTGATCGTGCCCGGAACCATGCCATTGATCCAATCCGACCAGGACGCTTTTCCCGATGCCTTTAAGAACGCTTACTGATTTACATCACCTGCCCGCGCTCGATCGGCGCTATGCAATCGAACGCCCGGCGTTGGGTTTGGGCGCGAATGATCCGCCGCCGCGCATTCTTCTGCTTTACGGATCGTTGCGCACCCGTTCTTTTTCGCGCCACACCGTCGAAGAAGCGGCGCGGCTGCTGGCGTTCTTTGGCGCTGAAACGCGGATTTTCGATCCGTCTGATCTGCCTTTGCCCGACCAGGTAAAAAACGACGATCATCCAGCGGTTCACGAACTCCGACAATTGTCGCTATGGTCGGAGGGCCACGTCTGGTGCAGCCCGGAACGGCACGGCCAGATTACGGGTATCATGAAGGCGCAAATTGACCATTTACCGCTCGAAATGGGCGGGATGCGTCCAACACAGGGCCGCACGCTCGCGGTAATGCAGGTGTCGGCCGGCTCGCAATCCTTTAACAGCGTCAACACGCTCCGCATCCTCGGTCGCTGGATGCGCATGTTCGTGATTCCAAACCAGTCGAGCGTCGCCAAGGCCTTCACCGAATTCGACGCAGCTGGCCGAATGAAGCCGTCAAGCTATTATGACCGAATCGTCGACGTCATGGAAGAACTGGTGCGGTTCACTGTGCTGCTACGGCCCCACGCCGATCAGCTTGTGGACCGCTATTCAGAGCGCATGGCCGCAGGTGGTTCCGCCGATCCAAAATAGCTTGGCCTTATATACTTGTCCGTACCGACATCGCGGTGATCCAAGAAATCTGCACAGGGTGCCAGGCATGGCATTCACCCGACGGTGAGAGGCGGCTGAATGCGGGCGGCGATCCGACCTCCCGGCCGGTTTGGCCGGACAGCCCCTGACTGAACGCGATATGCAGGCTGATACACGTCGTGCGCCTAGCGGACGGGCATCGAATGATCACAGCGTGATCGGTCTCCGGCGTTGCAGGCTGAAACATCGGCGCGCCATTCGCGCATGGCATGGTGGTATTCCCGGACAGTGCGGTGGTGTTCGTGGAGCGCCGCGCCGTAGGCCATGTTGTTGTTCTGGATGGTCTGGTTGCGGGCTGCCACTGCTGCATCACGGTCCCGCTGGTTGGCTGCGTTTTGATCGAGTTGCTGTTGAGCGGCGGCGGCTTGTTGGCTGTTAAGCGCGGCTCGGGCTGCTTGGGATTGGCTTTGATCCATTTGGGCGTGCGCGGAGGTGGCGAAGCAGAGGCTGAATGCGGCGATGATGGTGATCGATTTCACGGGATTTCTCCTTGTCCTGCGCCTGACCGGCCTGCGGCGCCGGACGTAGGGGCGCGCATGACGGCTTGCCAGGCTTTTGGAGAACGTTCGAGCGCGGCTTTTGTTGCCATCGTGGCGGTGGCGCCAGGATGGGGGCAACGGAGGACCGCTGGTCCCCCGAATTCTTCGGTTAGCTCTTCATGAGCCTCAGAACTTTAACGCCCGCACGACCCGTACGCCCGGCAACCCGCGGATGGCATCGAGGCAGTGCGCGGGGACGGGGCTATCCACCGACAGCAGCAGCACCGCTTCGCCGCCCGCTTCGCGGCGGCCCAGATGAAAAGTGCCGATGTTGATCCCGCGTTCGCCCAGCAGGGTGCCAATGCGGCCGATGAAGCCGGGGGCGTCCTGGTTGACGACGTAGAGCATGTCGCCGTCGAGGTCCGCTTCGATGCCAATGCCAAAGATTTCGACAAGGCGCGGCTGGGAATTGCCGAACAGGGTGCCGGCGACGGAGCGATCGCCGGTCGAGGTGCCGACGGTGACGCGAACCAGTGTGTGGTAATTGCCCTCGCGGTCGTGACGCACTTCACGCACGTCCAGCCCGCGCTCGCGTGCCAGAAAGGGCGCGTTGACCATGTTTACGGTTTGCGAATAGCATTTCATCAGCCCGGCCAACACCGCGCCGGTGATCGGCTTGGGGTTGAGCTGGGCAGCGGCGCCTTCGACTTCGATCGAAATCTTGGTAAGGTTATCGTGCGCAAGCTGGCCGACCAAACTGCCGAGGCGTTCAGCCAACGCCATGTAAGGCTTGAGTTTGGGCGCCTCCTCGGCGGACAGCGAGGGCATGTTGAGCGCGTTGGTGACGCCGCCGGTAGTGAGATATTCAGCCATCTGCTCGGCCACCTGCAGCGCGACATTGACTTGCGCTTCATTGGTGGAGGCGCCGAGATGGGGCGTGCAGATGAAATTAGGCGTGCCGAACAGCGGCGAATCCTTGGCCGGCTCGGTAACAAACACGTCCAGCGCGGCCCCGCCAACCTGACCTGAATCGAGCGCATCCTTGAGCGCCGCCTCATCGATCAGCCCGCCACGCGCGCAATTGACGATACGCACGCCCTTCTTGCACTTGGCGATATTCTCGCGCGACAGGATATTGCGTGTTTCGCTGGTCAGCGGCGTGTGCAGGGTAATGAAATCGGCGCGGGCGAGCAGCCCACCCAGATCGACCTTTTCCACACCCATTTCCAGCGCGCGCTCGGGCGTCAGGAAGGGATCGTAGGCCACCACCTTCATGCGCAGGCCCAGCGCGCGGCTGGCGACGATCGAGCCGATATTGCCCGCGCCGATCAGGCCAAGCACCTTGCCGGTGACTTCGACGCCCATGAAGCGGTTCTTTTCCCATTTGCCGGCCTGCGTCGAAACATCCGCCTCGGGCAATTGGCGGGCGAGCGCGAACATCAGCGCGATGGCGTGTTCCGCAGTGGTTATCGAATTCCCGAACGGGGTGTTCATCACGACGACGCCCTTGGCCGAGGCGGCGGGGATATCGACATTGTCCACACCGATGCCGGCGCGGCCGATGACCTTGAGATTGGTCGCGGCGTCGAGGATCGCCTTAGTCACCTTGGTCGAACTGCGGATGGCGAGGCCGTCATACTGGCCGATGATCGCGGCCAGCTCGTCGGGGGTCTTGCCGGTAATGACATCGACGTCGCAGCCATTTTCCTGGAAAATGCGCGCGGCGTTGGGGTCCATCTGGTCGGAAATGAGGACGCGGGGCTTGGTCATGGGTAATCTCGCTTCAATGGGGTGTCGTTTGCGGGCAATCGCAAGCCCGCGCCAAATCTAGAGGTGTCGAGGATCAGGCCTTGACCAACGACCCGGAAACCGTCTCGAACGCATAGTCGAGCCAAGGCCCCAGCGCCTCGATATCGGCGTGGTCCACGGTGGCACCGCACCAGATGCGCAGGCCCGGCGGGGCATCGCGGTACCCGGCGATATCGTAAGCGGCATCTGCCTTTTCGAGGCAAGCGGCGAAGGCCTTGATGAATGCCTCGTCGGCACCCGCCACGGTCAGGCAGACCGAGGTTTTCGAGCGGATGCCCTTGTCCACGGTCAGATGTCCCAGCCAATCGCGTGTCGCGACGATCTTGTTCAGCGCCTCGGCGTTGGCGGTGCAGCGCTGCTGCAAGCCGGTCAGGCCCCCGACTGATTTAGCCCATTCAAGCGCGAAGATCGCATCCTCAACCGCCAGCATCGAAGGGGTATTGATGGTTTCGCCCTTGAAAATACCTTCGGACAACTTGCCCTTGGCGGTCAGGCGGAAAACCTTGGGCAGCGGCCAGCTGGGGGTGAAGCTTTCAAGCCGTTCCACCGCGCGCGGGCCCAGGATCAGCACGCCGTGGCCGCCCTCGCCGCCCAGCACCTTCTGCCACGAGAAGGTCGCGACATCGATCTTGTCCCACGGGATGTCATAGGCAAATACCGCGCTGGTGGCGTCGGCAAAGCTGAGCCCTTCGCGGTCGCCCGGGATCCATTCACCATCGGGGACGCGCACGCCGCTGGTGGTCCCGTTCCAGGTGAACAGCACGTCGTTCGACCAGTCGACCTTGTCCAGATCGGGGAGCTGGCCGTAATCCGCGCGCATCACTGTGGGTTCAAGCTTGAGCTGCTTGACCGCGTCGGTGACCCAGCCTTCGCCAAAGCTTTCCCAGGCCAGCGTCGTGACACCGCGCGCGCCCAGCATCGTCCACATCGCCATTTCAAAGGCGCCGGTGTCCGATCCGGGGACAATGCCGATACGGTGCGTATCGGGCAGGGCCAGCGTTTCGCGCATGAGATCGAGGCAATATTGCAAGCGCGACTTGCCGATCTTGGCGCGGTGTGAGCGGCCCAGGCTGTCGGTGGCGAGTTTTTCAGGGGAATATCCGGGCGGCTTGGCGCAGGGCCCGGATGAAAAGAACGGGCGCGCAGGCTTGCGTGCCGGGATAGTCACAGTCATGTAATCTCTCCTTGCAGAGAGCACGCGCGGCGTTGGGACCGCGTTGCCCGCCGCCGGCATTAGAGGCCGATGGCGGCAAGTCAAGGAATGAAAGCTGTGATTTACGGACGAGCGACCTCAATACTTTGGCAATCGAATGTCGGCCATTTATCCGGAGTTTTGCTGATATGCAGCACGGGTCAGCCCCACGGTCAATGATGGCCCGAATAACGTTTGCGCTGGCGTTGGCAGCGATATGTTTGAGCGGATGCAGTGAAATTCCGTCGGCTCCGCAGCATGGACCGCTGCGCCATTTCTCTGGCTACGAACCTGCCGTACCAATCCGCCAATGCCTCAGCGATCTGGGTGCACGCCAGGCCGCATTCACCCCCCTGCCCGATCAATTTTACGGCGGGGGCTGCGCCACGATCAACAGTGTGCGGTTGCTAAGCTTGCGTAGCGACAGCATCGATCTGGACCTGACCAATCTCGGTCCGATCACCTGCGCGCTGGCCGACCGCTTCGCCGGCTGGGCGCGTTTCGGCGTGGACCGGGCGGCGCGACAGCTGCTGCACAGTCCGCTGGTGCGGATCGAGACGATGGGCAGCTATAGTTGCCGCAATATTGCGGGCACGGACCATCGCTCGGCTCATGCCACAGGCAATGCCGTGGACGTCTCCGGCTTTGTCCTGGCCGATGGCCGGCGCATTACCGTGCTGGGCAACTGGTCTGCCGGCACGCCTCCAGAACGTGGCTTTCTGCACTTGATCGAAGCCAGCGCCTGCAAACGGTTCGGCACGGTACTGGGACCCGACTATAACGCTGTCCACCGCAATCACCTGCACCTGGAATTGTCCTCCACGGCTTTTTGCCGATAAGTCCACCGGTTATTTGATCGACGCTGCAATCTTCGCCGGGGCATTCGCGGGCACCGGAGCGACTGTCTGCGCGTCGGTTTCGCTGGACGCAAAGACGAATTCGGGCAGTTCATGGAACGCATTTTTGAGCGCTTCGCCCCAGCCCGAGGAGATCTGGCGAAAATAAGGATCGGCATCGGTGATGCGCTGGGAATGCAGCGGCGCGAACCGATCCCGCTCCATCA
>JAYUBN010000088.1:0-17671 GCA_043740855.1 Sphingomonadales bacterium | reverse complement strand
ACAAGCCGTTGCCCAGCCGCGCCAGCATGGTTCAGAAAATTATCCTTCATAAAAATACCAGTCGTCGAAATTCGAGTGCGCTTCAAACTTGCGAACGTACCCATTTTTTTGTAAAAGATTGAATATTTTTTCACGATTATCCGTAAAATTATGCTCACACGCAATAACTTTAAAGTTATATTTATTGAAATCGAACGATTCCAGAATTTTTAATTCGGACCCCTCGGTATCTATCGAAAGAAAGTCCATATCGCTGGGTGCATCATGCTTGACAAGCAGATCGTTCAAGGAAATTGTCTTAACTTCATATTGTTTTCGGCGCTTCCTGCGAAAACGATGATGGTCGCTAGCCGCGAACGATGAAATCGTCGATAGTTCCAAGACATCAGTTTGATCGAATTGAAGGATTTCACCCGTTTTGTCCCAGACGCAATCAAACTCGATGCGGGCGCTGCGACCCGATGCCACCAGCGCGGGATGCCAAATCTGAGCGGGTTCGGCGAGAATTCCAGTCCAGCCAAATTCCATTTCCAAAAGCCAGGTATTGCTCAACAAGTGTCCGTCAGTTGCTCCGAATTCGACGAAATAGCCGTCGATCTTCCAATCGAGATGGCTTAAAACCATCAGGTCTTGTCCCAGCTGGGATTGGCTTTTCCGCAATAAATCGAGACCACGGCGCAAATGGTGATCTGGGAAAAGATCGAGAATTTTGCGCTTTCCAACCCATGACATGGTGTCAACGCAGCGATTGTAACAGCTCGAGCGCATAAACTCGATGTCGTAATCCCGCAGGACAGTCCTGGCGGCGGCGATGATTCTTTTTTTCATAAAAATCCGGAATGCAATGATCGCCGCTCAGGGGCGGCGAAACCGACTATCCTTCGCATTTTTAACCACGATTTAGCAAGGCTGCACGTTCAGAGAATCATGCCGGCCAGCAGTGCGGCAATATTCTTGCGGTAATTGGCGAAATCATAACGACGTGCTTCAAGCTGCGCCGCCACGCGCCACTGTTGCAGCCGGGCGCGATCGCCGATGGCATCGAGCAGCGCTTCGTATAGCAGGTTGCTGTCCGGGCGCGCCAGCATCAGCCCGGTTTCGGGGGTGACGCCGTTGCCGGCTGCCGGGGTCTGGACGATCGCCAGTCCGGCGGCCAGTGCCTCTAGCAAGGACAGCGCCGAACCTTCGAAATAGCTGGGAAAGACCAGCACATGATGCTGCGCCATGATCGCCGGGATATCGGCGCGCGCAACATGCGGCAAATAGCGTACGCGGTCTGCATAACGCGCGAAAACCGCGCGGGGCACCCGCAACTCGCCAACGATAGTCAGCGTGGCCGCCACCGGGGAAATGCGCGCAAAGGCTTCCAGCACATGATGAATGCCCTTGCGCGGATGCGCTTGCCCCACGAACAGCAGCCGCACCGGCTGCCCTGCCGGGATCGGTGCCGGCGGCGGCATGTCACCGAACAACGCCTGATCGAAGCAATAGGGCAGCACGGTCAGCTTGGCGGCGATTTCCGGCGCAGTGTGCCGGGCAATCGTGTCGGCGGCATGCGCGCTGCCTACGACGATGCGGTCGGCCAGGGCATATTCCCGATCATCACGCGCGATCTGCGCTGCTGCAATCCGGCGATCCGCGGGCAGGAACCACTCCTCGTGGCACTCGGCGACCCCATCCATCAACGCGTTGTACTCGCGGTAATCGCCGATGGTCCGGTCAAGGATGCAGCGACGCCCAAGCGTTTGCGCCAGTTCGAAGGTGGACAGCGCGCTGCCGTTATAGCCCCATACCGCGAAGGGCTGCGGGCTGCGCAACTCAGCCGCGATCTGGCGAACAAAGCGGTGATTGCCATAATGGTCGATGCGCTGGGCCAAACGCCCCCAGCCGGCGCGCGCCGCCAGCCGCTCTGCCCATTCGGCCAGACCGGCGGTACGCACCAGATCCGGATTGAGCCGTGGCTGGCTGAAGCGGCGGAATTCGCGATGCAACCGCGCGCCCGCCGCACCGGGCAGCCAGCGCTCCAGCCGATAGGGCCAGCGGTCGGGTTGGTAGAAGATCGAGGTCGCATACCACGCCAGCATATCCAGTTCTTGCAGCGCCAGCGCGGTTTGCCAGCTGTGCTGGGTACCAGGGTGAAAGACGGCTACACCCCCCGGCGCACCCTGCCCGAAATTCACGCGCCCGCCGGCGGCGCTGAAGCCAGCAGGCGTTGCCGCAGCCAGTCGCGCAAGCGCGGCGTATAGGCTTCGCTGCCCAGCGCAAACAGCCAGCCGGCCAGCAGGCAAAACGCGGTCAGCGCCAGCACCAGCAGCAGCGACCATGCCCCCGGCGCCAGCCGCGCCCGCCCGATCGCCAGGCCACCGACCAGCGCCACGATCGGAAAATGAATGGCATAGAGCGAAAAACTGGCTTTTCGGCCATAATGCGCAAGCGGCGCCAACAGGCGCGGAAACGGCAACGCGCTGCGTTCGGCCGCCAGCAGCAACACGCCAAAACTGATTGCCAGCGGGATATCCGTCCAGCTTTGCCGGATCATCGCCGTAGTCAGGAGCACGCCTGCAAACAGGCAGGCGGCGACTAACGCCCAACTGCGGCCGACCGGTTTTGCCGATGCGGCATCGACGCGCAGCAGCAGCGCCAAACCGACCAGCCAACTGGCAAAACCCCAATATAGCCCTGGATTTGCCGCGCCGATCAGCAGCGCCAGCAGCGCCAGCGACAGTCGCCGCCGCCATACCAGTAGCGCAAGCGCCGGAAACCAGACATAATACCAGAATTCATAGGCCAGGCTCCACAACGGCCCGTTCGACCCCCAGGGAGCGACCGCGATCGTCTGCAGAAAGGTCAAATTGCCCAGAAACACCGGCAGGGTCAGGTTGGCGGCAACATCCGGGATCAGGCCATGCGCGCCCGGCAGCCCCCGATAAATCGGCAAATGCAACAAGCCCATGCCCATTGCGTCCAGCAATCCTCCCAGCACCAGCGCCGGCACCAGCACGATCCCCAGCCGCGACAGCCGGTCGATCAGATAGGCCGGCCAGAATGATGCGTCATCGATCCGCCCCAGCACCGATCGGCTGATCCAGAAGCCGCTCAGCACGAAAAACACGATCACCCCCGAATGACCGAAGCCGGTCAGTGCGTAAAAGGGGAGCCACAGCTTTTGCCCCGGATAGTCGATCGTCAGCACATCGCGGGCGTGGCTGACAGCGACCAGCGTTGCCGCCGCCGCACGGGACAGATCGGTCCAGTCAAAGAAGTCCTGACGCTCATCGTGCGATCCCGTGCCACTGACCGCGCCTGCCCGGATCATCCCGGGCTGTGGGGAGCGGTCTGCGTCGCCCCGGTCCGGGCAGCGGCAAGTGCAGCGCGCCGTCTAGCCACCGCCGGGGGCAAGCCGAAAGCGGGCTGCTGGGGCAAGGCGGGCGAATCCAGACGCGCTTGCACAGCCATCCGCCGGCGAACCTCGGGGGCAGAGCGCACCCCGTACCACCGGGCGAACAACAGCCACAACAGGATCGGCGTCATGAAAAAGATGTTTTGCCGTGCCACTGTCACCAATGCGCCATCGCGGAATGCGACGATCAACGATGATAGCAAGGTTATATAGGCAATGATCTGGAATGCCGTCTGTGGCCCAGTAACAAATTTGCGGTAGATCCAGCCCAGGACATAACCCCACAACCCGCAATAGAACAGCACACCGGTCCACCCCGCTCCCTTCCAGCCGTTGCCGGGCAAGCTTGACGTCATCCCTACCGGATTGCCATAATCGAACAGGTTGAACATCTTGATCGGCGCGCCGATCGGTTTGCCCGGCCACAGCGCCCGCGGCACCGGCTCGGTGAACAGCATCAACTCCTCGGTAAAATACGAGTAGGTGTGGGTGCGTTGCGGTACCGTATAGACGATATATTCAAGATATTCGAGATTGGCAAAATCCATCCCCTCCAGCGGGCGCATGGCCACGCTGGGGTCATGTCGCTTTTCCGCTGTCGTATCGCTGCCGAACGACTGGCGGATGGAGCGCCCGCGATCGTCCCCGACGACATTGAAGGCCGCAATGACCAGCACCACACCAAGCAGGATGCGCGGCGAAGGCAGCCGCTGACGTCGGTCGTAGAGCCACAGCAGGCCCAGCGCTGCTGCCCCCGCCACGAAGGGTCCGCGCCCACCGGTGCCTGCGCGCATCACGACGAAGGTGGCAAGCGGCATTACCGCCAGCAAACGGAAACGAAACAGCCACGCCAGGATCGCCCCGCAGGAGGCCAGCATCAGCTGCGCCTCCTTGAAATAGCCATTGCCCTGGGCATTGACGGCGATCCGCGTGGTCTTGTCCACCACCATCGACGCCATGGTCATGTCGCTGGTCGAATCGTTCCACGAACTGATCAGGGAATAAAAGCCGATCGGAAAACAGATTGCCGCCGCCAGCAAAAAAGGCACGACCAGCTTTTGGCGCTCGACCATGCTGACCCGGTCGGCGTTGAAACGCATCGCCACATCGCCGTGGCGAAAACTGAAAAATGCGAAACTCAGCATGCCCACGGTAGCAACCAGAAGAGCGGTCGTTTTATCGGCCTCGGTCGGTTGAAACTCGTAAAGGAGATAGACGAAACGAAAATCGAGCGCCCGCGCAACAATCGGCCTGAACACGAACAGAAAGCCATGAAAGGCCAAATAGAGCGTAAACGGGTGATAGACGCTGAAATAGCCGCTGCGCGCATACCAGAAACAGACGACGACAAAGGTCAGCGTGGCCAGGCAAAGAGCGATATCGTACATGGCCGCGTGATGCTCCAGTTGCCGTGGCGGGGCAAGGGAAGATGGCCGACAGCATGTTCAATTCCGCGTCCGCGACCTGATCGTCGAACTGACTGCCGAGCGCGAATAATGCCTCGCCACCACAACAGCGGCGCAGCCACAAACTCGTTAAAACCTAACTGATCGGCAGGCTCAATACCGCGCTCAATCCAGCTGTTTTACCGTTGGCACCGAACCGGTTGACCAATTTCAGCTTGCCGCCATGCTGTTCGGCGATGGCGAGTGCCAGCGTCAGGCCGAGCCCGGCGCCACCGGTCTCGCTATTGCGTGAAGGATCGCCACGGGTGAACGGTTCGAGCATGCGGGCAATGTCGGCATCGGCAATTCCGGGGCCGTGATCATCGATGCGGATGACCGCCCAATCCTGTCTGGAACCGTCGCGCGCTGGTTCGCGCACCAAAGATACCCGGGCGGTGTGGCCATAGCGCAGCGCATTGCCGATCAGATTGCGCAGGGCGCGCCGCACCCAGGTGGCGCGCAGCGAAACGACGATGCGTGGCATGTCCGCTACCGTTACCGGATCGCCCATATCTTCAAATTCTTCCACCACCGACCCCACCAGCGCCGACAGCTCGTTGGCCTCCCGGGGGTCGCTGGGCCGCCCAACGCGCGCCAGGGACAGGATATCGTCAAGCGATCGCACGATGTCCTCGATGGTGGCGGCCATCCGGCCACGCTCGAAATCGTCCTCCACTGATTCGATCCGCACGCGCAGCGCGGCCAGCGGTGTTTTCAAATCGTGGCCAATAGCGCCCAGCATCACATTTTTTTCATCGAGCAGGCCGATCACGCGCGCTTCCATGGCGTTATGCGCCAAAATAAGCCGGCGCAGATCGTCCGGGCCGCTGGGTTCGAGCCGGCCATAGGGATCGCGGGTTTCGGCAAAGTATTCGAGGCGTCTGGTCAGCGCGGCCAGCGGCCGGGTGATCCGGCGCAGAATCAACGCCGCCGCTCCCACCAGCAGCGCATAAATCACCAGCGTCTGGACCAGCAACGGCGTCAGCGGATCGCTTTGATTGGGCGCGGCGATCACGCGCGTTACCCGCCATGACCCGTGCCGCTCCAACTGGACGGCTGCGATCAGGACATGGCTGGGCGGCGGCGGGCGATGCGCCAACATCACCTCGCGCTGTGCCAGACGGGCCTGTGCCACGGGATCGGCGGAAAATGGCCGATTCACCACGATGATGTCAGCCAGATTGATAGCCTGACCCTGAAATACCTGGCGCAAATCCTTCTCGACATCGCCCAGCCGGCGATCCTGCGCGATCGGCGCGAAATCGGCAACCACATCGATCTTGCGCGGTCCGGCATCAAATGGTGGGCGAGCGCCGGGTGGGGTGGTTCCGTAACCGATCGGCAGTGCGGTAGGGAGCGTCGGTGCAAACGGGGGCGTGTCGGCGGGATGGTGACCAACGCTGAATAGCCGCATCGCCACTGAATGGACCAGCCCTTCCTCACGGCGAGCGGCCTGCACGCGGTACAGCAGTACCCCGCTGATCACCTGCGCCAGCAAGAGCGCCGCCGCCAGCGCCAGCAGGACCTGCCCCTGCAAGCTGCCGGGCCATGGCAGGCGAAGCCGCATCCTGGGTTTCATCCCGATGTGCCGGGTATCCGGCGAACATCGGCGGCCAGCATATAGCCGCCGCCCCACACCGTCTGGATCATTTGCGGGTTGCGGCTGTCGATCTCGATCTTGCGGCGCAGCCGGCTGACCTGATTATCCACCGCGCGGTCAAACAGATGTGCTTCGCGGCCCTGCACCATGTCGAGCAGCCGGTCGCGATCCAGCACCTGGCCCGGATGTTCGACAAAGGCCACCAGCAGCCGGTACTCGACCGAGGAAATTGCGACCACGGCCCCATCGGGCGCGGTCAGCCGGCGTTTGAGCGGATCGAGCCGCCAGCCCTCGAACAGGAAATCCTGGTCCAGCGACGCGTCTGCCGGGCCTCTGCTGGCGCGGCGCAATACGCTGCGAATTCGTGCCACCAACTCGCGCGGTTCGAACGGCTTGACGACATAGTCGTCGGCACCGATTTCCAGCCCGACGATGCGATCGGTGGCCTCGCCCCGCGCGGTGAGGAAGATCGTCGGGATCGCGCGTGTTTCCACAAGATGCCGGCAGAACGACAAGCCATCCTCGCCCGGCATCATGACATCGAGCAGGACGAGATCGGGGGTATCCTCCAGCAGCATCTGCCGCGCGTCGGCGGCGCTGACCGCCTCGCGCACGGTAAAGCCCTGACGCGTCAGATAGGCCGCGAGCGGTTCACGCAGGCTCGGCTCGTCATCGACAAGCAGCAGACGGGTAAGTGCAGCATCGGTCATGGGCTGAAGGTTTGAGCTTTGATCAGTTGGGCGCGGACGCGGGAGACATATCACCGTCCGGGCCACTATGCTTCTGCCAATCGCCACGCATTTGCTGCCGGATGGCCTGGGCAAAAGCCCGGTGTTCGACAGAGGTCAGGATACCGTCATGATTGGTATCCGCCTGATCGAACAGGGCCAGCGCCCCGTTCACGAATGCATCGCGGGATACAGCGCCAGTGTGGCCGGGATCGGCGCGGTGCAGGATCAGCATAGCCAGTCTATGGCCGCCCGGATGTTCGCCAGCCATGCCGAAATGATCATGGCCCATCATATCCTTGTGTGCTTCGACAAATTCTGCGCGAGAAATAGCGCCGTCATGATTGGCGTCGATCCGGTCGAACATCTCGTTCAGCCGCGCGGCACGGTCGGCCTGGTCCAGCTTGCCGTCATGGTTGAGATCACGCTTATCGAATAGATGCCCGGCGCGCCCTTGCGCTTGCGCCCGCGTTTCGGATGACATGGCCTGCGGCTCTTGTGCGGCAAAACCTGCGTCCGCCAACATCAATACCACCGCCGAGATGCCCAGGGCCATGCGCTTCATCACCAGTATCCTTTTCGAGTTCGCGAACCGAGGGATGAAGGCCGCGCCGCGCTGCAAGATCCAAGGGGGGCTGGGAGTCCGCTACGCCACGCGACCTTCGCTGCCTGTAATAACCATCATATGTCGCGCCATTATGGCAAAAAGCCATAGTTTTGTCGCGATTTGTCGCCCGTTTGCCCCTGTCGAGCGGCAGCGGTAGCATTGGCAGCGGCTACGCGAACAACTCGACACAGCCCCAGCCGCCTGACTTTCCAGGGCCGCCCATGCCAGCGCACAAGAGTACGGCTATCCTTACTATTGGGTGCTCCTGCCTCGGAAAAATGCCAGATTCGCGCAATCCGCATCGGATGTGTCCACTGACGCGTCCGTTTGCAGGGCAGGGTAATCCCGTGTGCCCGCTTTCGGCGGACCGCACGAGGGGGATCCCCTCATATCTTCGCCGTTCCAGTGAAGGCAAAATCGGTTCGACCCTCGTCTGAATCGGTATATGTGCGACGCCATGGCCCCGTCGCAAGCGATCACTGCCGCCCTGACCGGGCTCGCCATCATAGCGACTGCGTATCAGATCGTGGCACTGGTGATGGTGCGGCGTTTTTTTGCTGGTCGGGTTGCGGCGATGCCGAGCCAGGTTGCCGCTTCGCTGCTCAAGCCGCTGCATGGCGCCGAGCCGAGCCTTGCCGCCAATCTCGCCAGTTTTCTGGAGGTCGCGCATCACGGGGCGTTGCAGATGGTCTGTGGGGTCAACCAGCCGCAGGACAGCGCCGTTTGCGCGGTCGAGGCGCTGATGGCGGCCCATCCCGGCGCGGACATCGCCTTGTCCACTGGCCCCCGCGAGCGCGGTGCGAATGGCAAGGTCGGCAATTTGATGGCCATGCTGCCGCTCGCCAAGTACGATATCCTGGTGTTGTCCGACAGCGACATGGTGGTGGGCCGGGATTATCTGGCCATCGTCTTGGCTGCGCTGGCCCGCCCCGGCGTTGGTGCCGTCAGCTGTTTGTATGCCGGGCGTGGCGACGCTGGTTTCTGGTCGCAACTGGGCGCAGCGGCGATCAGCTACAACGGCATGCCCAATATGGTGGTCGGGCTGACCAGCGGCCTCGCCCAGCCGTGCATGGGCTCGACCATCGCGATACGCCAAGCGACGCTGGCGGCGATTGGCGGCTTCCAACGCTTTGCCGAGACGCTGGCCGACGATCACGCCATTGGGGTCGCCGTGGCGCAATTGGGGCTGCGCGTCGCGGTACCGCCAATGCTGCTGGTGCACGCCGGGACCGAGCGCTCACTGGGCGAATTGTGGCGGCATCATTTGCGCTGGGCAGTGACTATACGCGGCGTCGCCGGAGCAGGGCATTGGGGCTCGTTCGTCACCCATGCGGTGCCGCTGGCGCTGGTCGCCGCGCTGTTTCAGCCGCTGGCGAGTGGCCTTGTACTGCTCGCAGCACTAACTGTGCGAATCACGCTTGCGGGCGCAGTCGATCGCATTCATGGACAACGGACGGCGCCACCCTGGATGATTCCCTTGGCCGATTGCCTGGGTTTCGTTATATTTTGCGCAAGCCTGACCGCGCGGAAGGTTGATTGGCGCGGCCAACAGCTTACTATGGACGCCGAAGGCCGCATTACCGCCTGATAAAGAGAGTTTAATGAAGCGCACCCTTTTCCTGCAGGCCCCTTCGTTCGATGGCTATGACGGCGGTGCCGGCGCCCGTTACCAGATGAAGCGCGAGGTGCGCAGCTTCTGGTATCCGACCTGGCTCGCTCAGCCTGCCGCGATGGTACCCGGATCGAAGCTGATCGACGCCCCCGCGCATGATTTGAGCTGGGAGGACATCGCGCATGAAATGGACGAGCGCGATCTGGTGATCCTGCATACCTCCACTCCCAGCTTTGGACAGGATGTGCGGACGGCAGAACTGATCAAGGCGCGCAACCCAGCGATCATTATCGGCTTCATCGGCGCCAAGGTGGCCGTTGAATCGGAGAAATCATTGCTGGCCAGCAACGCCATCGACTTCGTCTGCCGCAATGAATTCGACTACACCGTGGTCGATGTCGCCAGTGGCATGGCGCTGGCCGATGTGTTGGGCATTTCATATCGCGGCGCCGATGGCGCAATCATCCACAATCCCGACCGCCCGCTCATCGAGAGCATGGACGACATGCCGATGGTTTCGCCGATCTACAAGCGCGACCTTGTCATCGAAAAATACTTCGGCGGCTATCTCAAGCATCCCTACGTCAGCTTTTACACCGGGCGCGGCTGCAAAAGCCGCTGCACATTCTGTCTGTGGCCGCAGACCGTGGGCGGGCACAATTACCGCACCCGCTCGATTGCCAAGGTGATCGAAGAGGTGAAATATGTGCTCAAGGAAATCCCGCAGACAAAGGAAATCTTCTTCGACGATGACACGCTGACCGACAACCGCGAACGCGTCGCCGAACTGGCCGTCGAAATGGGCAAGCTCGGTTTTGGCAAGCCCGGGTTCGGCGTCTCGTGGAGCTGCAACGCCAAGGCCAATGTGCCGAACGCGACGCTGAAGGTGCTGCGCGAGAATGGCTTGCGGCTATTGCTGGTCGGCTATGAAAGCGGCAACCAGCAGATCCTGCACAACATCAAAAAGGGCCTGCGCACCGATGTCGCGCGGCAATTCACCAAGGATTGCCACGCGCTCGGCATCGTTATCCATGGCACTTTCATTCTTGGCCTGCCCGGCGAAACGCTCGAGACGATCGAAGAAACCATCAATTACGCCAAGGAACTCGACCCGCACACCATTCAGGTCAGCCTGGCGGCACCTTATCCCGGCACGTTCCTGTACAAGCAGGCGACGGAGAACGGCTGGTTCGACGGTAGCGATCACTTGCTGACCGATGGCGGCAACCAGATCGCACAACTGTCCTATCCACATCTTCACGCCAGTGTCATTTTCGACAAGGTGGAGGAGTTTTATAAGCGTTTCTACTTCCGCCCCGGCAAGATTGCCTCAATCCTCGGCGAGATGCTCCGCGACTGGAACATGATGAAGCGGCGCCTGCGCGAAGGCGTGGAATTCTTTGATTTTCTGCGCCGCCGGAAGGAAGCGGCCTGATCGTTGCGGCAACCAGCATGATGCGAGAAAGTGGGCACCGGTCTTTCGCGGAGGATCACGCGACAACAAAGAATCTGGTGGTCACTGCTGACGATTTCGGCGCTGCGATTGCGGTGAACGAAGCGGTGGAAATTGCCCATCGCGACGGCATCCTGACTGCCGCCAGCCTGATGGTTGCCGGCGCCGCTGCCGCTGACGCAGTGGTGCGCGCCCGCCGTCTGCCCATGCTCGGCGTCGGCCTCCATGTCGTGCTGATCGATGGCGAACCGGTGCTGCCACCCGAGCAAATCCCCGCGCTGGTCGGACCCGATGGGCGGTTTCGCACCGACATGCTGCGCACCGCGTTGGCGGTCGCATTCAACCCGTCTGCCCGGCGCCAGATGGAGGCCGAAGTAGCCGCGCAATTCGCGGCGTTCGCCGCGACCGGCCTGCCGCTCGATCACGTCAATGCCCACAAGCATTTCCATCTGCACCCGATGATCGCCTCGGCTATCCTGCGCGCCGGGCGTTGCCACGGCCTGCGGGCGATGCGCGTGCCGGTCGAGGCTGGCGCGGGGGCGGCGCTGAATTGGTGGGCGGGGTTGCTGGGCCAACGTCTGCGGCGCGTTGGGATAACGGTGAACGATCGGGTGGTAGGACTGGTCGGGAGTGGCAACTTTGACGCATCGCTTATGCGGGCTGCGCTGGAAACTCTGCCCGACGGGCTCACTGAAATCTACTGCCACCCCGCTACCGCCGACGCCTGGCTCGGATCGGCCCCCGGCTATTGCTATCGCGACGAACTGGCCGGTTTAATCAATCCAGAAGTCCGCGCCGCGTTGATCGCCAGCGGAGTTGAGTGCGGGTCCTTTGCCCGTTTCGCCGCTGCCCGGCCGGAACCCGCGACTCGCCTCGGCGCGATGGTCGCCTGACACCATGCTACAAGCGCATTTTCTGCCGCATCTGCTGGCTGCGACCCTGACCGCGGCCCAGCCAGCGGCGCCGGCTGCCCCAGCCCCAACACTGTCCGCGGTCGGAGTCGGAGTAGGAGCCGCTGCCCCCGTCGCGTTGCCGATCCCCGACCTGCCACCCACGCCTGTCGCTCCCGTCGCTGCGGTATCGGCGGCTGTGCCCGGTCTGCGCGACCCGCTGGAAGGCTTCAACCGCTTCAGTTACAAGATTTCCCAGCCCGTCGACCGTTTCATCATCCGTCCGGCAGCGCTGACTTACCAGACCGTGGTTCCGCATCCGCTGCGCGACGGCGCGCGCAATTTCATCCGCAATCTGTTCGAGCCCGTGGTGTTTTTCAACGATTTCCTGCAATTTCGGCCTAGACGCGCGTTGCATACGCTGGTCCGGATGGCGCTGAATACGGCGGTTGGTTTGGCGGGAGTCTTCGATGTTGCCAAGCGTCCGCCGTTCCATCTCATCCATCATGAGAACGGGTTCGGCGATACGCTGGGCTATTACGGCATCGGGCCGGTGGCCTTTGTCTATCTCCCCGTGCTGGGCCCGACCACGCTGCGCGATATGGTCGGCGAAGTTGGCGACGCTTATGCCGAGCCGCGCCTGCTCGATCATCTCGTCCACCCCAACAGCGACAAATCGTTGCTGCGCGCCAAATTGCACCTGGGACGATTTTCGGGGATTGTCGAAGGGGTCTCGGGACTCGATCGCCGTGCCGAAAGCGATTATGAACTCGAGACGATCAACCGCACCTCGGTCGATCCCTATGCCTCGCTGCGTTCCAGCTTCCTGCAGAACCGTGCCGGCGAGATCGCCGGCTTGAAAGCCCGAGACGGACAAGCGCCAGTCAATCCGGGGCTCGAAGACCCGCTGACCGATCCGGCATCGGCGAAATAATTATCCGGCCCGCTTGACGGGCCCTTGCCGTTTGCGGCGCCGCCACTCCAGCACCGGCCACGCCAGCAGCGATACCCCGAACACGACATCGCGCAGGCGCAGCACCAGACCCAAAGCCAGGGCCTGCGGCGGCGCCAACCCGAATACCAGTCCTGCACCCACCAGCCCAGCCTCTTGCAGAACCACCCCAGCCGGCACGAAAAATGCTATCCCGCGCGCGGCGTAAGCGACGCTATCGATCGCCAGCGCGGCAAACGGGCTGACCGGAAAACCCAACACCCGCGCCGCCATCCATAATTGCAGCCCGCCCATCGCCCAGCCAAAAAAATGAAAGGCGATCGCTGCGGGAAAGCCGCGATTCTGGCGGCGCATCTCCCGTCGCAACAAGGTGAACTCTACCCGCAAATGCCGAAGCCAGCGCGCACTACCGTGACGGCGGACCCACAATACCACCGCCGTCAGCAGCATGACTACGCCCACCACCGATGCGATCGCCCCGTCGCCGCCCGGCAGCGGCAAACGCATCATGCTCCAGAAACGCGGCAATATCGCGATAGCCAGCGCAATATAGGGCAGTTGCGCCGCCGCCTCGGCCAGCGCATCCAGCGCGGTGGCAGTAATCGCAGCGCGGCCGCGCGCGCCCGTCAGTACCAGCACGCGCGCGCCGATCGCCTCGCCCAGCCCCGGCATCACCAGCAGCAGATTACACCCGGCATCGCGGAGCAGCCGTGAAAAGAAGCTGGCCGATAGCGATACTCCAGGCCGCATCGCGAACAACGCCGCTGCATACAGCAGGTTAGCCGCCGCCTGTCCCGGCAGCGTCGCCAGTACTGCCTGCCAACTGATCCGCGCCCATGCCTGAGTCACAAGGTCGCGCATGGCGCCATTGCCCGCAATCCCACCGACCAGTAGCGCAGCCGCCGCGAGCGGCAGCAACCCGGCCAGCCAACGGTGTGAGCTGGACAAGTTTGCAGCCGCTCCTTTCCCGGTCAGCATCGTTGCTGCCCCTCGTCCCGCTCGGCAAAATTCATATAAGTTGCTCTAAAACAATGAAGATCAGGATGAGAGGGGGCCTCCCCCTCGCGCTACCCGTCAATTTTCGTTTCATATCATCTCGGTGTGACTCGCGCCGCGAACCGGTCTCCAAGCCTGCGGCGCCGGGTAGTTTCACTAGGGAGTGTCGCGCCAGTCTGACAAACCGGGGCCTGAGACCCTTGGCCCCACGGATCCTCAACCATTACGCTTTCTTGTCCAAGAAAATGCAAGGCCCCCGAAAGTCTCCTTTCGAGGGCCAGGTAACCACAAAACGCTGTGATCAATGATGATGATCGTCGTCGATCACCGGCAGGGTTTCAAACTGGTGGAACGGTGGCGGGCTAGACAGCGTCCATTCCAGCGTCGTTGCTCCTTCGCCCCAGTAATTGCCTTCAGCCTTTTTACCCATGGTCAAGGCGTAAGCAATATTGATCAGGAAAATCACGATCGACGATGCCATCACGATGTAACCGATCGAGGCGAAGTGATTCCAATATTCAAACTGCGGTGCGTAATTGGAAACGCGACGCGGCATTCCTTGCATCCCCAGGAAATGCATCGGGAAGAAGATCATGTTCACGCCGACAAAGAACACCGCAAAATGCAGGTAGGACAGGAATTCAGAATGCCAGCGTCCGCTCATCTTGGGGAACCAGTAGTAGAAGCCGGCAAACAGCGAGGTCACTGCACCCAGCGACAGCACGTAGTGGAAGTGGCCGACGACGTAGTACGTGTCCTGCAGATTGTCGTCGATGCCGCCATTGGCAAGGACGACGCCGGTGACGCCGCCGACGGTGAACAGGAAGATGAAACCCATCGCCCAGACCATTGGCGAGCGGAAGGTGATCGACCCGCCCCACATCGTCGCGATCCACGAGAATATCTTGATGCCGGTGGGCACCGCGATGACCATGGTCGCAGCGGTGAAGTACATCTTCACATCTTCGCTAAGCCCCGTCGTGTACATGTGGTGCGCCCAGACGACGAAGCCAACGACGCCGATCGCCACCATTGCGTAAGCCATGCCGAGGTAGCCGAACACCGGCTTCTTCGAAAATGTGCTGACGATCTGGCTGATCATGCCGAAGCCGGGCAAAATCATAATGTAGACTTCGGGGTGACCGAAGAACCAGAACAAATGCTGGAACAGGATCGGATCGCCGCCACCGGCAGCATCAAAGAAGGTCGTACCGAAGTTGCGGTCGGTGATCAGCATGGTGATCGCGGCGGCCAGCACCGGCAGCGCGAGCAGCAGCAGAAAGGCGGTGACCAGGATCGACCACACGAACAGCGGCATGCGGTGCAGCGTCATGCCGGGCGCGCGCATGTTGAAAATGGTGGTGATGAAGTTGATCGCACCCATGATCGAGGCGGCACCGGCGAGGTGCAGCGCGAAGATCGCGAAATCGACGGCGGGTCCGGGCGATCCGCTGGTCGACAACGGCGCATAGGCCGTCCAGCCAATCCCGGCGCCGTTGCTGATACCGCCCGGCACGAAGGCTGACATCATCAGCGAGCAAAACCCTGCCACGGTCATCCAGAACGAGATATTGTTCATGCGCGGAAAGGCCATGTCCGGTGCACCGATCATCAGCGGCACGAACCAGTTGCCAAAGCCGCCAATCATCGCCGGCATGACCACGAAGAACACCATGATCAACCCATGCGCGGTAATCAGCACATTCCAGAGATGCAGTTGCTGGTCGAAGCTGGGGTTGATAACGCCAAACCATCGGGCGAACGTGCCCAGATACTGGATACCCGGATGGGCCAGTTCGGCCCGCATCATTCCTGATATTGCCCCGCCAACCAACGCGGTAAAAATTGCGAAAATCAGGTAGAGCGTGCCGATGTCCTTGTGATTGGTGGACATGAACCAGCGGGCAAAAAACGCTGGCTTGTGCTCATGGTCGCCATGGACATGATGATGAGCATCATCGTGCGCCTGGAAAGTATCGGGGGCTATCGTTGCCATTAGCTGCGGACCTTAGATCTAAAAATGGGGCTCAGGCGGCGGGCGCGGGAGACGTTGAAACGGGCGGAGGAGCGGCTGGTGCGGGCAGGGCCGCTGCATCGGGCACCGAAGAAGCGCCGGGATTGACCGGCATGCCGTCGATCTTGCCTGCCTTGTGCGACATGACCCACGCGTTGAAATGCGGGCGATCGAGCGCTTCGACGACAATTGGCATATAGCCATGGCGAACGCCGCACAGTTCCGAACACTGGCCGTAATAAACCCCCGGCTCCTTGATAAAGAGGGTCTTTTCGTTGATGCGACCGGGTACCGCGTCCAGCTTGAACCACAGCGACGGCACCGCGAAGGAGTGGATCACATCGGCGCCCGTGGTCTGCAGGCGAATCGTCTCGCCCGCCGGCAGTACCATGCGGTAATCAGCCCCCAGCTGGATCGGCTGACCAGTCGCCTTGTCCTGTTCAGGCGTCAGAATGTTTGAGATAACCTCGATGCCGCCATTGTCCGGATAGGTATAGCTCCAGTACCATTGGTTGCCGGTCGCCTTTACCGTCAAGGCATTGGCGGGCGCAGGTTTAAACTGCTGGGCCAGCAAATCGATCGAATACACCGAGATATAGGCTAGGATCAGCACCGGAATACCGGTCCATGCGACTTCCAGCAAAGTGTTGTGGCTGGTTTTCGAAGGTACCGGATTGGAGCGGCTGTTAAAGCGCACCACGACCCAGGCCAGCAGGCCCAGCACAAACAGGCTGACGCCAAAGACTACCTTGAGCAGGATCACATCGTGAAACCACCGCGCATACTCGCCAGTGGGCGAATATTGCGTCTGAAAACCATAGCCGCCGTCAACCGGCATGCCCTTGCCCGGCGTCGGCTTCATCGGCGTATAACCGCCGGGCGCGACCAGAAAGCGTTTCGCAGATGACAACGTGGCCGGGGCTGCCGCCTGGCTTCCGGCGGCCGGCAGGATAGTGGCACCAACCTCGGCTGGTACGCCTAATGCAGCCGCCGAAGCGGTAGGGGTCGGCAGCGCAGCGACAGTGGGCGGAGCAACTTCGCTCGCGCTCGATTGCGCCTTTACCTGGGCTTGGGCCTGAACCAGTTGCGGCGCCGCCAGCAGCGCAACCGGGGCCAGAATGGCCAGGCCCAAGGCCTTGATCGGGCGGGCTACCATGCTGCGGACCGCAGCCCGGGTACCAAACGAAACGGGGACAAAATCGCCGAATGTCATCGTATTGTGCTTTCGCTTTCCATTGCCGGCGGCAGAAGCTGCCCGCCATCGTCTGTCTAGACTCTGGGACAAGCGTCCCGTGGAGGTCTATATACGCACGCTTGCCCACAGTCTCAAGCGCCTCTAGGGGAAATTTGGCGCAGTGCAATGCTCTTTGCCGCAGCGGGTGGTGCGGGGCGGCCCGGCGCGTCGCGCTGGCGAGAATTTGTTGCGCCGACCCGAGTTGTTCTTGACCGACCAGAGTGCCAGACCCATGCAAGATGAAGACGTCATTGCCGAATTTCGCGCCAGCCAGGCCTTGCTCGAAGGGCATTTCCTACTGTCGTCGGGGCGGCATAGCGCACATTATCTGCAATGCGCCCGCGTCCTGATGGACCCGATGCGGGCAAGCCGGCTGGCCGCCGCACTGGTCGCCAAATTCCCGCGCGAGTTGCGCAAGGAGATCGCGAAAGTGGTGTCTCCTGCGCTGGGCGGCGTGATCATCGGTCATGAAATGGGGCGTGCGTTGGGGGTGGAGGCAATGTTCGTCGAGCGCCCCCAAGGCACATTTGAACTGCGCCGGGGCTTCAGCCTCAACCCCGGAGACAAAGTGGTGATGGTGGAGCGAGCGGGCCGTCCGCACCTCGCAGGCCCAACCGGTCAACAGGCCCGACATCGCATCGAGGATCGCCCGCTCGTTGTCGACCACCAGGACCTTGATGCCGGAAAGATTGGAGGCCGGCGAGGGCAGTGTGTCTGACATCTGAGGCAGGGTCTTGATG
>JAYUBN010000087.1:0-5860 GCA_043740855.1 Sphingomonadales bacterium | reverse complement strand
CAAGCTCGGCCGCGGTCAGCACCGCAACCTGTCCCGTGGTCAGCGCGGCGGCCTGCGCGGTCGTGAGGGCCGCGATCTGGCTGGTCGCGAGCGCCGCGATATCGGTCGTGCTGATCACCACAATCTGCGCGGTGGTCAACGCCGCGACAGCTCCTGTCGTCAACGCCTTGGCCTGGGCGGTGGTCAAAGCTGCGACCTGCGCCGTGGTCAAGGCGGCAGCCTGCGCGGAGGTCAGTGCCGCAATGTCGGCGGTGGTCAGCGCCAGGATTTGCGTCGTGGTCAAGGCCGCCACCTGAGCGGTGGTCAATGTCGGAGCTTGGGCGGTGGTCAGTGCTGCAATCCCGGCAGTGGTGATGGCCACGATCTGCGCGGTGGTCAGGGCCGCCACATCCGCCGTGGTCAGGGCGGCGGTATCGGCGGCCGTTATTGCGGCAATCTGCGTCGTGGTCAGGGCGGCGGCTTGGGCGGTGGTGAGTGCCGCGATCTGCGCCGTGGTCAGCGCCGCAACATCCGCCGTGGTAATCGCGACGATCTTCGCAGTGGTAAACGCCGCCAGACCTGCCGCAGTCAACGCCTTGGCCTGGCCCGTGGTCAGGACCGCCACTTGCGCCGAGGTCAACGCCACCGCCTGTGCCGTGGTGAGCGCCGCAATGTCGCCGCTCGAAATCACCGGCACCTGGCCCGTCGTCAGTGCCGCCACCTGCGCAGTGGTCAATGCCAGGGTTTGCGCGGTGGTCAGGCCCGCAAGTGCAGCCGTGGTCACCGCGACGATCTGCGCGGTGGTCAACGCCACGACATCTGTCGTGGTCATTGCGGCCAGTTCCGTGGCAGTCAGCGCTGCAACCTGCCCCGTGGTCAGCGCCGCCGTCTGCGCTGTGGTCAAGGCGGCAATCTGGTTGGTCCCGAGCGCCGCGATATCGGCCGTGGTCATCGCGACAATTTGCGCGGTGGTCAGCGCCGCGACGGACGCTGTGGTCAGCGCCTTGGCCTGGGAAGTGGTCAGCACCGCCATTTGTGCCGTGGTCAACGAAGCCGCTTGCGCCGTCGTCAGCGCAGCAATATTGGTAACGCCCAGCGCCATCACTTGGCCCGTGGTCAGGGCGGTAATCTGTGCTGTCGTCAGTGCCGGCGTTTGCGCGGTGGTCAGCGCGGCAATTGCCGCCGTGGTGATGGCAGCGATTTGCGCGGTGGTCAGCGCTGCGACATCCGCGGTGGTGATTGCAGCCAGTTCAGCGGCCGTCAGCACGGCCACCTGCCCGGTGGTCAACGCCGCCGATTGCGCCGTGGTCAGGGCGGCAATCTGATTGGTGACCAGCGCGGCAACATCGGCCGTACTGACTGCGACGATTTGCGCCGTGGTCAGCGCCGCGACAGCCGCCGTGGTCAGCGCCTTAGCCTGACCAATGGTGAGCGTGGCAACTTGCACCGTGGTCATGGCTGCCGCCTGCGCCGTGGTCAGCGCGCCAATATCAGCGCTGGTCAGCGCCAGAATTTGCGTCGTGGTCAGCGCCACCACCTGTGCCGTGGTCAGCGCCGGCGTTTGCACGGTCGTCAGTGCGGCAATCCCCGCCGTGGTGATCGCTACAATTTGCCCGGTGGTGAGTGCCGCCACATCCGCCGTGGTGAGCGCGGCAATATTGGCCGCCGGCATTGCTGCAATCTGCGCCGTGGTCAGGGCCGCCGCCTGGGCGGTGGTCAACGCCGCAATCTGCCCGGTGGTCAGGGCCGCGATATTGGCCGTGGTGATCGCCACGATCTTGGCGGTGGTAAATGCCGCCAGATCTGCCGCCGTCAACGCCTTGGCCTGCGCCGTGGTCAGGACCGCCACGTGCGCCGAGGTCAACGCCGTAGCTTGCGCCGTGGTCAGCGCGGCGACATCGCCAGTGGATAAAACCGGAATCTGGCCGGTCGCCAGTGCCGCGATTTGCGCGGTGGTCAGCGCCAGGGTTTGCGCCGTCGTCAGTCCGGCCAGCGCGGTGGTTGTAACCGCCGCGATCTGCGCCGTCGTCAGTGCCGCGATATCCGCCGTGGTCAGCGCGGCCAGTTCGGCGGCCGTCAGCGCCGCGATCTGCCCGGTGGTGAGCGCCACCGCCTGCGCCGTGGTCAGCGCCGCGATCTGGCTGGTGTCGAGAGAGGCAATATCGGTGCTGGTAACGGCCACAATTTGCGCCGTGGTCAGCGCCGCAACCGATGCCGTCGTCAGCGCTTTGGCCTGGGCAGTGGTCATAGCCGCCACTTGCGCCGTGGTCAGCGCCGCCGCCTGCGCGGTGGTCAGCGCACCAACATCGGAAGGGGTTAGCGCCAGGATTTGCGTCGTGGTCAGGGCTGCAACCTGGGCCGTAGTCAACGCCAGAGTTTGCGCGGTCGTCAATGCCGCAATCCCGGCGGTGGTGATGGCCACAATCTGCGCGGTGGTCAGCGCCGCAACATCGGCTGTCGTCAGCGCTGCAACATTGGCGGCTGACATGACGACAATCTGCGCCGTGGTCAGCGCCGCCGCCTGGGCGGTGGTCAACGCCGCAATCTGCGCCGTGGTCAGCGCCGAAACATCGGCGGTGGTAATGGCGACGATCTTGGCGGTAGTGAAGCCCGCCAGATTGGCCGAATTCAACGCCTTAGCCTGCGCGGTGGTCAGAACCGCCACCTGCGCCGATGTCAGCGCCGCCGCCTGCGCGGTGGTCAGGGCCGCAATATCGCCGGTCGAAAGGACAGGAACCTGACTGGTGGTCAATGCCGCCACTTGCGCGGTTGTCAGCGCGATGGTTTGTGCGGTGCCCAGGCCCGCCAAAGCGGCCGTCGTAATCGCGGCAATTTGTGCCGTGGTCAGCGCCGCGACATCGGCCGTGGTTGCGGCCGCGAGTTCGGCCGCCGTCAGGGCTGCAACCTGCCCGGTGGTGAGGGCCGCCGCCTGCGCGGTGGTCAACGCGGCGATCTGACTGGTGCCGAGGGCTGCAATATCAACCGTGGTGACAGCGACAATTTGCGCGGTGGTGAGTGCTGCAATCGACGCCGTTGTCAGCGCCTTTGCCTGGGAAGTGGTCAGCACCGCAACTTGCGCGGTGGTCAACGAAGCCGCCTGCGCCGTGGTCAGCACCGCAATATCGGCAGCGGTCAGCGCCACCACCTGGCCCACGGTCAGGGAAGCAATCTGTGCCGTGGACAGCGCCGGCGTTTGCGCCGTGGTCAGGGCTGCAATCCCAGCTGTGGTGATGGCCACAATTTGCGCGGTGGTGAGTGCGGCGACATCCGCCGTGGTCAGCGCCGCGACATTGGCCGCAGGCATTGCGACAATTTGCGCGGTGGTCAATGCCGCCGCCTGTGCGGTGGTAAGTGCCGCGATCTGTGCGGTGGTCAGGGCTGCAATATCGGCGGTAGTAATGGCAACGATTTTGGCCGTCGTGAACGCCGCCAGATCGGCCGCCGTCAGCGCCTTGGCCTGCGCGGTGGTCAGCACCGCGACCTGGGCGCTGGTCAACGCGGTCGCCTGCGCGGTGGTCAGCGTCGCAATATCGCCGGTGGACAGCACCGCGATCTGGCTGGTGGTCAGTGCCGCAACCTGCGCGGTGGTCAACGCCAGAGTTTGCGCCGTGGTCAATCCAGCCAACGCGTTGGTGGAAACGGCGACAATTTGGGCGGTGGTCAGCGCCGCGACATCCGCCGTGGTCATCGCGGCAAGCTCGGCGGCGGTCAGCGCGGCGACCTGCCCGGTGGTCAGCGCCGCGGCTTGGGCGGTGGTGAGGGCGGCAATCTGGTTGGTGCCCAACACCGCGATATCGGCGGTGGTCAGCGCCACCAACTGCGCCGTGGTCAAGGCCGCGACGGACGCGGTCGTCAACGCCTTGGCCTGGGCCGTGGTCAGCACCGCCACTTGCGCCGTGGTCAGCGCCGCCGCCTGCGCCGTGGTCAGCGCACCGACATCGGCGCTGGTTAGTGCCAGCACTTGCGTCGTGATTAGCGCCGCGACCTGGGCCGTGGTCAACGCAGCGGTTTGCGCCGTCGTCAATGCGGCAACCCCGGCCGTGGTAATCGCCACAATCTGCGCCGTGGTCAGTGCCGCCGCATCAGCGGTGGTCAGCGCGGCTATTTCCACCACCGTCAGTGCCGCGATCTGCGCCGTGGTCAGGGCCGCCGCCTGCGCAGTGGTGAGGGCGGCAACCTGCGCGGTGGTCAGGGCCGCGACCTGCGCCGTGGTCAACCCCACAATGTTGGCCGTACCCCACCCGGCAACCGCCGCGGTGGAAAGGGCTGCGATTTGGGCCGGAGTAAGGCTGGTCGTGATTGCCGTCATAACACCCGCGTTCCTTGTGAACGGGTTGGGGTTCTGACGAAAATTTTTTGCGCCGAGACGGACTATGCCGGTTGGGTGTGAAGGTTTGGTAAACGGCGTGGCAGGCAAGGGAAGTGGCGGCTAAGCGCCTTCTTTTTGTTGCTCCGTACGCTTGAAAAACCGAAAAATACCGTTCCAGTCGTTCGTCATTGTGAGGCGAAGCTGTGGCAATCCAGGGGTCCAAACTCGGCTTTGGGAGCGGTGCTCCTGGATCGCCACGCAAGGGCTCGCGATGACGATGGTTTGTTCTTTTCGGATTCCCATGAGGACAGAGTAGTGAACTAAAAGAAAAACTTACTTCACGGCCAATACCCCATCCCCACGACTCCAATCTGCGTCGCCAAAATCCGCTGCGCATCTTCGACAAACTCACACAACCGCGCCCGCGTCTCACGCGGATCGATAATGTCCTGCCCGGTCGCCTCGGCGGTCAGGAACGGTGACGCCAGCGCTTGCAGGCGCGCCTCGATTTCCGCCTGCTTGGCCGCCGGATCGTCGGCATTGGCAATTTCCCGCCGATAGGCCGCCGACACCCCGCCGAGGATATGCATCGACCCCCAGTTCGCCGACGGCCAGGCGTAGCGGCGGAACATCCCGGTTGGCCGGTGATGGCATTGCCCGGCAACCCCGTAGAGCCGGCCGAGCACAAAGGTGATCATCGGCATCCGCGACCGGCAGACCAGCGACACCAGATGCGCGCCGGCCCGTTCGATGCCGTTCTTTTCCGATTCAAGCCCGACCATGAAGCCCGGTTCATCGGCGAATGACACAATCGGCAGGTGGAACAGATCGCACAACTGCATCAGTCGCGCGACTTTTGCGCCTGCCGCCACGTCCGTCGAGCCGCCATCGAAGCGTGGATTGTTGCACATCACGCCGACCGGATAGCCATTCACCCGCGCCAGGCCGGTGATCCGCGCCCGGCCATACAGCGGCGCGATTTCAAAAAAGCTGTCCTTATCGACCACCAGTTTGATCAGCTTCCGCGCATCAAAAATCTTGCGCCGGTCGCGCGGCATCAACGACAGCAAGGCTTCCTCGGCGCGATCCGGATCGTCGGAGGTATCGCCGCGCGGGGCCATTTCATCGATGCTCGACGGCAGGTACGACAGGAATTGCCTTATCTGTTCAAACGCATTCGCCTCATCGCTCGCCACGTTATCAATACAGCCGCTGATCTTGGTGTGGATATGCGCGCCGCCGAGATCGTCCTTGTGGATATCGACGCCCATCGCCGCTTTCACCACCGGCGGCCCACCAGGGAAAATCTGCGAAATCCCGGCCACCATCACGCTGAAATGCGACAAACAGGCCTGGATTGCCGGCAGCCCGGCAACCGAGCCGAGCACGGCTGATACCGTCGGCACGATCGACAGCAACTGCACGTCCCACGCGGTAAAGGCGTTGCCGTCGGGCAGATAGGTCCGACCGTACTCCTCGAACGAGCGTACCGAGCCACCCGCGGCATCCAACAGGCGCACATAGGGCAGCCGCCATTCGATGGCGCGCTGGCTGGCGGACAGTTCCTGCCCC
>JAYUBN010000086.1:0-5904 GCA_043740855.1 Sphingomonadales bacterium | reverse complement strand
TGCTGCTCGATGCCATCGGCGACCGTGCCCGATCGCAACGTGGGCACGTGGTGGCGCAACTTGCAGCCCGCCATTATAATGTCGCCGATCACCGCAATAACATTACCAGCGCTGCTGGCCGGCATGGGCATTTGATATATTGATTACTGGTGACCTCGCCACTTTCACAGGCTGGCCAGATCAGCAGCGGCTACATCTGCATTTCAATCCAGTCTGCCGTTGGTTCCCAGCCCAAGGAAACGATAATGCCCGATACACCTGTACCTCCGCTGGCGTTGTTGGAAGCGGCGTACAAAACGGGCCTTGTCGGTAATTCCCGCGGCGTTCAGATGGCCGCGCATTCTCAAATCACCCCTATATTTGCCCAGGCGTTGAGCGCCTTCGTCCAGAAGGCGCAGCCACGAACAGTCGTGGAAATCGGCATGGCGCAGGGGTTTTCAACGCTGGCGATTTTAAGCACCTTGCCCCAGGACGGCGTCCTGATTTCGGTCGATCCATTTCAGGACACGGAATACGCGGGCGTTGGCAAAGCGCAGGTCGCGCGCAGCACTCGGGCGGCTGCCCACAAGCTGGTAACCGAGGTGGATTACCTCGCGTTACCCAGAATGATCGAACAAGGCTTGAGCGTTGATTTCGCCTACATCGATGGCATGCACACTTTTGACTATGTGCTTCTCGATGCATTTTATCTGGACAAACTGGTATCCGTTGGCGGCGCAATCGCATTCAACGATTGCGGCTTCCGGTCCATTCACAAATTCCTGAAATATTTTAAAAATCACCGCAATTATGCTGAAATAGATGTGGGACTGCCACGCGATTTCCGCGGTGCAAATCCGTTAATCACGCTGATAAGAACGCTTACGGGCCGATCAAATCAGGACCGTTATTTTCGCAAGATCTCTGCCTGGGAACCGGAGCACAATTTCTTTCGAGATTTCTGAAGGCTTTACCTGCCCTTACTCCGGATAAAGAAACTCGATCGGCACATGGGCGGCGTCACGGCGGGTGTTGCGCCGTTCATTAGCGACCGCGCGCGGCACCAGCACCGCCAGCAACGGCCAGTAATGTACCGGCAGCCGCCACACCATGGCCACGGCAGCGCGCCGGCGTTTGGCCCGGCACTGCACCGCGATCGCGCGCGCGGCAATAGCAACGGGCATCAGCCGCAACCGCAGCCGGGCTGTGCGGGGCATGCCGAGCGCGGCGCCGTGCCGCGACACGAAACCACGCAGGAAATCGCGAAAGTCACTGACTTCGCGCAGCGACCGGCGCCCTTGTTGCGCCACTTGCGCGCCGTGGATGCGATTGATCGTCAGGGCTTGGGTATCGACGGCATAATCGTGCCGCATCAGCAATTCCAGCCAGCAAAAGGTGTCGAAATAGATGTAGCGGCCGTCGAAACCGCCCAGTTGCAGAAAAGCATCCTTGCGCACGGTGGCGGTCGTCACCGCCGGAAACGGCACGGCCAGCGCGACATTCCACAGCTTGCGGGCGATGGCCTCATGGCCGGGCAGGATCAGCAAATCGCCGCTGGCAACGCCGTCGGTCATGAAGCGGTCGCCGAACAGATAGCGCTCGCCATTGCCGATCAGCGCGACATTACTCCCCGCGACGCGAGCGATGGCGGCGTTCATCCGGGCGAGGCAATCGGGCAGCATCAAATCGTCGTGGCAGAACAGCTTTACCCAAGGCGTGTCGGCCAAGTCCACGGCGCGATTCATATTGGCCTGCTGCGGGATCAGGTGCGCGGTGCGCGATATTTTAACGCGGGGGTCGCGCGCGGCGTAACGGGCCAGAATCGCCGGGGTTTCGTCAGTGGACGCATTGTCGGAGACAAACAGGTCGAAATCGCGGTACGTTTGCGCCAGGATGCTGTCGAGCGCAGCGGCGAGGTAATTGGCACCATTCCGGACAGGCAGGGCCACCGACAGCAGCCGGTCGCTCATATTTGCACCGGACAGGGAATGGTGTCCGCCGGATCATAGGCGTTGGCGGCATAGGCGATAAGCAGAAACGGGCTTGCTGCGCCCTCGGGGTTAACGAAAACATGGGCCAGGCCGGGCGGTATGAACACCGTCTGCGGATCGGCGGCATCGAGCCACCATTGCGCGCGCGCGCTGGTTTGCGGGTCCATCACTTGCAGCAGCGCGCGGCCTTCGACCACGGTGAACCACTCGGCGGTGGCGGGGTGGTAATGATCGCCGCGCGCCTGCCCCGGATGCGCCAGCGTCAGATAGACCTCGCCGGTATGGGTCGGGATGCCTTCCTCGTTACCGTCGATGACTTTGAGGAACCAGCCGCGCTCGTCGGCAAGGCGCCGACGCGGGATAAAACGAACGGCGTCGATCAGCGACATGCGTTAAGCTCCACCTGGACCAGGTCGGCGATCCCCTGTTCCAGCGAAACGCGCGGGCGCCAGTCCAGCGTATCGTGCAATCGGGCGAGGTCGGGCAGGCTGACCATCGGTTCGTGCGCGCGATAAGGCAGCGCGCCCAGCGCCAGATCGGGTTCAAGGCCCGCGCGACGCAGTTCCATGGCAAGCAGCGCGATAAAATGACGTAAAGTGATCGCGGTGCCCGAGCCGCAATTCAACACCGTTACCCCGCAATCCCTGGCCCCACCCGCATTGGCGCGCCCCGCCGTGGCTAACGCGACCCAGATACAGCGCGCGCAATCATCGACATGGAGGAAATCGCGCTGTTGCTCGCCTCCGGTCAGCGCCACGCGTTCGCCGGCGCGTGCCTTGGCGATCAGCATCGGTCCCAGTCGCTGCGCCGCTTCGCCCGCGCCGTAAATGTGAAACGGGCGCAGCAGCATGATCCGCAAGCTGGTCGCATGGTCCTGCGCCACTGTCGAGGAGGCCGCCTTGGCTGCGCCATACAGGCTGGCCGAAGGGATCGTCGGCGCGTCTTCGCATACAGGGGCATCGCTGGCAGCATATTCGAAACCCGAGCCGATGTGCACCACCGCCGGCGGTTCGCCCAGCGCGGCACAGGCCGCGTAGAGTGCCTGCGTTCCGCCCGCCGCGATCTCCAGCATCGCGGTAAACTCCATAGCGCCATAGCTGACCCCCGGCGCAGCACAGTGGATCACGGCGTTGGGGCGGACCATGGCCACGACCTGCGCCACGGCCGCAGCGTCGGTCAAATCCGCCGCATGGAACTGCGCGCCGTGGCCCCCCGCGCGGCGCCCCAGCTCATGCAGTTGGACCCCGGCAGCCATCGCCTGCCGCGCCACATGCCCGCCCAAAAACCCGCTGGCCCCGGTCAGCAGCACGCGTTGGCCGGCAAATTGCGCGGCGGCAGCGGTGGCGAGGATGCCGCCGGTCATGCTGCGAAACTCACGCCGCTGGTCGCCGCTGCGGCGCAAAACGCAGCAATATCCGCATCGCATGCCGCGCGCGCACTGGCCGCGCCTTGGGCGACATCGCGATACCAGTCAGCGGTGCGCGCGACCGTCTCGCCGAAACTCCACACCGGCCGCCAGTCGAGGCGCGCTGCCGCCTTGTCGATCGCCAGACGCAGGACTGCAGCCTCGTGGGGGGCGGCAGGATCGCCGGTATCGGCCCAGCCAACACGCCCCCAACGTGCCAACATCGCCTCGGCCAGTGCGCTTACCGGCTGGATATCGGCCGGGTCAGGGCCAAAGTTCCAGCCTTGGGCAAAATCCGCCCCATCCGCCGCCGCCAGCCGCGCGCCCAGCCACAGATACCCCGCCAGCGGTTCCAGCACATGCTGCCATGGCCGCAGCGCGGCCGGATGGCGCAAATGCGGCACGGCATCGGCGATCAGCGCGCGGGCGAGATCGGGGACGATGCGGTTGACCGCCCAATCGCCGCCGCCGATGACATTGCCAGCGCGGGCGGTGGCCATGCGCACGCCGTGCTGTGCGAAAAAGCTGTCGCGCCAGCAGGCCACCGCGATTTCCATCGCCGCCTTGCTGGCGCTGTAGGGGTCGTAGCCGCCGAGCGGATCGTCCTCGCGATACGGCCGCCCCGATTCGCAATTGCGATAGACCTTGTCGGTCGTCACCATGACGACCGCCGCACGTGTGGCCCAGTTCCCGTTCGTGGCAATCTGGCGGATCGCTTCCATCAAGGCGATCGACCCGGTAAGGTTGACGGCGAAGGTTTCCTCCGGCGCGGCGTAGGATTCCAGCACCAGCGGTTGTGCGGCGAGGTGAAAGATGAAATCTGGCCGGGCCTGGGCCAGCGCCGCGCGCAGCGCAGCGCCGTCGCGGATATCGGCCACGACAGACGTCAGCCCGGCGGCGACACCGGCACTCACGAACAGGCTGGGCTTGGTCAGCGGCGCCAGCGCATAGCCGGTCACTTCGGCGCCCAGCCGGGCCAGCCACAGGCTCAGCCACGATCCCTTGAACCCGGTATGGCCGGTCACGAATACGCGCTTGCCGGCATAGATGTCACCGAACATTGGTGTCTCCCCAATGCCTGCGACCGGTGATTAGCGCTGCCACGGCGCCTTACCCGATTCCCACAAGTCGTTAAGCAAACGAAACTCGCGATAGGTGTCCATGGGTTGCCAGAAGCCGTCATGGCGAAATAGCATCAATTGTCCATCCTGCGCCAATCGCTGAAGCGGTTCAGCTTCGAAAATCAGCCCGCTATCGTCGCTGAGATATTCGAACACGCGCGCGTCGAACACAAAAAATCCGCCGTTGATCAGCCCTTCGCCTGCTTGCGGCTTTTCCGCGAATGTCGTCACGCGCGCACCGTGCCCAACCGCTTCGCCGATCGTCATTACGCCAAAGCGGCCGGGCGGGCGCACGCCGGTGACGGTGCCGATCCGGCCATGGCTGCGGTGGAAGGCGACCACGTCGCCGACGTCGATGTCGGCGACGCCATCGCCGTAGGTCAGGCAGAACAATTCATCGACGGCCAGCCGGTCCCGCACCCGCCACAGCCGCGCCCCGGTCTGCGCGGCAACCCCGGTCTCGACCAGTTCGATCCGCCAGTCGCGCTCGGGAAAATCGCCGTGGAAATCGACTTCGCCGGGCCTGCCGGGGCAGACTGTGATATCGGCGACCTGCGCATGGAAATTGAGGAAATATTCCTTGATCGACCAGCTTTTATAACCGAGGCAGAGCACGAAATCGGTGATCCGGGCAGCAGCATAGGTCTGCATGATGTGCCACAGGATCGGGCGCTCGCCGATGCGGATCATCGGTTTGGGGATGTCATCGGCGACATCGCGGATGCGGGTCCCTTGCCCGCCACACAAAATCACTGCCTTCACCGCCCAATCCCCCCGCCGGTGCGCAATCGCCGTATCAGTTCCAGGCTATAGCGCCACGAGGCGGAAATCGCATCGCGCGGAATTACGCCCACGCGATAGCCCAGTCGCCACACGCAACAGACCATGGCCGCCTCCTGCAGCACCAGCGCGCTAGCCATGCCAATTGTGCCGACGCGCTGTTGCAGCACGGCGCCGATGGCGATCGCCAGCGCCCCGGACAACAGGAAGAAATAGGAAAAACCGGCGTGCCGGTTAATCGACATAATGAGATTCGACAGCGGTACCCAGGCGGCATCGAGCAGCATCGCTGCCACCATCAGCGTCAGCAGCAGGAACGAGGGATGGACGAGGCCGTGCGTCCAGATTGCGATAATCGGCTGGCCCAGCGCCAAAATGACGGCTGCTGCCGGAACCACCACCAGCGCAGTAGCCGCCAGATTCAGCAAAACCAGCCGTTCCATGCCAACGCGATCCCCGGTGGCGGACAGGCGAGTGTAGCGCGTCATCGAAGCAAAGTTGAGACGGAAGGCGAATTGGAGGCCGGTGCGGCTGAGCGTGCGTACTGCGGTAAAGGCAGGCACTGCTGCCGGCCCGCTGACCGAGCCGATGGCCACAACCGCACCCTGGATAATAATGATGTAGGCTC
>JAYUBN010000085.1:0-17817 GCA_043740855.1 Sphingomonadales bacterium | reverse complement strand
AGGCCATCACCGACCAGCGCGCCGATTGTGCCGACGACATAGCCGATAAAGGCGTTGTATTGCGCCCTGCGCGAAAAGCCGGTGCGCCGGTTGACTGGCGGCGGCATCCCTGTCCGCTCCTTGATGACCGTCACACGACACCCGGATCACGGGGCGCCGCCGACTGGCGATGGTAACCGTTCAAACTTGATAAGCATCGTGCTAAAAAGTGGGCACCGGCTTTTCGCCTTAAACGATGCGACAACAAAAACGTGTGATGGCGCGCCGCGCAGGCGATCAGGCCGTCATCAACACGCCGCGATACATCGGATCTTCCATCGCCCGCCCGGTGCCCAGCGCCACGCACGATAGCGGGTCGTCGGCGACGCTGACCGGCAAGCCGGTTTCCTCGCGCAGAAATTCGTCCAGCCCCTTGATCAGCGCCCCGCCGCCGGTCAGCACGATGCCTTGGTCGACAATATCCGCCGCCAGTTCGGGCGCGGTGTTTTCCAGCGCGATGCGCACCCCCTCGATGATGGCACCGATTGGCTCGGACAGCGCTTCGGCAATGTTTGCCTGGGTAATGGTGATTTCCTTGGGAATGCCATTGACCAGATCGCGACCCTTGATGTGCACGATTTCACCGATGCCATCGACTGGCATCATGGCGGTGCCATACTGTTTCTTGATGCGTTCGGCGGTCGCCTCGCCGATCAGCAGATTGTGGTGGCGGCGGACATAGCTGACGATGGCTTCATCCATCTTGTCGCCGCCGACCCGGACCGAGGTGGTATAGGCCAGCCCGCGCAGGCTGAGCACCGCGACCTCGGTGGTGCCGCCGCCGATATCAACGACCATTGAGCCCACCGGCTCGGTCACTGGCATCCCGGCGCCGATCGCTGCCGCCATTGGTTCAAGTATCAGGTAGACCTGGCTGGCGCCGGCGTTGCTGGCGGCATCGCGGATCGCGCGGCGTTCCACCGAGGTCGAGCCCGACGGCACACAGATCACGATCTCGGGGTAGCGGAACAGGCTCTTCTTGCCGTGAACCTTGCGAATAAAATGCTTGATCATTTCCTCGGCAATTTCGATGTCGGCGATCACGCCATCGCGCAACGGGCGAATCGCCTCGATGCTGTCCGGGGTCTTGCCCATCATCATCTTGGCGTCGTCGCCCACTGCCTTGACCGTCTTGTTGCCGTTGATCGTCTCGATCGCCACCACTGACGGCTCATTCAGGACGATGCCGCGATCTTGCACATAAACAAGTGTGTTTGCCGTGCCGAGGTCGATCGCCATGTTCTGCGACCCGAATTTCAAAAATCGCGACATGAAAGAGGCCATCGAAAAATCCGTTTTTTATCCGAATCCTACCGCACCTGCGGGAAGGGCGTAGTCCGGCCATGGGGCTGAGCAGACGGCTCCTTAACGCATGCGCCACGCAAAGGCCAAAATTTTGTTGCGTTAGTGAGCCGCGGCCGGCGCGAACGATGCGGGTACCGCGCGGCGACAGCAGTGGGCCATCCCCTTTGGCATCATTTTGCAGGAAAGCAATTCAAGTCATACAAAAAACGCAGTTCATGGGTAAAAATCAATGATATTATAATAGGTAATCATGCAAATATTGTCATAAAATCGTCATAAAGGCATATTATGTCAAGTCACGACATCGTTTATTGTGTAAATAATTCATATAAGTACAGCTTCAAAACTTATTTTGGTTCTAATAGTACTTAAAAATATGCATGTATAATGCAGGTGTATCCTCAGTAATTGGGGCATGTGGTGATGATTTCGCCACGCTAAATCGCATAAATTTTTGGTTTCTTTACTCTACTAAATCGAAAGAGTTTAAATTTATATATATCTCTACTTATTACGTAGAGTTTATACCGCGGATCGCTCGGTGGGGAACTCCTTCTCGTCAGAACAGCCCCGCGTTCCGTTCGTTCAATTCCGCTTTTGAAAGGATTCACTCATGTACACGACCAAACTTCTCCTGCTGACGGCAACTGCCGCTGGCAGTCTCGCGGCAACGTCCGCCCTGGCCCAGCCAAATTATGCTATCCTCGCGCCAGGCCTGCCGCAGTCCACGGTGACCACTGCCAACGGGACTTTCACGTATGATGGCGATACCGCGCTGCACGGCGCTGGCGCGACTTCACCGCAGAATGTCGTGGTCCGGGTACTGAACTGCCTGGGCGCCCCGTACAAGCTGGGCAACGGCCAGCCCGGCCAGGGCGGAAATGCCGCCACGACGGGATCGCTCAGCGCCAAGGCCCCTGGCGTCTATGCCGGAACGCCCACCCTGACCTGCAACAACACCAGCCCCAACGTCGCGTTCACCGGCGGTGCCAGCGCCTATGAAGTGCAGCCGCAGACCAGCCCGGGCTATGGTTTCGCTGCAAAATTTGTCGGCACAGGTTCGGGCTTCGGCCGCAAGAGCTGGTATTATTTTACCGATGTCTTCGATGGCGGCGCCAGTGCCAATGCGGTTGCGCATGTCTTCAACCCGTTCAACCTGGTCGCCGGCGACAATCGCTGGAGCCACCTCCAGTTCGCGCTGTCCGATACGCCAATCGCGCAAAGCGAGCTCAACCTTTACAACACCCCTGGCAACGCGGTGTCATCGGCCGGCCCGGCGATCCAGTTCCCGCTGTTCGTGATCCCGATCGCGATCGCCTTTGATCCAACCTATGGAGTCAATTCGAGCGGCCAGTCGTTGGTGTTCAATTTTCAGTATTTGGGCAATTTCGCCGGCACTTCGCTCAAGACTCTGCGCCTGAACGCGCAGGCCTATTGCGGCATATTTAACGGTGACATCACCAATTGGAACGATCCGCAGTTGCAGGCGATGAACAAGAAAATCGCGTTGTTCGATACCGTCAACGACACCGCGGCGCGGTGGAAAAGCGATGGTGTGCCGATCCGGCTGGTGGGTCGGCTGGACAATTCAGGCAACACCGACGCCTTCACCCGTCACTTGGCCGCGGTATGTTCGCAAAGCTCAATCTATGTGCCCAGGACCGCCGGCGGGGCCAACAAATACCTCGATCATGCCGAAGCGCTGCCTTATAATTCCACTCAGAATGGCGGGGTGGATTACAGCACCATCCGTTCCGACGTGAGTCTGAAGCCGAGCAACAACGGCAACAGCAGCAAGCTCGCGGGCACTACTAACGCGGTTTCAGGCGACTGGTTCAACGGCACGAAAATCGTCAACATCAACCCCGGTGTCGCGAACAGCGGCGCACCCACCGGCTACACCGGCTCTGGTCTGTACACGGTGACTAACGGCAATGTTAATCTTGCCAAACTGATTGCCTTGGCGCCCGACCTGGTTGAAGCCGACGGGACAACGGTTAACGGCAAGATCGGCTATATCTCGGCCGACTACATCCAGCCGTCGGTGGACGCGCCAGGTGGGCTGGTCGGGGCGTTGCTGGCTGTGCAGGGAGCGGTGTTCGTGGCGCCGACCTTCAAGAACGCGCTGACCGCCTTTGGCTCGGTCTTGCCGCCAGAATCGGATACGACGGGTGCTTACAAGCCGGGCACTGACACGCGCACGGTCAATCTGCCGGGCAACGGAAACGGCGCTGCCACCCGCGCCAATCCAATCGCCTGGAGCGATGTACTGTATCAAACCGGGGCGACGCTGGCGCAGCCGAGCGCGGGTTATCCAATCACCGGCACTGACCAGTTCTTCGGCTATACCTGCTATGCCACGCCCGGCAATCGCGAGGCCGTTGCCGAACTGCTCGGCACCCTGCTCGGGCAGGTCAAGAAGGATGCCAGCGGCACCGCTATCGCGCCGGGCAGCTTCAACGGTGCAGTTCCCGCCAACCCCGGCATCGTCGATCAGTCGAACCTGGGCGTCGTGCCCAAAGCCTGGCAGGTGGCGATCGCCAACACCTTCCTGTCAAACACGGGCGATGCCAACGCGCTGGGCCTGTGGATCCAGAGCGAGTTGCTGCCGACCGTGCAAACCAAGAAGGGCGTGACCACGGTGACCCGCCCGACCGGTAATACCACCGTCTGCGGCGGTCTCGTCGGCGCCTGATCGGGTAACTTGGCGTCGCCTAAGGCGGGCAAAGGCTTCGGGAGCGATCCCGGAGCCTTTGCTTGTGGTGCGCGGGCGCGCATACGGTTACGTTAGGTGCATGCCCACCATCCGCCGACTACCCGAGACGCTGATCAACCGCATTGCTGCGGGAGAAGTGGTGGAGCGTCCGGCCTCGGCGCTGAAGGAACTGGTCGAGAACGCCATCGATGCCGGTTCGACGCGGATTGTGATTCGGTTGACGGCGGGCGGACTGGACGGCATCGAAGTCACCGACGACGGCTGCGGGATGAGCCCGGATGAGATCGCGCTGGCGCTGGAACGCCACGCCACCTCAAAACTGCCGGGTGAGGACATTGCCGAGGTCACAACGCTGGGTTTTCGCGGCGAGGCGTTGCCGTCGATCGCCAGCGTCTCGCGATTGACGCTGGAAAGCCGCCTGCACGATGTGGGGGCCGACGGTTGGCGCCGCGTGGTCGATCATGGCGACCTTGCCAGCGAAGGTCCCGCAGCGCTGCCGCCGGGCACCCGTATTCGTGTCGAACAATTATTTGCGCTGGTCCCGGCGCGTCGCAAGTTCCTGCGCAGCGCCCGCGCCGAATATGCCGCCTGCCTCGATGTCGTCCGGCGGCTGGCGATGGCGCGACCCGAAATCGGCTTTATGCTGGAGCATGACGGCCGCCGCGTGCTGGCGGTGCAGGACGGCGACGATACGGCGGGGCGGGTCGCCCGGATTGTGGCGCGCGAACTGGTCGAGGATGGTGTCATCGTCGATGTCGCACGCGGCGACGCGCGTCTATACGGAGTCGCTGGCCTGCCCACCTTCAATCGCGGAGTTGCCGATCACCAGTATCTGTTCGTCAACGGCCGCCCGGTGAAGGACCGCTTGCTGGTCGGCGCCGTGCGCGGCGCCTATGCCGAGATGCTGGCGCGCGACCGCCATGCCGTCTTGGCACTGTTCCTGGAAATCCCCGCCGAAGACGTCGATGTCAACGTCCACCCCGCCAAGACCGAAGTGCGTTTTCGCGATCCCGCTTTCGTGCGCGGCTTCATCGTCAGCGGCTTGCGCCATGCGCTGGACAGCGCCGGGCAAAGGGCCGCGCAAAGCCCAGCCGCTTCGGCAATGGGGAACTGGCAAAGCGAGCCGGTGACGGAACCGCCGGAACAACCGGGGCAGCGGCTGGAAAGCCTGTTCGCGCGGACTTTCGCCGGGCCAACAGGCAATTACGCGCGCGTGACCGAGGCCGGTCTGGCGTGGCGCGGTTACGAAGCCGGGCAGCTGGCGCCATCGGGCCGCGCCGAATCCGCCGACGACAGCGTGCCCGATGCCGACCACCCGCTGGGCGTCGCGCGGGGGCAAGTGGCAGGTACCTATATCATCGCCGAGGCCGCGGATGGACTGGTAATCGTCGATCAGCACGCCGCGCATGAGCGGATCGTGCTGGAACGGTTGCGTGCTGCCGGGGAGGGGGCGCAGGCCGGATCGCAAGCGCTGTTGCTGCCCGAAGTGGTGGAATTGGAAGAGCCCGCCTGCGACCGGCTGGAGGAACAGCTGCAAGTGCTGGCCCGCCACGGTCTCGCGCTGGAACGCTTCGGCCCCGCCGCGATGCTGGTGCGCGCAGTGCCGGCGGCATTGGCCAAAGGCGATGTCCAGGCGCTGGTCCGCGACATCGCCGACGATCTGGCGCACAGCGGCGACGCGCTGTTGCTGGGCGAGCGGCTTGACCATGTGCTGGCAACAATGGCTTGCCATGGTTCGGTTCGCGCCGGGCGGGCGTTGGCGGTTGCGGAGATGAACGCGTTGCTGCGGGAGATGGAACGCACACCGCGTTCGGGGCAATGCAACCATGGGCGGCCAACCTGGGTGAAGCTGGCGCACGGGGATATCGAGAAACTGTTCGGGCGGCGGTGAGGAATTATAAACTGAGGCCAACGCATCGGCGCCAGGTCGCCAGGCAAGTGCAAGCGATGCCAGGGCTCACCCGATGATGCGTTCTTCCACCATGTAACGACCGGCGCTGTCTTCAAACATTGAATTTGAAGTGCAAGACATCCCCGTCCTGGATGACATATTCCTTGCCCTCCTGCCGCAATTTCCCCGCGTCCCGCGCTCCACTCTCGCCCTTCAGCGCGATGTAATCGTCAAAGGCGATGGTCTCCGCGCGGATGAAGCCGCGCTGCATGTCGGAGTGGATTTCGCCGGCCGCGTCGGGGGCCTTGGCGCCAGAGTGGACCGTCCAGGCGCGGGCTTCCTTGGGACCGACGGTGAAGAAGGTCAGCAGGTGGAGAAGTTCATAGCCCGAGCGGATGATGCGGGTCAGGCCGGTTTCGTGCAGGCCCAGTTCCTCCAGAAATACCATGCGTTCCTCAGGATCCATGCCGACCAGTTCGGACTCGATCGCCGCCGACACGATCACCGCCTGCGCGCCTTCGGCCTTGGCCTTCGCAAAAACGCGCTGGGAAAAGGCGTTGCCGGTTGCCGCTGCCTCTTCCTCGACGTTGCAGACATACAGCACCGGTTTGGCGGTCAGCAATTGCGCCTGTTGAAAGACTCGCTCTTCTTCCTCGTCCTTGCGCGTCGTCAGCCGCGCCGGCTTGCCTTCGCGCAACAAATCCAGCGCCCGGCCCAGCACGGTGGCAACCAGCTTGGCCTCCTTGTCGCCTTGCGTGGCCTTTTTCTGTGCGGCTGGAACACGTTTTTCCAGGCTTTCCAGGTCGGACAACATCAATTCAGTATCGACCGTATCGGCATCCGAGATCGGATCGATCTTGTCATCGACATGCTGGATATCGACGTTTTCAAAGCAACGCAGCACATGGATAATGGCATCTACCTCGCGGATATTGCCCAGAAACTGGTTGCCCAACCCTTCGCCCTTCGACGCGCCGCGCACCAGCCCGGCGATATCGACGAAGCCCAGTTGCGTGGGGATGATCTTCTGGCTGCTGGCGATCGCCGCCAGTTGTTCAAGCCGGGGATCGGGCACGCCGACCTGGCCGACGTTAGGCTCGATCGTGCAGAACGGATAATTTGCCGCCTGCGCCGCCTGCGTTTCGGTCAGCGCGTTGAAGAGCGTAGATTTGCCGACATTGGGCAGGCCAACGATGCCGCAACGAAATCCCATGGTATGTCCTGTCCAAATCTTGAGCCTGCCCGCTTCAGGGAAGCGTTGGGTGAAGGCTGTCGTAACAAAGTCATGCCGCCCCCGGAAAAGAGGCGCCGTCTCCGGCTGCTCCCCTGAAGGCGAGGGGCGCAGAGGTCAATGCTGCTGGCGTAACGCCACGTCATTCATGAAGCGCGCGTCGTCACCCCGCGCCAGCCATTCAGCCTCCGCCGCTACCGCCCCCAGCATGTCCGACAGATCGTCCAGCTCCGCCTTGGCGAAACCGCCCAGCACATAACCGGTCACGCGATCCTTGTGGCCGGGATGGCCGATACCCAGCCGCACGCGGCGGAAATCGGCGCCGAGGTGCTGGTCGATCGAGCGCAAGCCGTTGTGCCCCGCCGTCCCGCCGCCATTTTTTGCCTTGACCTTGAATGGCGCCAGATCGAGTTCGTCGTGAAAGACCGTCAGCGCGGACATTTCCAGCTTGTAGAAGCGCAACGCCGCCCCGACTGACCGGCCGCTGTCGTTCATGAAGGTGGCGGGTTTCAGCAACACGACCTTGTCGTTGCCAATCCGGCCTTCGCGCCAGGAACCTGAAAACTTGATTTGTTGCGGGCCGAAACGATGCGTCTGCGCGATGGTATCGACCGCCATGAAACCGACGTTGTGGCGGTGCATCGCATATTCCGCACCGGGATTACCCAGGCCGACCCACAGCTGCATCGCTTGACGCCTCAGTAATCGCCTGAGGAGCCCGGTTCAGCGGACCCCTCAGGCATATTGGCGTCAGGCCGAACCGGTCTCGGCGTCGGCACCCTGGCTCTGCAGTGCGGAAGGTGCGATGATCGTGGCGATGGTGAAATCGCGTTCGGTGATCGCGCAGGTCGTACCTTCAGGCAGCTTGACATGGCTGATGTGGATCGCAGCACCGATTTCCAGCCCGGTGACATCGATCTCGATGTTTTCGGGTATGCTCTCGGGCTCGCAGATCAGTTCCAGCTCATGGCGCACGATGTTCAGCACACCGCCGCGCTTCAGGCCCGGCGACGCGGCCTCATTGATGAACAGCACCGGCACGTCGACGTGAACCTTGGCATTCGCCGACAAGCGCAGAAAATCGACGTGCAGCGGGCGCGAGGAAACGGGATGGAAGGCAACGTCCTTGGGCAACGTCCGCAGCTTTTGGCCATCGATTTCGATTTCGACGATCGAATTGAAAAAATGCCCGGTGCCAAGCTGGCGCGCCAGTTCCTTTTCTTCGACGTGAATGCTTAGCGGGGTTGTCTTGTTGCCATAAATGACGGCGGGGACGCGGCCTTCACGACGCAGCACACGGGAGGCTCCCTTGCCTGCCCGATCGCGCGTCTCGGCCGGCAGGGTAAGCGTATCGCTCATGATCGTGCCTTTCGAAAAACTAGGATTGATAGACTTTCCGCATCACGCCTCCAGGGATGACCACGACGCGGAAGCGCGGGCCCTTATCGGCCCTGCGGCGAAAAAGCAAGAGATTGGCGCTATTCGATCCTGGTGACGGTAAAGCCGCGCGTTGCCAACAGCGCGGGCAAGCCGTCTTCGCCGGCCATATGCGCCGCGCCCACTGCCACGAAAGGATGGGCGCCCGCCGCCAACTCGCCGGCAATGATGCGCGCCCAGTTCAGGTTGCGCTGGACATACAGCACCCGGCGCAGATCAGGATCAGCCATCATTCCCTCGTGCGTTGCGCGGGCAATCGCGGCGATGTCGCCCATGCGCCATTCCTCGGCCAGCTTCCTGGTGTCATCGCCGGCATGGTCCGCGTCCGCCACGACCGCTGCCAGCAGCGTGCGTTGTGCCGCTTCGGGCAGGCTGTCGAACAGGCCCAATTGCCGCGCGGTGCCTTCCAGTTCGGCCACCGGTTTGCCGGGGTTGTCGCGTAACAGCGCGCGGTCGATGCCCCACTTCGCCAGAGAGCCGCCGTTGCCGCTGGTTTCCGCCACTTGCGCCAGCATCAGCGCCGCCGCCCAGGTCTTGATGTCGGCGAATTGCGCGGGTTGCAACTCGCCGCGCTGCATCAGGCGCTCCAGTTTTGGCCGCAGTCCGACGGCAATTCTGGCTGCCAGCGGTGGCTGCGGCGGGCCATGCGCCAGCGCTGCGAACGCCCGCGCCCCGGCGTTGTCGTCATTGAGCGCCGCAATTTCGACCACCAGTTGGTCCGACCGGTCGAGCGCGGCGCTGACCGGCGGCGTGCGCCAGTCCACCTGGCGCGGCAGCATGTGGATGGTGCCAAACAGCCAGCCGTGCTGGCCATGCGGCCCATCGACACGCCACAGGGCGGGGTGGGCAGGCAGCGGCGCTTCGCGGCAACCCGCCAATGCCAGCGCGACAAGCCCCAGCCATGTGCCCAGCCTGTCCACGCGCAATTACTGCACCCGCTGGCTGGCGATGCCCAGCGTGCGCAACTGATCCATAACGCTGCCCGGCCCGGCCAGATGCCCCGCACCCACCGCGATGAACAGCGTTTCGTGCGGCTTTGACGGCTTTGCCAGTCGCGTCTCAATCCATTTCGCCCAGGTCCTGTTGCGGTCGATCAGCAGCGTCTGCATCATTTGCGGATCGTCCTCGTCGGCGTTCATCAGCTTGGCCAGCACCCCGGCATGGCCCGTTTTCCAGGCATCGATCACCTCGGCCAGCTCGGTCTTCACGTCGGGCAATTGCTTCACCACCGCCATCAGATAGGCATTTTGCACCGTCTGCGGCAGCGCCGCAAACAAGCCAAGCTGGTAGTCCGCCGTCTCCAGCGCCACGTGCGACCGGCCCAACGCCTGCGCGCGCTTTCCCAGCGCGACATCGACGCCGTTGGCGGGATCGTATCCCATCTGCATCATCGGCACGGTCGCCAGCGCCACCGCCGCATACCACGGCTGAAATTGGTCAAACCCGGCGGCAGGCAGATGATTGGCTGCCAGCGCCGCTTCGAACTGCTGGCGATGGTCGGGTGTCAGCAGTTCGCGCAGCGATTGTTCTGCGGGCAGCATCGCCCTGGTCGCGACGATGGGCCGCATGTCCTCAGGCGTTGGGTCCAGGATTTCGGTCACCAGCGTGTCCGAGTGCATAAACGCGCGCGCCACGGCGCCATCGAACCAGCGAACATCGGCGGGCAGCAGGTGGATCGTTCCAAACAGATAGATCGTTGCGTTGGGACCGGTCACTTTCCACAGCGCCGGATGGGCCATGTGCACCGCGACATGGTGCGCGGGCCGGGCGAGCGCGGTGGGCGCAAATGCCGCCAGCAGCAGGGCGAGCATGGCGGCGAACGCGCGTAAAATCGTAATCATGCCGCCGCTATACCGGCAGGCATCCGCCTTGACCACCAACAGCCCATCCGCCAAAGGCGACGCCATGTCCGCACCTGCACAAAGTTTGAGTTTCCAGGACATGATCCTGACGCTCCACGCATTCTGGAGCAAGCACGGGTGCCTGATCCTGCAACCCTACGACATGCGCATGGGTGCGGGTACTTTTCATCCCGCCACGACGTTGCGGGCGCTGGGGCCAGAACCGTGGCAGGCCGCTTATGTTCAGCCTTCGCGGCGGCCCACCGATGGCCGCTACGGCGACAATCCCAACCGGTTGCAGCATTATTATCAATACCAGGTGATCCTGAAACCCAATCCCGCCAATCTGCAGGAACTGTATCTGCAAAGCTTGGCGGCAATCGGCATCGATCCGCTGGCGCATGACATCCGCTTTGTCGAGGATGATTGGGAAAGCCCCACGCTGGGTGCCTGGGGGCTGGGCTGGGAAGTATGGTGCGACGGCATGGAGGTGACGCAGTTCACCTATTTCCAGCAGATGGGCGGTTTTGATTGCAAGCCCGTTGCTGGCGAACTGACATACGGGCTGGAACGGCTGGCGATGTATATCCAGGGCGTCGATCATTATCGCGATTTGCGGTTCAACAACGCTGGCGTGACGTATGGCGACGTATTTCTGGAAAACGAACGCCAGATGTCGCAATACAATTTCGAAGTCGCCGACACCGCGACGCTGTTCGACGGCTTTGCCAAGGCCGAGGCCGAATGTCGGCGGTGCATCGATGCCGACATTCCCATCCCCGCCTATGAACAGGCGATCGAGGCCAGCCATCTGTTCAACCTGTTGCAAGCGCGCGGCGTGATTTCAGTACAGGAACGCGCCAGCTACATGGGCCGCGTGCGCGACCTCGCCAAGGGCAGCTGCGAGGCGTGGATCGTGAAGAATACCCCGGCGTGGCAGGCAAAATTCCCGGAGTGGTCGGCATGAGCGACTTCCTGCTGGAATTACGCAGCGAAGAAATTCCGGCGCGGATGCAGGCTGGGGCGCGGGCAAACCTGACCAAACTGTTTCTGGCGGAGACGGCTGCGCGCGGGTTGCAGCTGGACGCTGCGGATCACGCCCCGGTCATCGTGTGGTCGACGCCGCGCCGATTGGCGCTGTTGGCAAAGGGCCTGCCACTGGCGACCGCGGCTGTGTCAGAAGAGATCAAGGGCCCCAAGGTCAGCGCGCCCGCACAGGCGCTGGACGGGTTTCTGCGCAAGACCGGGCTGACGCGCGAGCAACTGACCGAACGTGACGGTGTCTGGTTCGCCGTGAGCGAGAAACCGGGCCGGGCGACCGCCGATGTGCTGGCCGAAGCGATCCCCGCCATCATCCGCAGCTTTCCCTGGCCCAAATCGATGCGCTGGGGCGCGGCCTCGCTCAGCACCGAAAGCCTGCGCTGGGTGCGCCCGCTGTCCGGCATCGTTGCGCTGCTCGACGGCGAAATCGTCTCGTTCGAGATCGACGGCATGCACTCGGGGTGCAAAACGCTCGGGCATCGCTTTCATTCGCATGGTGACATCGTCATCGTGGACCCTGCCAGCTATGTGCAGGAATTGCGCGCCCACCACGTCATCGTCCACCACGCCGAACGCGAGGCAATTATACGCACCCGCGCCGCTGAAGTCGCCGCAGAAGCTGGGTTAGTGCTGGTCGGGGACGAGGGGCTGGTGATTGAAAACGCCGGGTTGACCGAGTGGCCGGTGCCGCTGCTGGGCCGCTTCGACGAGGCGTTTCTGAAAGTGCCCCCCGAAGTCATCCAGTTGACCGCGCGGACCAACCAGAAATATTTTATCTGCCGCGATGCTTCAGGTATGCTGGCTAACGCGTTTATCTGCACGGCTAATATTGTGGCGGTCGATGGCGGAGCGGCGATTGTGGCGGGGAACCGCAAGGTGCTGGCGGCGCGGTTGTCCGATGCCCAGTTTTTCTGGGAACAGGACCGGAAAAAGACGCTGGCGGAACACGCCGAGGGGCTGGCGCGGATTACGTTCCATGAGAAGCTGGGGACCGTCGCCGATAAAGTCGAGCGCGTGGCAAAGCTGGCCCGCTGGCTGGTTGAATCAGGTGCAGTGGCTCCCCTCCCGCTTGCGGCAGGGGCTGGGGGTGGGCATCTGCCCTCGCCGGGTCGCACTGATTTTGACGAAGATGCCCACCCCAACCCCTCCAGCACGCGGGAGGGTCTAGATCGCGCCGCGCTGGCCGATCTTGCCGAACAAGCCGCGCGGCTCTGCAAGGCTGACCTCGTCACCGAAATGGTCGGCGAATTTCCTGAGTTGCAGGGGTTGATGGGCGGCTATTATGCGCACGCCGATGGTCTGCCCGATGAAGTGGCCGCCGCTATCCGCGACCATTACAAGCCGGTCGGGCAGGGGGATGATGTTCCTTCCGCGCCGGTGACGGTGGCGGTGAGCTTGGCGGACAAGCTGGATACGCTGGCGGGGTTCTTTGCAATCGACCAGCAGCCGACCGGATCGAGGGATCCATATGCATTGCGTCGTGCGTGCATAGCGATTTTGTCGATCACCGTTGCAAACTCGCTGCGTATTCGTCTGATGCCTGTTTTGGATATCGCCATTTCGTTTGCATTTGATGCGGTTCAAAACACGAGCGGTGACGCGAGTTTAACAGTCAGAGAGATACGGCCCGGTTTCAATGAGCAGGAACATCATACGAGAACGTGGGGGCTATTTGCCTTTTTTGTCGATCGTCTGAAGGTTCAACAGAAAGATAGTGGCGTCCGCCACGACCTGATTGACGCAGTCTTCGCGCTAGGCGGAGAAGACGATCTCGTCCGCCTGCTCGCCCGCGTCCAGGCCCTGCAAAGCTTCATCACCACGCAAGACGGCACCAACCTCCTCGCCGGGTACAAACGCGCCGCCAATATTCTTAAAAAGGAGGGCTTTACTGCACCCCTCCCGCTTGCGGGAGGGGCTGGGGTTGGGCAGGTTAATGCACAGCGCCCACCCGAAGAAGCAGTGCCCACCCCTAGCCCCTCCCGCGAGCAAGAGGGGGATTACGTTCCTGAACCTGCCGAGGCTGCGCTTGTCGCTGCGCTGGCGACGGCCGCGCCCCGCGCCGAAGCCGCCATCGCCGCAGAGGATTTCGCCGGTGCCATGGCCGCTTTGGCCAGCCTGCGCACGCCGATCGACGCGTTTTTCGAGCAAGTCATGGTCAACGATCCTGATGAAAACAAGCGTGCTAACCGGCTTGGTTTGCTTGACCAATTTCGTGCTGCAGTGCACAAAGTTGCCGACTTCAGTTTGATCGAGGGCTGACACTCCTTCGCATCACGGCTCAGTATCCGGCTTTCGGGCCGACCCATGCGAGGTAAATTTGTGGTAAATCAGGTCTATACGTTCGGGGGCGGCGTCAGCCATGAGGATCCGCGCACCCGCGACAAAAAGGTCTGCGGGGGCAAGGGCGCCAATCTGGCGGAAATGGCGGGGATCGGCCTGCCAGTGCCCCCCGGATTTACCATCACCACCGAAGAATGCGTGCGCTATCTGCGTGAAGGCGCCAATTTCTCCGATGCGTTGCGAGCCGATGTCGCCACTGCGCTGGCTCACATCGAAAAGACCGTCGGCAAAAACTTCGGTGATGCTACCGACCCGCTGCTGGTCTCGGTACGATCGGGCGCGCGGGTGTCGATGCCGGGGATGATGGACACGGTGCTGAACCTGGGCCTGAACGATGCGACGGTCGCCGGACTTTCCGCAACCTCGGGCGATGCGCGCTTCGCCTGGGACAGCTATCGCCGCTTCATCCAGATGTATTCCGACGTGGTGCTCGGCATCGATCACCATTTGTTCGAAGACGCTTTGGAAATCGCCAAGGAAGACAAGGGCTTCTTTACCGATGTTGAGCTGGAAGCCGAGGATTGGCAAAAGCTGGTCAGCCAATACAAAACCATCGTCGCCGACGCGCTGGACCGGCCATTCCCGCAGGACGTGCATGAGCAATTGTGGGGCGCCATCGCGGCGGTGTTCGACAGCTGGGATTCGGATCGTGCAAAGGTCTATCGTCGGCTGAACAACATCTCCGCCGACTGGGGTACGGCGGTCAATGTCCAGGCAATGGTGTTCGGCAACATGGGCGACACCAGCGCCACCGGCGTAGCTTTCACGCGCGATCCGGCGACCGGAGAAAATGCCTATTATGGCGAATGGCTGGTCAATGCGCAGGGTGAGGACGTCGTTGCCGGCATCCGCACACCGCAATATCTGACCAAGGCATCGCGGACCCGCGCCGGGGCCAAGCCGCTGTCGATGGAAGAGGCAATGCCCGCAGCCTATGGCGAACTGGCGCGGGTATTCGAACTGCTCGAAGCCCACTATACCGATATGCAGGACATTGAATTCACGGTGGAACGCACCAAGCTGTGGATGCTCCAGACCCGCAGCGGCAAGCGCACTGCCAAGGCGGCGTTGAAAATGGCCGTGGACATGGTCGGCGAGGGGCTGATCGACGAGGCAACCGCAGTCCGCCGCATCGATCCAATGGCACTTGACCAATTGCTGCATCCCACGCTCGATCCCAAGGCGGCGCGCGATGTGCTGGGCAAAGGGTTGCCGGCATCGCCCGGCGCGGCGTCGGGCGCGATCGTGCTGGATGCCAATCTCGCCGAAAAGCGCGCCGAACGCGGCGATGCGGTGATCCTGGTACGCCAGGAAACTAGCCCGGAAGATATTCATGGCATGCACGCGGCACGCGGAATACTGACCGCGCGTGGCGGCATGACCAGCCACGCTGCGGTCGTTGCACGCGGCATGGGGCGCCCGTGCGTCTCGGGCGCGTCCTGCCTGTCGATCGACATGACCAACCGCACGCTGCGTATCGGCAACCACGAGTTGAAAGAGGGCGATATCCTGACGCTCGACGGTACGACAGGAGAGATCATGGCAGGCGAAGTGCCCATGATCGAGCCTGAGCTGGTCGGTGATTTCGGGACGCTGATGGTCTGGGCCGACCAGCATCGCCGGATGAAAGTGCGCGCCAACGCCGAAACCCCCGATGACTGCCGCATGGCCCGCCAATTCGGCGCCGAAGGCATCGGCCTGTGCCGCACCGAGCATATGTTCTTTGATGCGGGTCGCATTTCGGCCGTTCGCCAGATGATCCTGGCCGAAGACAGCGCCGGTCGCCGCGCCGCGCTGGCCAAGCTGCTGCCCGAGCAACGTGCAGATTTTCACGCGATCTTCGAGATCATGGCAGGCCTGCCGGTGACGATCCGGTTGCTCGATCCGCCGCTGCATGAATTCCTGCCGCACAGCGATGCCGAGTTCGCGGAACTGTCCGATACAATCGGCATCGGCATCGACACGCTCAAGCGTCGTGCCGGGGAATTGCATGAATTCAATCCGATGTTGGGCCATCGCGGTTGCCGACTGGGTATTACCTACCCCGAGATCTACGAGATGCAGGCGCGCGCGATCTTCGAGGCGGCATGCGATGTCGCCACCGCCGATCCGCAATTCATCGTGGTTCCCGAAGTGATGATCCCGCTGGTGGCGACCGGAAAAGAGCTGGAAATCCTGAAAGCACTGGTCGACCGCACCGCCGAAGCGGTCTTTACCGAAAAGGGCCGCCGCCTCGATTACCACGTCGGCACCATGATCGAACTGCCGCGCGCCGCGCTGATGGCAGGCGACATTGCCCGCCAAGCCGAATTCTTTTCGTTTGGTACCAATGACCTGACCCAAACCGCGTTGGGGGTCAGTCGCGACGATGCCGCCAAGTTCCTGGGCGCTTATGTGGAACAGGGTATTTACGCGCGCGACCCCTTTGTCAGCCTGGACATCGAAGGCGTTGGCGAATTGGTGCGTATCGCCGCGACGCGTGGGCGGGCAACGCGCCCCGGGATCAAGCTGGGCATCTGCGGCGAGCATGGCGGCGATCCGGCGTCGATTGCATTCTGCGAGGCCGTGGGGCTGGATTACGTCAGTGCCTCGCCATACCGCGTACCGATTGCGCGGCTGGCGGCGGCGCAGGCGGCTTTGGGGTGAACCCGATATCCCCTCCCGCCTGCGAGAGGGGAAGCTTGAATCTAGATTTTCCAACCGGATAGCGTCAGTATCTCGAAATGTTCGACGGTTCGGCCCTCGTTCCCGGCCGATGCGAATTGGGCTTGCGCGCGATCCCATTGCGCGCGGCTCAGCGGCGGGCCGGACTGGCGCAAGGCATTGCTTAGCCCTTGCGCACGGATATCAGAGACCAGCCTCGACAATGACCGAAAGCTGGCGTCAAATCCGCGCGAATCCACCACCGGGTTGGTAAAGCCTGCGCGTTGAAGCAATTGCCCGCCGGCGCGTACATCGACCATAGGGTGCAGGCGCGGCGCGGGGCGGTCGCCATCGGCGGCGAGCATGGCGGCGCGCAAGACTGGCAGGCTGCCCGCACCCATCATGCTGGCGATGGCAAACCCACCCGGCGCCAGTGCCTGGCGCAGCAGGATCAGCGCGCCGGGCAGGTCATTGGTGGTGTCGAGCGTGCCGAGGCTGACGATCAGGTCGAATCCCTGTGAGGAATAGGGGCGCTCTTCGTCGAAGCCGTCCGCAGGATCGGCTTCAGTGATTTGCGCTCCGCCTGCGGCCAGAGATCGGGCAAGCTCGCCGCGCCAGTCGCCGATCACCAGCGCCCGCACCGGTGCGATCCGCAGAAAACCGAGTCGCTCGATAACATCCTCGATCATGTCGTCGAGCAGATAGGCCGGAGCATCGCCGCGCGATTGCAATTGCCGCATCCGCTGGCGGATAGCGCGGCGGCGTGCCGGTGCAAAGATGGACGGAGGCGGGGAGGAAGCCATGCCGCTCCCTGCCGTGCACCGCAAAGATGTGCAAGCTTGCTGCCGAACCGCATGCTGGTACAAACATCTATGGGATTGCAGCAGGCTCTTGCCCCGATCGTCGATCTGGTGTTTCCGCCGCGCTGTTCCTTGTGCGGCGAAAGAGTTGTCGCGCATGCCGGAGTTTGTGGCAGCTGCTGGGGCGGCCTGGTCATGCCCGCGACGCCCGGCTGCAGATTGTGCCAGCGGCCCTTTGTCGGTGCGCTGCCAGAGGGGCTGACCTGCGCGCCATGCCTTGCAGAAACGCCGCTGCATGACGGCATCGCGGCGGCAACGGTGTACAATGCGGCATCGCGCCAACTGGTGCTGTCGTTCAAATATGGGCGCCGGATCGCGCTGGCGCCGATGCTGGCCCGGCTGATGGTCGCGCGGTTGGCGCTGAGCGGGTTGGCCGAGTTGGACGCGAATTGGTTGGTCGTGCCAGTGCCGTTGCATCGCTGGCGGTTGTGGCAGCGCGGTTTCAACCAGTCGGCGCTGCTGGCGCGGGAAAT
>JAYUBN010000084.1:0-17865 GCA_043740855.1 Sphingomonadales bacterium | reverse complement strand
ATCTGCGGGGATTGTCGGTCCATGAGCGGGCAGAGGCGCTGATCGCCATCGCAGCACCCTCCGCCCGTGCGGAGTTGATCGATCGCTGGCGCGAGATCGCGGCGCGGCTATGATCGCGCCCCGGGCGCCCGCACGGGTCAAACCAGCGTCATAAGGCCGGCGTTTCCACCCGCAGCGGTGGTGTTGATCGAGATTGATTGCTCTTCGACCAGCCAATCGGTCCGGTAGCAGCCGTTGGCATCGGCCTGCTGCACCAACGGAACAGGGCCGTCATGAGCGGCCAGGGCGATGAGCAGCGCGGCATGACCCGCTACGCCGGGCTCGATCAGTGCCTCCGAAAAATGGGCGTGTTCGGGCAGCGCGATGATCCATTCGATCCGCTGGGTCAGTATCGCAGGCAAATTCTCGAAACCGGCAGCCGGTCGCGCGGGCCACAACACCGTCGCCTGATTGCCGGCAGCCAGCGTCGCCGCCAATTGCGCGATCAGCCCTTGGCGGGTGTGCGGGACGAGCAACACGCGCCCTCTGGGATGAAGCGCATAGCGATTGCACTCGCCGACCGGCCCGGCAAGCTCCCCACGATGGCCCAGCAGACTGGCCGATTGCGCCAGACGCGCAACCGCTGCCCCTGCGACATCGCCGCTCGCGTCAAGCCAGTCGGCAAAGTCCGTGATCGCCGGATCGGGGGCCGCCTGGCCCGGCATCGCCACCGCCGGCTGGGTCTGCATCAGTCGCCCCAGATACAGCGGCCCGCCCGCCTTTGGCCCGGTCCCCGAAAGTCCGCGTCCACCGAACGGCTGCACGCCGACGACTGCGCCGATCACGTTGCGATTGACATAGATGTTGCCCGCCAGAACGCGCGCGGTGACATGGGCGATGGTTTCGTCCAGCCGCGTGTGCAGCCCGAAAGTCAGACCATAACCGGTCGCGTTGATCGCCGCGATTGTCGCATCGAGCCGGTCGCGTGGGTAGCGCAGGACATGGAGCACCGGGCCGAAGACTTCGCCGCCGATCTGGTCGATCGCGGCGATCTCGATGATGGTCGGCGCCACAAAAATGCCCTTGCGGCATTCTTCGGGCAACCGGACTTGTTCGACGCTGCAACCCAGCCCGCGCATCCGCTCGATATGCAGGGTCAGGCGGGATTGCGCCGCTGCGGTGATGACCGGGCCGACGTCGGTCGCCAGCCGATCGGGGTTGCCCACGGCCAGTTCAGCCAGCGCGCCCCGGAGCATCGTCAATTGCCGGTCGGCGATATCGTCCTGCAGGCACAGCACGCGCAGGGCGGAACAGCGCTGGCCGGCGCTGTCGAAAGCCGAGGCGATGACATCGGCGGTGACCTGCTCGGCGAGCGCCGACGAATCGACGATCATCGCGTTTTGCCCGCCGGTTTCCGCGATCAGGGGAATGGGCGCGCCAGCATGGCTGGCTAACTCGCGCTGGATCAGCTTGGCGACTTTGGTCGAACCGGTGAACAGCACCGCCGCCGTTTCCGGCCGTGCGACCAGCACGCCGCCGATGCGGCCATCGCCCGGCAGCAGTTGCAATACGTCGGGCGGAATTCCTGCCGCGTGCAGGATGCGGACGGCCTCTGCCGCGATCAACGGGGTTTCCGCAGCAGGTTTGGCCAGCACCGTATTGCCGGTCACCAGCGCGGCGGCGACCTGCCCGGTGAAGATTGCCAGCGGGAAGTTCCATGGCGAGATGCAGACTGCCGGACCCAGCGGGAACTGGGAGGCGGTCTGCGTTTTGCGAGCTTGCCTGGCGTAATAGCGCAGAAAATCGATCGCCTCGCGCACTTCGCCGATGGCGTTGGCCAGCGATTTGCCCGCCTCGCGGACGATCAGCCCCATCAGCACCGGCATTCGCGCCTGCAGGGCATCGGCAGCGCGTTCGAGGCAGGCGGCGCGGTCGGCCACGGGCGTCGCTGACCATGCGGCGAAGGCAGCGGCAGCGCGGGTCATGGCTTGTGCGACGGCGTCTCCGGAGGCTTCGCTGACGACGCCGACGCGGTCATCGTGGTCTGCCGGATTGAGCACGGCGCGCGGTTCGCCGGCCGTCAATCCGGCAGGCGCGGCTCGCCATTCGATCGCGACACTTTCGTCCAGCGCCCCGCAGAGCGCCGCCAGCGCGCTTTCGTCCGACAGATCGATCCCCGCAGAATTGCGCCGGGCGCCGTAAATATCGCGGGGCAGGGCTATCGCTGGATGCGGCGCGCCAACCGGTTGGAACTGCCGCGCCAGCTCGACGGGATCCTGCACCAGCTCCGCCACCGAAATCGCTTCGTCCCAGATGCGGTGCACGAATGACGAATTGGCGCCATTTTCCAGCAATCGCCGCACCAGATAGGCCAGCAGCGTCTCGTGGGTCCCCACCGGCGCGTAAATCCGGCACGGGCGGTCCAGTTTTCCGGCCCCGACCACTTCGTCATATAGCGGTTCGCCCATGCCGTGCAGGCACTGGAATTCGTAGTCCCCTAGCGCGAAATCAGGCCCGGCAAGTCGATAGATCGCGGCCAGCGTCTGGGCATTATGCGTGGCGAATTGCGGGAAGATCGCGTCGCGCGCGCTCAGCATTTTACGCGCACAGGCGATATAGGAAACGTCGGTATGGACCTTGCGGGTAAAGACCGGGAAATCGGCGAGGCCGCCCTCTTGCGCGCGTTTGATTTCGCTGTCCCAATAGGCGCCTTTGACCAGCCGGACCATGATCCGGCGGTCGGCTCGCCGCGCCAGATCGATCAGCCAGTCGATGACGAAGGGGCATCGCTTGCCATAGGCCTGGACCACGAAGCCCAGGCCATTCCAGCCCGCCAGATCGGCATCGAGCGCGAGGCTTTCCAACAGGTCGAGCGACAGTTCGAGCCGGTCGGCTTCCTCGGCATCGATGTTGAAGCCGATGTCGCAGGCCTTCGCTTGTCGCGCCAAGCCCCGCAGGTGCGGCAACAGTTCGTGCATCACCCGGCCCGCCTGCGCCCGGCTGTAGCGCGGGTGGAGCGCGGACAGCTTGATCGAAATTCCCGGCCCGCCAATAACGCCGCGTCCTGCCGAGGCAGCGCCGATCGCGCTGATCGCGCGTTCGTAGTCGACCAGGTAACGCGCCGCGTCCGCCGCCGTGGTCGCCGCTTCGCCCAGCATGTCGTAGCTATAGCCGAATCCCCGCGCTTCCAGTTTGCGAGCGCGCCTCAGCGCCTCGGCGATCGTCTCGCCGGTAACGAACTGGTCGCCCAGCAAAGCCATTGCCATGTCGATGCCGCGCCGGATCACCGGCTCGCCCGCGCGGGCGAGCAGCCGCGTCAGCGCTGCCGCCAAACCATCCGCGCCATCACTGCCAACCAGCTTGCCGGTCACTATCAGGCCCCAGGTGGCGGCATTGACGAACAGCGAACGCCCGGTTCCAAGATGCGCGTGCCAGTCGCCGCCGGCGATCTTGTCGCGGATCAGCGCGTCGCGCGTGGCATTGTCGGGAATGCGCAGCAGCGCCTCGGCCAGGCACATCAGCGCCACGCCCTCCTGGCTGGAGAGGGCATATTCCTGGACCAGCCCCTCCAGCCCGCCGCGCCGCCCCTTGGTACGCAGCGCGGTGACGAGGGTGGCGGCGGTATCGCTGATGGATGCCCGCAGTTCGGCGGGAACTTCGGCTTGGCGCAGCAGATCGGCCACGCAATTCGGTTCGGCCCGGCGATAGGCGCCGGTTATTCGGCGCCGCGACTCCCGGGGTTCGTGAAGCACGGGTGCAACATTGGAAAACGGCGGCTGAGACATGTGCGCAGCTCCTGCGAGGCAGGACTCATCATACCGTAAATGCTATTTCTGCCCAAGCCGCCGCGCTGCTTCCAGCAATTCGGTCGGGAACATGGCGACGATGGTGGAATTGTGTTCCACGCCGATCTCGCTCAGCGTCTGCAACCGGCGCAGTTCCAGTGCGCCAGGCACTTCGCCGATGATTCGCGCGGCATCGGCCAATGTCCGCGACGCATCGCGCTCACCCTCGGCCTTGATGATGCGGGCGCGTTTCTCGCGGATGGCTTCCGCTTCGCGAGCGATGGCGCGTTGCATCTGTTCGGGAATATCCAGATCCTTGATCTCCACTGCATCGACCGCCACCCCCCATTGCGCGCAGGTGATGCGCAGCAAATCGAGCAGCCGGGCGTTGATCGTCGTGCGGTCTTTCAGGATCTGGTCGAGTTCGCTTTGGCCAATGGCATCGCGCATGCCGGTCTCCGCAGCCTGGACTACCGCCGATTGCCAGTTGACCACCGATGTCACCACCAGCTTGGGTTCGACCGCGCGATACCACAGCACCGCGTTGACCTTCACCGCCACGCCGTCGCGCGTCACCGTTTCCTGCGTCGCCAGTGGGAAAGTCACCGTGCGCAAATCGACCTTGACCACGCGGTCGATGATCGGGATCAGCCAGAACCAGCCCGGACCCTTGGTTTCGACCAGCCGTCCCAGGCGAAACACGACGCCGCGCTGATATTCCTGATTGATGCCGAAGCTTTTCAGCGCCAGCACGACCAGAATGATGATGAGGGTTGTCGTCACCCCGCCCATTGTTCCCAGCACGATCTGTATCCTTGTTTGGCCTGCGGCGAGCGGTCCGGGGAGCCTATTCTCCGGGTACTCTGGCCTTGATCGCCAGAGCATGGACCCTTTGTCCGGGAATGTCGCCCAATTCGCGATTGACGCGGCGCTGGCGGTCAAGCCGCGACACCCCGACGAATGCGGCACTCTCGATGACAATCGTGAAATGCGATTCGCCCGAACCGTCATGCCCGGCATGGCCGTGATGGCTGGCGCTGTCGTTGATCACCTCAAGTCGGCTTGGCGAAAAAGCGGCGTGCAGCAAATTTTCGATTTCCTGTTGGATTGAAGTTTGTGGTTGAATCGGATCGGCCATCTGTTCTCCTGACGTTTTTCTTGTACCGCACCTTGCGATAAATCCGAAGCGCATCATGTTTGACGAGACCCGCAATTCACATGGTGCAAAAATCCAGCCTAGCCATTCTCTTACGTCGCCTTTTACTGGGTCCTGCCGTTGAAGCATGATCGTTTTCACGGTCGGGTCAATGGCTCGGTGCGCCCTTGCGATTGGCCGGGGTGCACCGAAACGGGCGAGTTTCGCGCGCCGGGCGTGCGCGCGCCGGGCTTTGACGGGCCGGGCGACTACCGCTGGTTCTGCCTCGACCACATCCGCGAGTTCAATGCCGGCTACGATTATTTCGAGGGCATGAGCACGGATGAAATTCTCGCCGCGCATTCACCGTTGCATGGCTGGGACCGCGAGAGCCGCAGCTTTCGCCCCGATGCAGGGGTCGGGCGCAACCCGCGCTGGGCGGATTTCATCGATCCGCTGGACGCTATCGGCGCCCGTATCCGGGCACGGTCCGGAGCGGGGTCAGCGGCGGCCGGACTGCGGCAGGATGGGCGGATCGTCAGCGTCGAGGAACGCCGCGCGCTCGATGTACTCGGTTTGCCGCTGGATGCCGACCGGCGGGCGCTGCGGACGCGTTATTCCGAACTGGTTCACCGCTTTCACCCCGACCGCAACGGCGGCAACCGCAGCAATGAAACGCAATTGCAGGCGGTGGTGCGGGCGTGGCAAGTACTGCGCAAGGCGGTGGCGTTTTCCTGAGTACGCCTTGTCGGTCCCCGCTCGACGGCACAGCGCCGACACAGTTGTTGGCCATCCCGGGTTTGTCGATCTGTGGCAACAGCGACGCGGCGCACCGCTTCGTCGCGCTGTTCCGTTTTCCCGTCAAACGGCCGTGTGCGGTTTTACCGCCGGATCCTGGCGTCCTCCTGAGCGGCGATCTGTTGCCAGGCGGGCCGCGCGCGAACCCGGTCGTACCACGCCGTGATCGCGGGATAGGTCTCACGCCGGGGATCGGCAGCGACATATTCCAGCGACCGCAAAACGGACGCGACCGCAATATCGCCCAGCGAAAACGCATTTCCAACCAGCCAGTCGTCCGTCGCGCATTCGCCTTCGAGATAGGCGTACAATCGCGGCAGCTCGGCTTCGCCTTGCGCCGCCAGTACTTCATCGCCGGGGATGTTCAAAAATTTCGGACTGACCAGCCGATTGAACAGAATCTTAAGTCCCGACACAGCAAGAATCGTATCGGCGAATTCATCGAACCATACCGCCTTGCCACGCGCTTGCGCCTCGGTGGGCAGGAGTGCGGGGGCAGGATGCGCAGCTTCGATATAGGTGATGATCGCGCTGGAATCGGCGAGGCTGAAGTTGCCATCCGTCATCGCAGGAATTTTGCCGAAGGGGCTGGCCGCAACAAAATCGGGGTTGGCGGCGCCAGGGCTGGTCAGTTTCAGTTCCCACGCGAGGCCCTTCTCCGCCGCCACCAGGCAAACCTTGCGCACGAATGGCGATATCAACGCGCCGTAGATCAACATTCCGTTCTCCTCCAACGTGACTTTTGCATTTCGGGCGCAAACCTTATTGCAGCGCCGCGCCCTCGCGTATAGGCCCGCAAGTCATGACCGAACTCAAGACCGACAGCCGCTCGACCACGGCACAAGCCGTCCCTGACCGCCAGATCTCCGTGCGCGAGACTTTCGGCATCGATATCGACATGATGGTGCCTGCTTTTTCCGTCGCGGACGAGCGCGTGCCGGATTTTGACGATACCTATGTCTTTGATCCGGACACGACGCTGGCAATTTTGGCGGGCTTTGCCTTCAATCGCCGGGTCATGGTGCAGGGCTATCACGGTACCGGCAAGTCCACGCATATCGAACAGGTCGCCGCCAGGCTGAACTGGCCGTGCATCCGCATCAACCTGGATGCGCACATCAGCCGCATCGACCTGATCGGCCGCGACGCCATTGTTCTGCGCGATGGGTTGCAAGTCACCGAATTCCGCGAGGGACTGCTGCCGTGGGCGTTGCAGACACCGACCGCGCTGGTTTTCGACGAGTATGACGCAGGTCGCCCCGACGTGATGTTCGTGATCCAGCGCGTGCTGGAGACCGAGGGCAAGCTGACCCTGCTCGACCAGAACCGCGTGATCCGCCCGAACCCCTGGTTTCGCTTGTTCGCCACCGCCAACACCGTCGGATTGGGCGACACCAGCGGGCTTTATCATGGCACCCAGGCGATCAACCAGGGCCAGATGGACCGCTGGAACATCGTCGTCGGATTGAACTATCTGTCCGGCTCGGTCGAAACCTCGATTGTCCACAACAAGGTGCCAGAGGTCGCCGAAAAGACCATTTCTGACATGGTCAAGGTGGCAGATTTTACCCGGCAAGGTTTCATCAACGGCGACATTTCCACCGTCATGAGCCCGCGCACGGTGATCACATGGGCGCAGAACGCCACGATTTTCAAGGACGTGGGCTTCGCGTTCCGCCTATCGTTCCTGAACAAATGCGACGAGACCGAGCGGATGCTGGTGGCCGAATATTACCAGCGCGTGTTCGGGCAGGAATTGCCGGAGAGCGTGGTGGGGAAGGTTTGAGGGGAATGCGGTAGCCGGGCTTTTATGGGCGCGGCGTGAAAACGCACAGAGATCTGCTGGTGTAGGCTACCATTTATTTATTAGAGTGATCAGATTTACAATCCGCAAGGCATGAAGCGGAGATTCTACACTGTAAAATCAGGAGTATCTTTTGAACAATTTGTTCAAGACGCTGCAGATTAAATGTGGAACGGCTTTCAAAAAATGAAATTGCAGCGAAAAATAAATCATAGACCACAGGTCGTCAGCGCTTCTGCCGTAATGCGCCAGCCGTTAATGGTCAAAAATGTACGGATAACCGCAAACACGGTGCGTACGCAGCCATCAATGAAAAAATGGTTTTGGGCGAGGCTTTTCCACAACGCCTCAGCCTCCTCGATCAAAACGGCGTAATAGCCGGTCCGGGGCCGATAACGCGCCGCTTCGCGCAAGCCGAGGTCACGCGCGCCAGCAACGCCGCCATAATGGACGAACTGATCGGCCAGTGCTTCGTCAACCGCCGCCTGTAACTGCCAACCCTCGGTTTGCGCGAGATTGCGGACAGTGACGACGATTTTGGAATTTGCCTGGGTTGCGAATTTTTCGCGGCATCGGCAGGATACGACACATATATGCCAGTTAATATAGTCAGCATGTCATGACAAATCACGAGGCGTCAGGAAATCTCCGGATACTGCGCCTCGACAAAATATAACCCCTGCGCTGGTGCATTCAGCCCCAGCACCTTGCGATCGCGCGCTGCCAATGCTTCGCTGATCTGCGCCTCGCGCCAGCGGCCAAGCCCGACCAGCACCAGGCAACCGACCATCGAGCGCACCTGATGATGCAGGAAACTGCGCGCCGCAGTCTCGATCAGCACCTGCTCGCCGTCGCGGCGCACGGTCAGCACATCGAGTGTCTTTTCCGCCGACGGTGACTGGCAATGCACCGAGCGAAAGGTTGTAAAATCATGGTGCCCGACCAGCGTCTGCGCGGCGCGGTGCATTGCGTCGGTGTCGAGCGGCTGCCCCACGTGCCACGCCTTGCCGGCTTTCAGCGCCAGCGGCGCGCGGCGATTGATGATGCGGTAGCGGTAACTGCGCCCGATGCAGGAAAAGCGCGCATGCCAGTTGTCGGGTACTTTTTCGCAGGCCAGCACGGAAATCGGCGCGGGACGCAGATGCGCGTTCAGCGCGCCGAGCAGGCGGTACGCGGAGATATCCTTGGCGATATCGATATGCGCGCGCATCGCCAGTGCATGCACCCCGGCATCGGTGCGCCCGGCCGCTGCCATGGTCACCGCCTCGCCGGTTATGGCGTGCGCTGCCTGTTCCACAGCCAGTTGCACTGTCGGCCCATTCGGCTGCCGTTGCAGGCCCATGAACGGGCCGCCGTCGAATTCCAGCGTCAACGCAAAGCGGGTCACGTCAGCTGCGTGCCCGCAGGAATGGCGCGCCCGCGCAGCAGCGCCGCGGTGTCCATGGCCGGCCTTCCGGCGCGTTGGACTTGGCGAGGCGAAATCGCGCCCGATCCGCAGGCAATCATCAGGCGGTCATCGATTGCAGCGCCCGGTTTGCCGCTACCATCCACCACGTCGCCCGCCAGAATGCGATAACGTTCACCTTCCAGCTCGAAAAATGCGCCGGGTGAGGGGGCGAAGGCGCGGATCTGGCGCTCGACCGCTTCGGCACTAACGCTAAAATCCAATCGTGCTTCGGCCTTGTCGATCTTATGGGCATAGGTCACGCCTGCGCCTGGTTGCGGTATTTCAGGATAGGCGGCCAGATCGGCCAGTATCCGGACGATCAGCGCCGCGCCCAGCCCGGCCAGTTCGTCCGCCAATTGCCCCGCGTTCTTGGCATTGATCGGCGTGCGCGCCTCAGCCAGTACCGCGCCGGTATCCAGCCCGGCCTCCATCCGCATGATGTCCACACCGGTTTCGGCATCGCCCGCCAGAATTGCCCGCTGAATCGGCGCCGCCCCGCGCCAGCGCGGTAGCAGCGAGCCATGCAGATTGAGGCACCCCAGTTGCGGCGCATCCAGAATGACGCGCGGCAGGATCAGGCCATAGGCCGCGACCACCGCGATATCCGCTTGCAAGGCGGCAAATTCGGCCTGCTCCGCCGCGCCCTTCAGCGAAACCGGCGAACGCACCATAATGCCCAGTTCTTCAGCTTTGCGCTGCACGGGCGAGGGGGTCAGCTCGCGACCGCGCCGTCCACCCGGACGCGGCGGTTGCGTGTACACCGCGACCACTTCGTGCGCCGCCGCTAGTGCCACCAGCGCCGGCACCGCGAATTCGGGTGTTCCCATGACAATCACGCGCATCGATCGAAGAGCCTTTCCGTTTTCCGTGCCAAGCCCTATCTGGCAGGTCATGGCATCGCAAGAGATCGAGACGCTGACGGCGCAGTTGGCGCGGTTGCCGGGGCTGGGGCCGCGTTCGGCGCGCCGCGTGGTGCTGTGGCTGATCAAGCGGCGCGAAACCTCGCTGGTAGCGCTGCTGGAAGCGCTCGACGGGCTACGCGAAGGATTGAGCGAATGCCACCTCTGCGGCAATGTCGATACCAGCGACCCTTGCGCAATCTGCACCGATCCCCGCCGCGATGCGCGCGCGCTGTGCGTGGTCGAGGATGTCGCGGATTTATGGGCATTGGATCGCGCGCGGCTGTTTCCGGGGCGCTATCATGTGCTGGGCGGGCGGCTTTCTGCGCTTGACGGCGTCCGGCCCGAGGATCTGACGATTGGCGCGCTGATTGCACGCGTGTCAGTGGGCGGCATCGACGAGGTGGTGCTGGCGATGAACGCGACGCTGGAGGGGCAGACCACCGCGCATTATATCGCCGAACGGCTGGAGGGTCTGCCGTTGCGCGTCACCCAATTGGCGCATGGGCTGCCGGTGGGTGGTGAACTGGATTATCTCGACGAAGGCACGCTGGCCCAGGCATTGCGTGCGCGGCGGCCCATCGCCTGATTGCCGATCTTGATTGCGCGAACGCTGTCCACTATCTGGGGTGCATGACCATTCGCACGATCCTTGTCGCCCCCGATCCGCTGCTCAAGCGGATTTCTCATCCCGTCGAAATTTTTGATGACGAACTAAAGGCGCTCGTCGCCGACATGTTCGAGACGATGTACGACGCCCCCGGCATCGGCCTGGCGGCAATCCAGATCGACGTGCCGCTGCGCGTGGTGGTCGTGGATTTGCAGGACGGCGGCAAACCCGGTGAAGACACCGCAGAGGAAGAAGCTGAGCGCGTGCCGAACCCGCGGGTCTTCATCAATCCCGAGTTGCTTGATCCATCAGACGAATACTCGGTCTATTCGGAGGGCTGCCTGTCCGTCCCCGAAATCTATGCCGATGTCGAGCGGCCTGAAACGGTGCGGCTGCGCTATCGGGACCTTGACGGTCAATCGCATGAAGAAGCCATGACCGGAATGATGGCAACGTGCATCCAGCACGAGCTGGATCACCTTGAAGGCATCCTGTTCATCGACCACCTGTCGCGGCTGAAGCGCAACATGGCGCTGAAGAAACTGGAAAAGGCGCGAAAGGCGGCTTGATCGCCACTGAATAAGTGCGTAAGTTCGCGATATGTTCTTATAAAAGGTACCGCAGATTTGCAAATCGTCCCGGTTCTGCTTTCGATTTTCGGCGTGATTGCAGGCGCGGCGCTGGGCTGGTTCTTGGGATCACGGGGCGAAACGGAGTGGCGTCGGCGGTTCGCCGCACGCGATACCGAGGCGCGCGAGATGGATGGTCGTTGCCGGCAGGCCGATACCGAATTGGCTACCCATCGCGAACGCGCCAGCCACGTTGCGGGTCTGGTGACGGAACTGGCGGGGGTACGTGGTGATCGCGACGATCTGCAAACGCAATTGGCAACGCTGACCGCCAACGCCGGGCATTTTGAAGAACAGAAACGCCTGTTGCTTGCCGCGCAGGAAACGCTGCGCAAGGAGTTCGAGGCGGCTGGTGCAAAGGTGCTGGAAAGCGCGCAGGAGGCTTTCCTGAAACGCGCGCAGGACCGTTTTGCCGAAAGCGAAAAGACCAGTGCGGAGCGGCTGCGGAGCCTGTTGGAGCCAGTCGGCCAGCGCCTCAAGAGCTATGAGGACCAGGTGACGGCGCTGGAAGCCAAGCGGGTCGATTCGTTCGGGCAATTGACGGGGCTGATCGATGCGATGCGCACTGGCCAGGAACAGGTGCGCAGCGAGGCGGCACGGCTTGGCAATTCGCTGCGCAACGCCCCCAAGGCACGCGGTCGCTGGGGCGAGCAGGCCTTGCGCAATGTGCTTGAGCAATGCGGCCTGACCGAACACACCGATTTCGTAACCGAACATTCGATCGACACTGACGAGGGTCGATTGCGTCCGGATGCGATCGTCCGGGTGCCGGGCAACAAGCTGCTGGTGATCGATGCCAAGGTGTCGCTCAATGCCTATCAGGAGGCGTTCGAGGCCGATGATGAACTGATCCGCATCGCTGCGCTCAGGGCGCACGTCGTCTCGATGAAAAACCACATCCAGACTTTGGCGGCCAAAAGCTATCAGAGCCAGTTTCCCGAGGCGCCGGATTACGTGTTGATGTTCGTTCCGGGCGAGCATTTCATTGCCGCCGCGATGGAGCAGGACCCGGAACTGTGGGATTACGCCTTCCGCAATCGGGTGTTGCTGGCCAGCCCGACCAACCTCGTCGCCATCGCGCGTACCATTGCGCAAGTCTGGCGCCAGGATGGGTTGGCCACCGAAGCGCGCGAGATTGGCCGAATGGGGGGTGAATTGTATGACCGACTGGCGGTAGCAGCCGAACATATGAAGCGAGTTGGTTCCGGCCTGAGCAGCGCCGTCGATCATTACAACAAATTCGTAGGTAGTTTCGAACGCAATGTCCTCTCTGCCGGGCGGCGGTTGCGTGAGAAGCACATCGAGATCGGCAAGCGTGAAATCGAGGATGTCCCGCTTATCGAAAGTGCGCCGCGTTATGGCGAGTCTGAAGTCGTGCCGCTGACGTTGGTTTCGGAGTGAGCTATCGGCCCTGTCCCCTAAACGGGTGGGGGCTCTAAGGGGTTAGGCGAGCCAGCACTTCATAACCCAGCACTGCGCCCGCCACCGCAGCATTCAGGCTGTCAGCGCGGCCCTTCATCGGCATGGTGACGCGCAGGTCGCACGCCATCTCATAGGCCTCGGGCAGCCCGCGTGATTCGTTGCCGACCATGATGAAGCTGGGCGCCGCATAAGCCGCGCCCCGGTACGGCTGGGCGTCGCGGAGCGAGGCGGCGACCAGTTGTCCGGCGTCTTCGCGCAGCCACGGCAGGAATTCCTCCCATCGGGCCCGCGCCACCCGCTGGGTAAAAATCGCACCCATACTCGCGCGCACAGCCTCGGCCGAAAATGGATCGGCGCAGTCGTCGAGCAGGATCAGCCCGCCCGCGCCGATCGCATCGCCGGTGCGCAGCATGGTGCCCAGATTACCAGGATCGCGCAACGCCTGCGCCACCAGCCAGATTGGTGCCGAGTGACGGTCAATCGCTGCCAGCGAGGTATCGAATTCCGCGAAGACCCCGCACACTGCTTGCGGATTGTCCTTGCCGGTAACTTTGGCGAGCAATTCGGCGCTCATCTCCACGATCTCGCCGCCCGCTGCCGCCACCTCCGCTTCCAGTTCGGCGAGCAATGGATGGGCATCGCGCGAGCTTGCCATCACCAGCATTTCGGGCAAGCGGCCTGTCGCGCGCGCGTCGGTCAACAGCCGCAAACCCTCGGCCAGAAAACGCTGTTCCAGCCGGCGGTGCTTCTTGTCGCGCAAGCTGCGCAGGAACTTGACCGTGGGGTTGGAGAACCCGGTGATGAGCCGACGGTTTGACGTCACACTTTAATCTTCGCCGAACCCGTCAACGATCAATCCCACCAGCTTGGCCAGCGCCGGTTCGGCACCATCACCCGCCACGGCGATGTCGATGACATCGCCCTTGGCGGCGCCCAGCATCATCAGGTCCAGGATCGAGCCGCCGCCAGCTTCCATGCCGTCCTTGATTACCTTCACGTCGAGACCTTCGGGCAGCATGGTCACCATATTGACGAATTTCGCGCTGGCCCGCGCATGCAGGCCCTTGACGTTGACGATCCTGACGGTTTCGCGAAGTTCCAACCCGGCCAAAATCAATTCTCCTGCCCGAGAAATTCGGACGCAATGGTAATGTAACTGCGTCCGGCATCGCGGGCAGCGGTGACGGCGGCACGGACATCGCCGGTCTTGCGCGCGCCGGCCAGCCGGATCAGCATGGGCAGGTTGATCCCGGCGATCACTTCGACCTTGCCGGTCCGCATCAGCGATATTGCCAGGTTCGACGGGGTGCCACCGAACAGATCGGTCAGGACGATTGCGCCTTCGCCGCTGTCCACCGCCTTGATGGCGTCGGCGATGTCGCGACGCCGCCGTTCCATGTCATCGTTGGGCCCGATGCAGACCGTGGCCACGGCTTCCTGCCGCCCGACGACATGCTCCATGGCCAGCACGAATTCCTCGGCCAGCTTGCCATGTGTTACCAGAATCATGCCGATCATGCGGGAATTTCGCTCCGGTATGCCATTTTAGCCGCGCGGCCCTCGCAGCCTGTTGAAAAGATCGGTTCGCGCGGCGAGACTGCACCGTGCGACAGAATCGTATACGATCATTGCGGCGCCAGACCCTCGACCAGGTCCGCGGCACGCGAATTCAGGTTGCGATGCAGTAATGTGGGAGAAAAACCCGCATTACGCAAGGCCGCGCCGATTTGTTCGACCATGAAAACCGAACGATGACGCCCTCCGGTGCAGCCGAAAGCGATGTGGACATAGCCTTTGCCGTTCAGCTTGAAGCGGGGCAGCACGGTCAGCAACAGGTCCCGCACCCGCGAAAATGCGTCCTCGAATGCCGGATCGCTCCGGATGAAGTCGGCAACCGCGCCGTCTTTTCCGGTCAGCGGGCGCAGGCGGGCATCCCAGTATGGATTTTGCAGAAATCGCATGTCGAACACAAAGTCGGCAACGGGCGGCATGCCGCGCGAGAAACCGAAGCTGGTCACGGTGACCGTCATCACCGGCCCGGTTTGCGGCGCGAATTGCTCGCGCATCGCCTGTTGCAGCTCATTGACCGAAAAAGCGGTAGTATTGATCACCATATCGGCCCAGCGGCGCAGTGATTCCATTACTTCGCGCTCGGCACTGATGCCCGAAGAGGCAGGCATGTCTGCCGCCAGGGGGTGACGGCGGCGTGTCTCGTTATAGCGACGCTGCAATTCCTCGCCCGAGCAATCCAGATACAGCGTCGTCAGTTCGATATCGTCGCGGAGACTGAGCCGCGCGACCAGTTCGACAGTGGTATGCGGATTGAAACCGCGTGTACGTGAATCAAAGCCGATGGCCAGCGGTGCGGGTTCGTGCTGGTCGGGATCGGGCGCATCGATCAGCCGCTCCAGCATGCGCAGGGGAAAATTGTCGATAACCTCCCAGCCGAGGTCTTCCAGCACGTGCAGCGCTGTGGTTTTACCCGCGCCCAGCACGCCCGTCACCAACAGCACGCGTTGGCGGCTTGGCGCGGCGGGTGTTTGGGCGGATTCGGCGAACATATGCGGTTGATGTGCCCGGCTCGCACCGAAAAGGAAAGGGCTCGGCGCCCGTTGGCCCCGAAACTGCACACATATACCAAGGGCGGGCACCCGCCCCTTCGTATCAGGCCAACCCGCCCGGCACCTCTTCATTCAGGAAGGCCGGCAATTCGATCACCAGCCGCGCGCCGGGGCGACCGTCGCTGCGGTCGTGGGCGCTCAGCCGGCCACCATGCGCGGCGATAATGGTGCGGGCGATGGCCAGCCCAAGCCCACTATGGCCGCCAAAATCTTCGTCTGCGGGCCGCAGGGAATGGAAACGTTCGAACACGCGTTCGCGCACATCCACGGCTATGCCCGGACCTTCGTCGATGACCTCGGTGACCACCCGCCCGTTTGACGCGGTCAGGGCGACGGTAATTTTTCCGCCGACCGGGGAAAAGGATACCGCGTTGTCGATCAAATTTTCGAACACCCGCTCCAGCCGCGCGGGATCGCCCATGACCAGCATGCGTGAATTCCCCAAAACGCCGGTGTGAATGCCGCTGGTATGAATGGTGCAAGCCCGGTCCGTCCCGCGCCGGACGCGGGCGCCGACCAGCGCATCGGCCAAGGCGGCGATATCAACCGGTTCGAACGTGGCGCGGCTGAGCTGGGCATCGATGCGGCTGGCATCAGCGATTTCGGTAATCAGCCGATCAATCCGCTTGACGTCATGCGCGGCAATCGCGGCGAGCTGCTGCCGCAGCCCCTTATCCTCAACTTTATCGAGAGATTCCAGCGCACTGCGCAATGAAGCCAAAGGATTTTTGAGCTCGTGAGCGACATCGGCAGCAAAGCTTTCGACGGCATCGATGCGTTGCCGCAGCGCGCCGGTCATGTCGGAAAAGGCGCGTGCCAATAGCCCGATTTCGTCGCGCCGTTCGGGCAGGCGCGGCACCACCACCCACCGGTCGCGCCCCAGCCTTACGCGAACTGCTGCGCGCACCAGCAGCCGCAATGGCTGGACGATGGTGCGCGCCAGGAACAGCGACAGCAGCACCGATACCGACAGCGCCGCGCCGACCACGATCGCCAGGGTCTGCCGGGCATCGCGCACGCTTTGCGTGATGTCGGGGGCGTGGCGCAGGCTGAGCAGCATGGTCCCGCGCGACCCCAGCCGACTGGCGGCAGTGATCACCGGGGTGCGGTCGGCGGCATAGCGCTGGCGCACGTCGGTTCGCCCGGTCCGACGCGCTATTGCGATTTCGGCCCAGGCGTCGGCGGTATCGCGGATTGGCTCGCGGTAAACCGGCACACCGGGCGACCCGACCAGGAAATCCATGGTCCGGTCGATCATCCGGGCGGCGCGCGGCAGCATCGGTTCATGCGCCAGATCGATAAACGACACCGTGCCCGGGGCTATGGTAAAGCTGTCAGCGACGAGTTGGCCGTTATGATCGTAGACGCGCAGGCGCAAATGTTGACTGGCACCGATCGCGCCGAGCAGCGCCAGCCGTTCGTCCGGGGCAACGTCAGTCAGGACCACAGCGGCAATTTCGGTTTCGCTGCGTGCGCGCTGGAACCGCTCACCGAGCAGCTGGCGCCGGTAATTGTCGATATAGAACAAGCTTACTCCAAGCAGACCCAGCGCAATCACATTGACCACGAGGATGCGCGCGGTGAGCGAAAAATTGCGTGCCGAAAATACGCCGCGAGAAAACAGCCCGCCGGGAAACAGGACTTTGCTGGGCCCGCCTTCGGCCGCCTCATCCCTCGGCAAAGGAATACCCCGCGCCGTAAAGCGTTTCGATCGCGGCAAAGCGCGGGTCGATGCTGCGAAATTTGCGTCGCAATCGCTTGATATGGCTGTCGATGGTGCGATCATCGACATAAAAATCGTCGCTATAGGCCGCGTCCATCAGCTGATTGCGGGTCTTGATCACGCCGGGGCGGCTGGCCAATGCCTCCAGAATGAGAAATTCGGTAACCGTCAGCGAAACCGCTCGCCCTTCCCACAGAACTTCATGGCGCGCAGGGTCCATGACTAGGCGCCCGCGCCGGACCGGTTCGGGAAAAGGTTCGCCCGGCATGGCCGTGGCATCGCCGCCGGCCAGTTCGATGCGGCTCAATTCCAGGCGGCGTAGTATCGCCCGGATGCGCGCGACCAGCAGGCGCTGGCTGAAGGGTTTGGTGATATAATCGTCGGCGCCCAGTGCCAGCCCCAGCGCCTCATCCGGTTCGTCGTCCAGCGAGGTCAGGAAAATCACCGGCAGAGCCGATTTTTCGCGCAGGCGGCGCAGCAACTCCAGACCGTCCATGCGCGGCATCTTGATGTCGCAGACGGCGAGGTCAGGCGGATTTTCCAGCAGCGCCTTCAACGCCGCCTCGCCATCGGCATAGACCCTGGTGGCATAGCCTTCGGCCTGCAACCCGATCGCCACGCTGGTCAGGATGTTGCGATCGTCGTCGACCAGCGCGATGGTGTGGCGCGGAGCCGGGTTCTGGTCGGCGTTCCGGGCTGCATCCGGGGCAGGTTGCAGTTCTGGCGTTTCACCCATGCCGCATGTGTTATACCTAAGCGCCGGCACTGACAATATTAGAGCATCGTGCTAAAAAGTTGTTACCGGTTTTGGCTAAATCGATGCGACAACAAAAGCTCGGAGCGGGCAGATGATGCGCATATCGCGCTGCTCGCGCCAGCAGTCTCGCGCAGTATTTGCGTTGTCACGTTCGTCGGTTATGCCGCGCGGTGGCTGACGTCGCTGGCACCGTCCGGCACAAATGTCCGGCGGTGGCGACCGGCCAGTGCAACTGGTGTATTGTGCAACCGAAAGT
>JAYUBN010000083.1:0-5938 GCA_043740855.1 Sphingomonadales bacterium | reverse complement strand
TGCTGCAACCGTGCCGACCAATTGATGCTGCTCGATCAGCGCCATGGCCGCATCGGCGTCCCAGCTTTCCATCAGCACGGTGCGGGTGCCGCAGATCAGCGGCATTTCCAGACCATTGGCAAATCCGGACACATGCGTGACGGGCGACGGCATCAACGTGGCCTCGCCGGGCCGAACGCCCCAATGCCGCGCACTTTCGCGGACGATGCGCTGCAGCGTGACATGGCTGTGCAGCACGCCCTTGGGTTTGCCAGTAGTCCCCGATGTATAAAGCACCATCTTGACCCCCAGCGGATCGACTTGCGGACGATCGAAGGGGACTGCACGGCCTGAACCGACCAGCGCGGCATAATCGTTCGGGCCTTCTCCGCGCACGCTGAACACATGCGTCAGGTGCGGTAACAGTGGCTTGATCCGCACCGCCATGGCTGTGAAATCATAATTTCGAAATCGCTTGGCACCAAAAAATGCCCGCGCGCCGGAATCGGCGAGCATCTGCGAAACCTCGGCGTCGCGGTAAATGGGCACGATCGGATTGACGATCAGCCCCGACATGACCGCCGCCAGATTGATGACCGCCGCTTCATGCCAGTTGGGCACCTGGAAAGCCACGACATCACCCGGCCGCAGTCCGCGTTCGTGCAGCGCCGCCGACAGCGCTTCGGCATCGGCCACCAGTTGCGCGCGGGTCAGGATGTGGTCGCCATCGACACAGGCGATGAACCCGGGATTGGCGGTGGCCAGATCACAGGCCAGATCGGCGATGGTGTGCAAGTCCCAGACACCGCTGCCGACAAAGTCGCGCTGATGGGGCATCGGCTGGGCAAGCCAGGACCAGGGCGGGGGCGGGTTTTCGCTCATTTTCTGCGTGTGGCCAATTATCGGCGCCAAGCCAATTGATGAAAAGATCAGTAACCTGTCACCTTTCCCAGCTAGGCGCGATGCGTCATCTTTGCTCCACTCTGCCAATAGTTGTCCAGGCATGAAGCCTGAAGACGGGAGAACGCTATGACCCACGCAGATCGCATTGGCGACGTCGCCGAGATCATGCTTGACTACGTCGAGAATAACCAGACCCACAATGCCAAACAGGTCATGCGGATACCCAGTACCAGCTACACGGATGTCAATCAGTGGCTGGTCGAAATGGAGCTCGTGTTCAAGCGGGTGCCGTTGATGCTCGCCTTCACCGCCGAACTTCCGCTACCGGGCGATTTCAAGGCGATGGATGCCTGTGGTGTCCCGGTTTTGATAAACCGTGACAAGGCGGGCAGGGCCCACGCATTTCTCAATGTCTGCGCTCATCGCGCTGCGCCTGTGGCCAGCGTCGGCCATGGCAATTGCGCCCGCTTTACCTGCAAATACCACGGTTGGACTTATGGGCTGGACGGCAAGCTGATCGGCATCTCCGAAGCGGGCAAGTTTGGTGAAGTGAACAAGGCTGAGATGGGCCTGCGCGAATTACCCTGCCAAGAGCACGCGGGCATGATTTTCGTCTGCCTGACACCGAACGCACCGATTGACACCGACAGCTTTTTTCAGGGATTTCTCGAGGATTTTGAGACACTGGACTTTGGAAGCTGGTCGTACCTTGGCAGCCGCGAGATCGTCGGCGCCAACTGGAAAATCGCCTTCGATGGCTATCTCGAAGGCTATCATTTCAGCTCGCTCCATCCCGAGACCATTTATCCGCGCACCCCGTCCAACTGCATGCATTACGAAGGGTTTGGACCGAACATCCGCATCGGGTTTCCGCAACGCCGGATAGCGGAAGCGTTGCGCCCAATCCCGCGTGCGCAATGGGGCGAACAGGAAAACAACGGCTTCGATTTCGTGCGGATATTTTTTCCCAACGTCGCCATTTTCATCGCGCCGGAAATCACCCAGATCGCACAGCTGTTTCCCGGGCCGACACCCGACAAAAACCGCACCGTGCTCAATTATCTGCGGCGCGAGGCGCCACGCGACGATGCGGATCGCGCCAGCCTCGAAGCGATGATGACATTCTTCTGCGACGTTACCTACAAAGAGGATTATCTGATCGGGCTGGAAATTCAGAAGGGGTTGGAAAGCGGCGCGCATGACGAACTGGTGTTTGGCCGGAACGAACGCGGCAACCAGTATTTCCATGAATGGCTGAACTGGTACCTGCAGGACGATTCAGACATGCCCGTGCCAGTGTTGTAAGACGACCCAGGCCGTCCGGGAAATCGGCTCGGGTCGCTGGCGATCCGAGCCACTTCGACCGGCTAGGGCGCTTCCGGCGCGTTGCCAATGCCGAAATCATCCCGAGCGCTGCGTGTCTTGATCCCACCATCGCGGCAGTGCCCGTCGAAGAGCAGCATCCCCGCTTGGCCTGACCGGCTTACCAGGAATGCGGTTCACCGTTCCACTTATAAAAATCGCCGGAACGGTCGAGGGTCCATTCCTTGGCCAGCTTGCGTATGGCGCTGGCGCTGTCCTGTGGCGTAATATCGCCATCGGGGCCGCCCATGTCGGTCTGGACATAACCGGGATGAATGATGCCGATGACGATGCCCCGATCCTTGAGATCGATTGCCACCGAACGCATCATCCGGCCCATGCCAGCCTTGGCCGCGCCATAAGCGTAATAGCCGCCGTAAGGCCACGTCGAGGCCGCCAGCTGGCTGGAAAAATTGATGACTTTCGATCCGGCCGGCAATCGCGGCAGAAACGCCTGCAATACCCGCAGCGGCCCTTTCAGCGAGATCTCGATTGTCGCGTCGAAGGTGTCCCAGTCGGAACTTTCCAGTTCGGGCGCGGCGGTCCCGATAATGCCCGCGACATTATAAAGAATGTCGATCGGTTCGCTACCGGTATCGGCAGCGCCCGCCTTGACCGAAACATTGTTCGCAACATCCATCGCGTGGATCGTCAGCTGACCCGCGGATGCCGCCACCAGCGCATCGAGTTGCGCCGCCTTGGCGGGGTCGCGCACCAGGGCAAATACCCGGTCGCCCGCCGCCATATGCTGCTTTGCCAGTTCAAAGCCAATACCGCGTGCGGCCCCGGTAATTGCGATAGTTGCCATTAGCCCATCTCCTGTCAGTAATTGATCCACGCCTGTTCGAACATTTCGACATTCGCGTAAACTATTCGTCCTGACAGTTTAAAATGATGCAACCCCATTGCAACCCGCAACAGCACGGCCAGATGCTATTTTCAGGCGTGGCACACTGCCCGAGACGATGCCGGCAAGCCATGCGACCCGGTTATTGCCCGTCGGTGCGCCGACGATCGCGCCTGCCTAAATGGCGAGTGGAGGATCATGCGCCGGACGCTTATGATCGTTGGAATTAGGGCCGATCCCGCCGGCCGCGCTGAACCAAACACCGGGTAGGATGCCGCAATGACTGCTGAAGCAATGCTATCGCGCTATTCCCCTGACTTCGATCAGCCGGTGCGGGGCGATACGATCACCGCCGAGCGCTATATTTCGCGCGAATGGATGGATCGGGAAAATGAGTTCCTCTGGCCCAAGGTCTGGCACCTGGGCGGAATGCTGGCCGAACTGGAAGAAGCAGGCGATTTGATCCGCCACAACTTCGGCAAGGAATCAGTCATTATGGTGCGTCAGGAAGACGACAGCATCAAGGCGTTTTACAACAGCTGCCCGCATCGCGGCAACCGGCTGGTGCTGGGGGATATCGGCAGCGGGCCGCGCATCACCTGCAGCTATCATGGCTGGCAGTTCAGCTTGGGCGGTACGCTGGTGCGTGTGCAGGACCCCGACGATTTTGCCGGCGGCAACCCCTGCGGCAAGGTTGCGCTGACCCCGCTGCGCTGCGAAACCTGGGGCCCGTTCGTGTTCTGGTGCATGGCTGACGATGTTGCGCCGCTGCACGAATGGCTGGCGCCGTTCCCCGACCGGCTGGCCGGCTATGGCCTGGAAAGCTGGGTCCGGGTGCTCAACCTGTCGACCGATTGCGAATTCAACTGGAAGATCATCCGCGACAATTTCAACGAAAGCTATCACCTGCCGACGATCCACCCGGAACTGTCGACCTTCATCAACGACGGGCTGCCAGACACGCTGTTCGAGATGTACGAGAGCGGGCACAATGCGATGTGGATGAAGGGCCATCAGGCCACCACGCGCAAGGATTTTCATTCGGGCGCGGTGCCGGCGCCGCTGGATGATGTTGCCCGGGCATGGGGGATCGACCCGGAGGATTACGAGGGGCGCACCGGAGACATTCGCGCCGCCGTGATCGCGGCCAAGCGCAAACTGGGGCCGGAGCGCGGTTATGGTAATTACGACCAGATGACGGACCAGCAGCTGGTCGATTACTTTCACTGCACGCTGTTTCCCAACCTGACGATCACCATGTCGCCCGAGCAGTGCCAGATTCTGCGCACCGAACCGCATCCGACCGATCCGGAAAAATGCGTCTTTCAGCATTGGTGCATTTATCCGCCGATTACCGGCATGACGCAGATCGAAACCCCGGTTGGTCTGGCGCCGTTCCATCATGATGCCATCGCGCGCCACAGCGTTTATGGCGATGGGCAGTCGGTGGGCCATGTCGCCGATCAGGATCTGTCGATTGGTACCAGTCAGCAGCAGGGGCTGAATTCGCGTGGCTTCAAGGGCTTCATCCTGCCCAATCAGGAAAAGCGGGTGCAGCGCTTCCATGAATTGCTCACGGACATGGTTGCGGGCAGCGACTGAAGTTTGCTGCGCAACATAATGTTCAGGGCGATCATGGCGCGCGCAGCAAAATCCAACCCGGACACAGGCTTTGCGGTGCTGATCGCGGCTGAATAGTTTACACTTGGGTAAAACCGCCATCCATCACGAATTCCGAACAGGTCACGAAACTGGCCGCGTCGGAGCATAAAAAGACGACGCCGCCCCCCATCTCGTCTGGCCGACCAAGCCGCCCGATCGGGTGCGCAGCGATCATGCCCTGCATCGCCACCTCACGCGAGGGTGCCGCGCCCAGTGCGACATAACTGTCCATGATATTCATCAGCATGGGGGTTTCGACCCCCCCAGGATGCACGCTGTTGCAGCGAATGTTGTAGCCCAAAGCTGCAAATTCGATGCCCATGCATTTCGACAGCATCTTTACCGCCGCCTTGCTGGTGCAATAGGCCGCGTTGAACGCCGCGCCGCGCAGGCCCCCAACGCTGGAGAAATTGACGATCGACGCGCCGCCGGGGCGGTGCTGCCCGCCCGCCTTGAGCAATTCAAGCAGCGCCTGCGTGCCGATGATCACGCTGTCGACATTGGTCGCATTGATCCGGTGCCATTCGGCCAGCGGCGTGGTTTCGATCTTGCCGACTACCGAAATGGCGGCAACGTTGACCAGCGCGTCCAGCCGCCCGTAATTTGCCCGGACCAGCGCCTCGACAGCGGCCCAACCTTCGGGGCTGGTGACGTCGTGGTGCAGGTAATGATCGGCGCCTGCGATTGTCGCATCGTGGGGCAGATCGGTGGCGATTACCGTCGCCCCCGCCGCCTTCATCGCCTTGACCACCTCGCGGCCGATGCCGCCCGCCGCACCGGTTACGACCGCGACCACGTCATCAAGCGTTATCGTCATGCCAAAATCCTCATCGGGAATGCATCCTTATTGCGCGGTCCAGCCGCCATCGACGACGACTTCGGAGCCGGTCATGTAACTGCTGTCTTCGGAAGCGAGGAAAAAGGCGGCGCCGGCAATTTCGGCAGGATCGGCCAAACGCCCGATCGGCGTGGTCGCCGACATCATATCGATCAGCACCTGCGAACTGGGCGCCGCGCCCTTGTCCACCCAGCGCTGAAAGCCGGCCTGCAACAATGGTGTCACTACAAACCCGGGATGGATCGAATTGGCGCGGATCGGCGTCTTTTTGGTGGCGAATTCGACGGCGATGCCCTTGGTGAACAGTCGTACCGCACCCTTGCTGGCGTTATAGGCGGAAACGTCGC